>JBAQHW010000001.1:0-15099 GCA_049288525.1 Xanthobacteraceae bacterium
GCTGGTCGAGGTCAGCGGCGGCAGCAACGCCATCAGCGCCGAGAGCCTGGTGACCAACTCCGGCACCATCGCCATCGACAATGGCGGCGTGCTGACGCTGGCGAGCGACGGCGCGGTCGACAACAGCCACGGCACTATTACGGTACAGAGCTCCGCGACATTAAATCTCTCCGGCGTCACTATCAGCGGTGGCATTGTCAACAATTCGACCACGGGCGTCACTGGCGACATCGCTGTCAGTGGCACCAACGCCGCGTTCGATGGCGTCACTCTCAATAACACTGGCTTGATTAGCGTCAGTTCGGGCGCGATCCTGACGTTTGACGGAACCGACACGATCAGCGGCGGCGGCACCGTGAGCGGCGCGATCGATGTCGACGGGACGGTCACCTTCGACGGCGGCGGGACGATCAGCGTCGGCAGCGTGACTGTCGAATCCGGTCACTCCCTGGCCTTCGGCACCGGCACCTCGATGCTGATCGACACCCAGATCACTGACGACGGCTCAATGACGGTGAGCGGCACGCTGACGTTCGGCGGCAATAGCGGCACCAGTTCGATCACCAGCGGTAGCAGCAGCGTCAGTACGATCGATAATACCGGCACATTCGCGGTCGCAAACAGCGCCAGCGTCACCCTGTCCGGTGTGGCGATTGGCGGTAGCATCACCGTTGGCAGTTCTGCCACGCTTACGGTGGGAACGACTGCCAGTGGGGCTTCCGGTGCGACCTTCGACGGCGCCTCCATCAACAACACCGGCACGATCAGCGTCGCGTTAGGCGCGCTTCTCACGCTCGACGATACCGACACGATCAGCGGCACCGGCACTGTCAGCGGCGCGATCGATGTCGACGGGGCGGTCACCTTCGAGGGCGGCGGCACGATCAGTGCCGGCAGCGTGATTGTCGAATCCAGTCACTCCCTGACCTTCGGCGGCGGCACTTCGACGCTAATTGACACGCAGATTACCGACAATGGCTCAATAACTGTCAGCGGTAAGCTGACATTCGGCAACTCCGGTAGCGGGGTGACCATTTCCAGCGCGAACAGCCTCGGTACGGTCGTCAACAACGGTACGATGGACGTACAAAGCGCTGCCACGATCAGCGACGTAAGCCTGAACAACTCCGCGGCTCAGATCACGGTCGAATCGAACGCGTCGCTGACGCTTGAGGACGGCACGACCGTGACTGGCGGCGCGCTGACCGTGAATAGCAGTGCGACGCTTTACATCGAGAACGGCTCCGGCAGTCACGGAGCCACGCTTGACGGCGTCGATGTCCAAAACTCAGGTACGATTCAGGTCGACCCGGCAGTACAAAACTCGGTCGACCTGGTTTTGACCGACGGGACGACGATCAGCGGCGACGGCACGATCTCGATCGGCGTCAACGGACCCGGCGAGGTCGAAATCCAGCACGGCAGCGGCACGGGGCCCGACTATGGCGCGACGTTCGACGGCGGGCTCACCGTCAATGGCGCGGTCACCGTCGACGCTAGTGCGACGCTGACATTCAACACAGTTACGCTGGAAAGCGGCACGATCACCAATAAAGGCGTGATCGCTGTCACCGGCGCTGGCCTTACGCTTGCCGGCGCCACCATCGATGGCGGCACGATCAATAACACCGGCGGTATCAGCGTTTCCACACCGGGCGAGATCGACGATCACGCCAGCCTGAACGGAAGCGTCACGGTTCAGAGCAATGCGACGCTGACCCTCGATGACGTGACCTATTCCGGCACGCTGACCAACAGCAGTCCCACCAGCTCTATCGTGAAAGTCGATGGCAGTAAGACTCTCTGGCTGGACGGCGCAACGATCTCCGGCGGCACACTCATCAACAGCGGCACGATCGAAGTCACCGCCAATACCACGATCGATGGCGTTGCGACGCTGGGCGGGGCCGTCATGGTTGCCGCTGGCGCGATGCTGACGCTCGACGGCGCCAGCATCATTGGCGGCGGCACTATCGAGGCGAACGGCGCCGGCGCGGTCGTCGCGCTCGACGGCGTGACGCTGACCGGCGCCACCGTCGGGGTGACGGCGAACGGCGGCACCGCTGAGACCACCGGCGCCGGATCGACCAGCATTCTCGACGGCACGGCGCAGAACGACGTCGCGGCGATTGCCGGTTCGTTCGACGTGACCGCAGGGACGGCGCTCGAATTGCAAGGTTACGTTCAGGATGGCGGCACGCTGACGGTGAACGGCACCGCCGGAAGTCCTGCGACGCTGCTGATTGACGGCACCGTTACGCTGAGTGGCGATGGCGATCTCGGCCTTGCCGGTGGCCAGAGCATCATCACCGGTGACGGCACCAGCGCCAAGCTGGTCGACGTCAACGACACCATTTCCGGCACCGGCCTCATCGGCGACGGCCAGCTCAGCGTCGACAATCAAAGCGAAATCGCCAGCAACCTGTCGGGCTCCGGCATCACCATCGACACCGGCAGCGGCACGTTTACCAACGAAGGCTTTATCGTTTCCAACGGTACCGGCGGGTTCGACATCGAAAGCGCCATTCAAAATACCGCGGTCTGGAGCCAAGGCAGTCCTGATTTCGGTATCGTCGCCCAAGATGGCACGATCACCCTCCAAGGTGCGGTCACGGGCGGCGGCAATGCGGTCATCGACGGCGGCAACATCTTGTTTGAATCGTCGTCAACCAACGCTGTGATTTTCGTAACCGGCGCGGGCGGAACGCTGGGAATCGCCGAACCGACCGACTTTTCCGGCTCGATCACCGGCTACGGCTCGGGCGATACGATCGATCTGAGCACTCTGAGCTATGCTTCGTCCGATTATGCAGTGTGGACGCAGTCGAGCACCACCAGCGGCGGTGAAGGCACGCTCGCGATTTATAACGACAGCGGCGTGCTGCAGCAGTCGCTTAACCTCGACGGCATCTACGCGCAGGGCGAATTTGCGCTGGCCAGCGACAGTTCGACGCTCAATGCCGGCAATCCCGGCACTGATGTGAAGTTCAACGCGATCTCGTTCAACGACGGGCAGATCAATCAAGAAAGTACTCAATATGACCACTACGCGCCGCAGATTGGCCCTGCCGGCAACACGCTGCAACTGACGAACGACCTTCCCACCGAGGCCGCGAGCTGGTTCGACAGCACCAAGGTTTCGGTCGCAGGCTTCACCGCATCGTTCGACTATCAAGCGACGCCGTTGGGCGGCGGCTTGGCGGACGGATTTGCCTTCATCCTCCAGGATTCGAGTGCCGGGCTCAGCGCTCTGGGCGCGGACGGCGGTGAGCTCGGCTACGGCCCGAACGACACCACCGACGGCAGGGGCGGCACCGCGATTTCCCGGAGCGCCGCCGTCGAATTGAATCTTTACGATCAGGGCGGCTCGCTTATACCGGGCACCAACTTCGCGACAAACGGCAGCACCGGGAGTTACAATCCGACCGGCGGCGTCGACTTTGCGGATAGCGGCGACACGATTCAGGTCGTGCTGTCCTACAACGGCAGCACCCTCACCGAAGCGCTGACCGATTTGGTCACCGGTGTGACTTATTCAACCAGCTACACGGAAAATCTTGAAAGCATTCTCGGCTCGGACACCGCCTATGTCGGCTTCTCGGCTGGAAACGGCGGCGGCCAGTCGACCCAGATCGTCAGCAATTTCAATTACGGCCAACTGTCAGATATCTGGACCGATGGCGCGAACGACGGCAGTTGGACGACGGCCGGCAACTGGAGCGATGGCTTTGCGCCAGTGGCGGGCCAGACCGCGGTCATTCTCAGCGGCGGCAGTCCGACGATCGAATCCTCCGTAACAATCAACGATGTTACCGTCCAGGATGGCGGGACCATCACGGTGGCAACGCACGTCACCGTCGCGCTGCAGGACGCCACCATTTCGGGTCCGGGCACGATCAGCAACAACGGCACGATCGATGTCACCGGCAGCAGCGCCATCAATAACGCGCTGCTCGACGAGGGCGCGCTGACGATCGCGAGCGGCGTAACGCTGACGCTTGACGACGTCGTTCTCCACAATGTCGCGGTGACGGTGAGCAGTGACGGCACGACGCCAAGCATCCAGATTGATGCCAGTCAGACTCTAACTTACACCGGAACGGATTCTCTCGACGGCAACGCGGTCGTCTACGATAACGACGGCCGCATGGTCTATCTCACCACGGTGGCGTCGAACCTCGCGTTGGATATTTTCGAGGGCTCCGGCACCGTCACACGCGAGGGTGGCGGAATCTCGAGTAGTGCCGCCTCCGTCACCGTGATGAACGAGGGCAACACGTTCGACGGCTATGGCACGCAGGGCGGCGGGAACGGCCAACTGATATTCGAGCAAACGGCCGGTGCCGTTGATGCCGACTTCGCCGGCCAAACCTATGCATTCGATCCCGGCGGCACGGCCAGCAATGCCGGCACTTTCGAAGCGACCAATGGCGGCATCTTGCTCATCGAGAGCACGATCATGGGCGACAGGACCGTCATCGACAATACCGGCGGCACTGGCAACCTTCAGGCGGATGCGGGCTCGGAGATCGAACTGTCGTATGCGACGATCGACGGCGGCACGGTATCGACCGCGGCGACCGGACTGATCGACGTCACCGATTCGAGCACGATCGACGGCAACGCCACCCTGAGCGGCGAGGTTATGGTTGCCGGCGGCCAGACGCTCACACTCGACGACGTCGCGGTCAATAACAGCACGATAACGCTCGCGGGGGGCGACGGTTACAGCCTTATCAGCGATCCGTTGGCGTCGTCGCACGTTGCTTCCGACGGGACCGGCCCCGCTGCCATCAACAATTCCGGCGAAGTCGTCGGCAGCTACTTCGACGCCAACTACAATCTGCAGGGCTTCCTTTACGCCGGCGGCAGCTACAGCAATTTGGAAGTGCCGTCGGCCACCGGAACCATCCCCTTTGCCATCAACGATAGCGGCGAAGTCGTCGGCATGTACTACGTCGGAACTCTGCCGTCGGACACGTTGAACATGCCGAGCCAGGCGACCGACTATGTCTTCGAAAGCGGCCCTTGGCAGGGTTTCCTTTACAACAACGGTGTCTACACTACGCTGAACGATCCGTCTTCCGGCGCCGTCTCGACCGAGGCGTTCGCCATCAACAATTCCGGCGAAGTCGTCGGCATCTATACCGACACCAACGGCGCTAACCACGGCTTCGTCTATGAGAACGGCAATTATACCACCCTGGACGCGCCGTCTGCCGGGACGGGTACCCGCCAAGGTACTATCCCGTTTGCCGTCAACAACGCCGGTCAGATTGTCGGCGCCGAAGTCGAGGCTAACGGCAGTATTTCCGGCTTTCTCTACAGCAACGGTGCTTACACCGCGCTCAACGATCCCTCGGCCGGGACGGGCGCCGGCGAAGGCACCATTGCGTTTGCCATCAACAATGTCGGTCAAGTCGTCGGCACTTATATAGATGCCAGCGGCAACGAGCATGGCTTCGTTTACAGCAACGGCACCTTCACCACGCTGGACGATCCGGCGGCGGCCACGGGCAGCTCCCTTTTTAGTAACAATGACGGCGGGACTGATCCAAAAGCCATCAACGACAACGGCGAAGTGGTCGGCACTTACGAAGATGCCAGCGGCAACGAGCATGGCTTTGTCTATGACAACGGCACCTACACCACGGAGAACGGCGGGCCGGGCGCGTCTGGAGCTCAAACCTACGACATCAACGATGCCGCTCAAGTCCTCGGCGCGTATTACGACGGCAATGGAACGGTAGGCTTTGTCGGCGGTCCGAGTTCCGCGACGCTTATGCTCGACGGCACTACGATCGATGGCGGCACGATCAACGGCAGCGGCACGATCGACGTCACCGGTCCGAGCACGATCGAGGGCAACGCTACCGTCGCGGGCGACCAGATCGTGATTGCGAGCGGCGAGACCCTGACGCTCGACGACGTCGTTCTCTACAATGTTGCCGTTACAATCAGCAGCGACGGCACGACGCCCAGCATCCAGATCGAGGCCGGCGAGACGCTGACCTGGGCCGGCGCCAGCGCGTTCGGCGGTCCCGGTGGTTCAGGCGACGTCATCATCGACAACAACGGTCACATCGTTCATGCCGGAACGCTGGCGATCGGCTTCTCGCAAATCACCTTCGAAGGCTCCGGCACGGTCACCGAGAACGGCGGAAATAGCGCGACGATCGGCACGACCATTGTCAACGAGGGCAATACGTTCGACGGCTACGGCGGCTTTGGCGGCGGCACCTCCGGATCGACCACGCTGATCAACGAGGCGGCTGGCACCATCGATGCCGATGCTGCCGGCCATGCCTTCACCATCGACACCGGTAATACCGTTACCAACGCCGGCACTTTCGAAGCCACCGATGGCGGCATCTTGCTCATCGAGAGCACGGTCATGGGCGACAGGACCGTCATCGACAATACCGGCGGCACTGGCAACCTTCAGGCGGATGCGGGCTCGGAGATCGAACTGTCGCATGCGACGATCGACGGCGGCACGGTATCGACGGCCTTGACCGGACAGATCGATATCACCGGTTCGAGCATGATCGACGACGGCGCCAATGTGAGCGGCGCGATCATGGTCGAAAGCGCTGCGACGCTGACGCTTGACGGCGTCACGGATAGCGGCGGTACCATCAACAACACGGGCGGCACCGTTCAAATCGGTTTGGCCTACTCCACCGTCAACGATCCCGGCGAAGCGCAAACGTCGCTGGTGGGGATCAACAATTTGGGAGAGATCGTCGGCTACGGGGCGGATGGAGCGGAAGGAGTAGGCGGCGCGGTCCACGACTACATCGTGGGTGTCGGCAACTTCGACGTCGGTCCGGACGGCATCAGCGCCGCCGGCGGCGTAAACGATTCCGGAGATATTGTAGGCGACGCTGACGGCTTTGGCGGCTATTTGTATGTTGCGGGCAACGTCACTGCGCTCAGTGCTTTCGCCGGCGGCGGCGCGGAGGGCATTGACGATGCCGGCGACATTGTCGGAGTTGTGGGCGGGCGACCTATCATTGACGTTGACGGCACTGGCACGGTCCTCAACCCGACCGACACCGACACACCAACGTCCGTAGCGATCAGCGCCAACGGAACAATCGTCATTTCCTACGCATCGGGCAGCGTGGAAGGCACGCCGGCTGGCGGCTTCGACGCCGCGGATGTGCCTGTGGGCGCCGTGGCGCAGGGCATCAACGACGAGGGGCAGATCGTCGGTTTCACCCAGGGTGGCGACTACAACAGCACGTCATTCCTGGACGATGACGGGACGATCTATGCGATCGCTGTTCCTGGCGCGACCGGCACGCAGGCCTATGGGATCAACGACAGCGGCGAGATCGTCGGCTATTATACCGACGCCGATCACAACACGCAGGGCTTCACCACCACGGTCGCGGCCGTCGAGGCTGCTGCCGTCAGCACGTTGACGCTGTCCGGCAGCACCATTTCCGGCGGCACCGTGTCGATAGCGGCGACCGGCATGCTGACCGGCGATGGCTCAAGCGCTATCGACAACGCCACCATCACCAACAACGGCGAACTTGTCACCGGCGGCACGTTTACGCTGGACGGCGACACGGTCAATGGCGGCATCCTCACCGGCGACGCTTCGGGCGCCAGCTACAATCTCGATCAATACCAGACGCTGACGCTCAACGGCGTCACCGTCGAGGCCGACCATGGCGCCGACGCCACGCTCGATAATGCCGGAGCGATGACGCTCGGGACTTCGCTGACCCTGTCACCCTCGGGTGGCGCTGGCGACGCCGATCCAGCCTTCACGCTTTTGCTCGACGGCGCTGGCACGGTGGCGCTCAACGGCGCGGCCATCACCGCGACCGGCAGCGGCGAAGTGCTGGAGAACAACGGCAATACGATCTCGGGCGGTGGCACGATCGGCAATGGCAACGCGGATTTGAAGCTGGATAACGCCGCCGGGACGATCGAGGCGTTGGGCGGCACTCTGACGCTCGATACCGGCAACACCATCACCAATGCCAGCGGCGCGACGCTGGAAGCGGGAGCGGCGATCGGCTCAATCCTGCAAGTCGACGACAGCACGATCGACAATGCCGGCACTATTCAGGTCGACGGCACCCTGGTGGTGGGGGTACCAAGCGATGGGACGCTAGCGCTCACCGGCCACGGTACCGTTACTCTTGCCGGCGGCGCGATCAGCTCTGTCGGCGCCGACGGTGGCGATACGCTTATGAATTCGAACAACACGATCTCCGGCTACGGCGAAATCGGTATTGCCTCTCCCAACGTTTTAAATATTCACAACGGCGGCACGATCGAAGCGCTCGCTGTCGGGACAGATATGCTCTCGATCATCAACGCCGGTATGATCAATAATTCCGGCACGTTGGAGGCCGCGAGCGGCGCAATTCTCGATATCGGCCCAAATGGAATCAATAACGGCGGCAACATCCAAGTCGACGGCACGCTGTCGATCTCCGACGTTGGAGGCGAGGGAACCGGCTCGACGTTCACGCTGGCGGAAAGCGGCACTGTAACGCTCGTCGGCGGCACGATCAGTACGCGCCTCAACGCGATTACAGGCGTGGAAGAGACCTTTACAAACACCGGCAACACGATCTCCGGTTACGGCCAGATCGGCGACGGCACCGACGACCACTTCGCGCTCACCAACAGCTCTGGGACGATCGAGGCGTTGGGCGGCACGCTGACCATCGATACGCTCAATACCGTCACCAATGCCGGCACGCTGGAAGCAGGCGCCGGCGGGACGCTGATCGTCGTCGATAACGTCAGCGGCACTGGATCGGTCACACTGACCGGCGGCGGCATCGCCGACTTCCAAGCCGGCTTAGCTCAGAACGTTACATTTACCGGCGACGGCACGCTCGAACTCGCCAATCCCGCGACATTCTCCGGCACCATCTCCGGCATCACGAAGGGCGACGCCAACCAAGTCATCGACCTTGGAGATTTGAGCGCCGGATCGAACGATACATTCACGGTCACCGCCACCTTCGCCAACGTCGTAAGTGGCGAAACCACGCTCGTCGTCACCGACAACAATAATAATAACTCCGAACAAGTCCTGCTGGTCGGCAACGAGTCGACGGCGAATGGCTACAACTGGTCGGCGAACTACGACGGCAACGTCGGCGCCGATGTATTCGATCCGGTGCCTGTAGTCGCCGCGGCCGCCGCAGCCATTATCGCCGCCGGTACCAACCTCGATATCACCACCGCATCTACCGCGGTCGTCACCTTCGCCGGTGGCGCCGGCTCGCTCGTCCTTAGCGATCCGGAAGCCTTCGCCGGCCAGATTACGGGCTTCACCGGCACAGCGCCCGACGCAACGCATTCCGACGTGGTCGACCTTGTTGGCATCAACTACGACTCGTCGCAATTTGCCGAAAACTACAATTCGACGACCGGCCTGCTGACGGTGACGGACGGCACGCACAGTGCGAGCATCACCTTCGACAATTTCAACGCGACGCTCGATTTCGCCTCCGACGGCAATGGCGGCACGGACATCTTCGATCCGCCGTCGACCGGCTCCGCGCATGACGGAGCGCCGACTGCGACCGACCCGGCCACAACAGCGGACACCGTGAACGGCAATCTGTCCTCCACGGACTCGCATTCCGGCGACGCCTTCACCGCCAGCGCGACACCGGACGGCTCGGGCCATCATGTCAACCTCGCGCTCGACCAGCCGGACGACAGCAACGGCCATGCGCCGCTCGATCATGTCCGGTCCGGCTTCGACTTCATGAGCCACGACAACCATGCCGATCTCACCGCGAGCGTGGCTGAGAGAGAGACCCAGACCCAGTCCGACAATAAGACCGGCGCCGACGCCCGTGATCCTGGGCAGACCGACGCGCATCATCCGGCGCAAACCGAAACGCAGCCCGCGTCGGTGTCCATTGGCGGGCCGGGCAACGATCATTTCGTGTTTCATGCCGATCTCGGTGCCGACAACGGGGCGAACGCCAATCCGCAGCACGAGACCGTCGAGCACGAGAACCCAGCCCAGGTGCAGACGGCGCAGGAATTGCAGGCGCTCCTCACCCACGATGTGCACGGCGATGCGGCCATCAATCTCGACCACCACGACGCGTTCGCCTTCGCCAACGAGACGCACTTGCAGCACGTCATCCAGGCCGGCCACCTGCTGCTGCATTAATTAGATTGATTGTGACTCTGCGATCGAACCGCGACCGCCGCTCATTCCCGCGTGAGCGAGAATACAGCGTCGGCCTCCATCAATTGAGCGGTTGGATTTGCGCGTCCCGCGCAAGCTTCTTCATCGCGCCGAGGTCGGTGGTGACGAAGGCTGCAAATTGGTCCGTACTCATCGGTGCCGGCTCGAAGCCCGTGCGCAGCAATTGGCTATGCACTGCCGGCAGATCGAGCGCCTTGACGATCGCGCCGTTCAACTTGTCGACGACGTCGCGCGGCGTATTCGCCGGCGCCGAGAGGCCGGCCCATTCGAGATACTGGCCGATCGGATAACCCGCCTCGTCGAGCGTCGGCAGTCCGCGCAGCGACTGCAGCCGATGCGGCGTACTCACCGCCAGCGGCACGGCCCGGCCTTCGCTGATCAGCGGCAGCGCCGGCAACACGGGAATAAAGTAAAAATCGACGCGGCCGGCGTTGAGATCGGCGAGTGCCTGGCCCGGCCCGGCATAGGTGACATGCTTGACGTCCAATCCCGCCGCCAGGCGGAAGCGCTCGCCGGCCAGATACGACGGTGAGCCAACGCCGACGGAGGCGTATTTAAGCGCGCCCGGCTTGGCTTTGGCGGCGGCAACAAGGTCGGCGACGCTGGCATAGCCTTTGTTCGGTGCACCGACCAGCATGGTCGGCTCGCCACCGAACATGGCAATCGGCTCGAGATCATGGAGCACGTCGTAAGGCAACGTCTGGTGCAGGATAACTGCGCTGATCATCGCCGAACTGCTGAGCAGCAAAGTCTGGCCGTCCGGGTTGGCCTTGACGACCGATTCGACGCCGACGGTGCCATCGCCGCCGGTGCGATTTTCAAAGTTGAACGGCTGGCCGAGCGCTTGGCTCACCGGGCCGAGCACGATGCGAGCGACGAATTCGTCGGTGGTGCCGCTGACAAAGGGAACGACCACTGCGACGGCCCGCGTCGGCCAGCCCTGCGCCAAAGCCGCATCGGCTGCCCCCAGCGTGACGAGGGCGACCACTCCCGCGCACAGGGCACGCAGTAAATCCATATCCCCCTCAGGCGCGGAAATGCAGGCGATAAAAGCCTATGCGATCGGCTGCACAAAGTATATCCGTTTGATTCTGCAGCGGGAATGGCCGTTGATTTCGCTACCGTGACAACCGCGCAGCTTGGCGCGAGAGCCGGATGTGATAGAAGCCGGCGTCCGCTGCCGGACTTGTCGCGATGCCAGAAAAAGATTTTGCATTGACCGGCCGTTTGAAGGCTGTCGGCCGCATGGCTGCGCTGCGGCGCCGACAATTCCTGCGCCTCGTTGGCGGCGCGGCGATCGCGTCGGGGGTCGGGGGGGCCCAGCAATCCCGGCCGGTGATCGGTTTTCTTCATCCGGCATCGGCAGCGCGGGCCGCCCCGGAAGTTGCGGCGTTCTGGGGGGCATTGAGCCAGGCGGGTTTTGCGGAAAACCGCGATGTTGCGGCGGTCTATGGCTTCGGCGATGGACACGGTGAGCGGCTGCCGGGCCTGGTGCTCACTCTCTTGAAGCAAGGCGCATCGATCATTGTCGCGGGCGGCGCGGCGTCAGTCGTGGCGGCAAGGCAATCCACGCAGCGAACGCCCATCGTGTTCGTTGCCGCGTCGGCGCCGCCCGGCGGCGAATTTGATCTCCGCCTCCCTGAGGGAAACACCACCGGCGTCAGTGTGGCCTCCCCGGATTTGTTGGCGGAGCGGTTTCGAAATTTGCTCAAGCTTGCGCCGGCGGTCACAAGCGCGGCCGTGCTGGTCAATCCGCAAGCGCCCAATATCGATGTGCAGCTTGGCTATCTCAACGACGCAGCCAGAGAGCATGGCGTTCGTACCGCCGTCGCCAATGCATCCGCAGAGGCGGACTTCGCCGCGGCGCTTGCCGAGATCGCGCGAGCGCGGCAGGACGCCCTCGTTGTGGCCAATGACGGCTTTCTCAACAGCGGCCGCGCTCGGCTTGTTGCACTCGCGACGAGGAGCCGCATGCCGGCGGCGTTTGCCAACCGCGAATTTGTCGAAGCGGGGGGGCTGTTGAGCTATGGACCGAGCTTGGTGGCGGCTTATCGGCTGGCCGGCGGCTATGCCGCGCGAATTCTCAAGGGTGACAAGCCGGCCGATTTGCCGATTGAGAATCCGCTCGACATGGAGCTCGCACTCAATGCCAAGACCGCCGGATCGCTCGGCCTCGAAATTCCGCCTGGGCTCGCCGCGGCCGCCAGCGAAGTGATCAAATGATGCCATCCCGCCGGCGCGCGCGCGGTGCGATAATATCCCGCCGCACGGTCATCGCACTCGGTGCCGGCACCATGCTGGGGTCGCCGTTCGCCGCCTTCGCCCAGCCCAATGCAGCGCCGGTCATCGGACTTTTGGATGCCGCCGCCAGCACCGCGGACCGACTTGCCGCCTTCTATGACGGCCTGAAGGCGGAGGGCTATATCCGCAATCAAACAATCGCAGCGCTCTATCACTCCGCGGCGGGAGATTACAGCCGGCTGCCTGCGCTCGCCGCAGATCTGGTCAAACGCCAGGTGACGGCGATCGCTGCCTTCGGCGTTCCCGCGGCGCTCGCCGCCAGGGACGCGACAACTGCAATCCCCGTCGTTTTCGCCATCGGTCCAAGTCCAGTTGAAATCGGGCTGGTTCGCAGTCTGGACCTGCCCGGAGGGAACATCACCGGCGTAACCGCCTTGTCCGCCGGTCGCGAACGCAAGCGCCTGGACTTTCTGCATGAACTGATCCCGGCCACGAAAGAAATTGCGCTTCTGATCAATCCTGCCGATGCCAACGCCGGCACTCGGATTCAGGAGGTCGTCGCGGCGGCTCGCACCATGAGCCTGCGGCTCCGTCCGATCCGCGCCAGCGCGGCGAGCGAATTCGACGCCGCTTTCGACTCGTTGGCTGCCTCGCCGCCGGGTGGTTTGGTCATCGCCGACGATGAATTCTTCGACAGCCGAGCCGCCGATCTCGGCTTTTTGGCGCTGCGTCGCCGCATTCCGGCGATCTTTCAGGGCCGCTCATTTGCCGCCGCCGGCGGCCTGATCAGTTACGGCAGCAATCTAGGCGAGATCTATCATCAGGTCGGCGCCTATGCAGGACTCATTCTCAAGGGCGCGAACGCCGCCACTCTACCGATCTATCAATCGGTCAAGGTCGACTTCATCGTCAATGCGAGAACTGCCGCGTTTTTCGGGATACCCCTCCCAGCCGCCATCCTGAGCGCCGCCAACGAAATCATGAAATGAAAGCCGACGCGCGCGCGGCGCGCCCGGCCTTATAAGGAAGAGGCCGTCGGAGAGAACGCCGGCCGGCACACGCAGCCAACCGTCGCCTCAATTACGCTGCCGGATCGCAGACCAGTTCCAGCTCGCATCGGGAGCTTCCGCGACTTTGATTGCATCTTCGGCGGCGACGTCCAATCCGCATTGCTTACATCTGAACGTATGGTCGCCGGATAGATGCATCAGGTCGCCGCACTGGGGGCAGGAGACATGCTGATCGACGACGACGCCCGCCACGCGCTGCACCTTTGCGCGCTTTGGCGGCCACTTCAGGCGGGATCGGTCCCTGGGTCGCGTTCGTGGCGAACTTTCGATCATATGGAGCCGAATAATTGATTGTTCTTCTTAGGTGCTACGTTACCCGCTCCACGTCTGCCGGATTGTGATATTCAACACAAAAATGCGGCTTCGGCGCCAAAGCGCCGTCAAGACGGTTTTTTCAGTAATTTCAATGCTTTGCAGAAATGCGGACGTAACCGACGCCGGCAACGCGCCCGGGGGATGACGTCGCGCGTCACATTCGCAGCAACCGCTTGGCATTGTTGGAAAGGATTTTGGCCTTGTCTTCGTCGCAGAGCGGCACGCCCTCCATCCATTGCGTCGCCGGCGGATTGACCACGAACGGCCAATCGACCGCGAACAGGATATGGTCGACACCCATTTCCATGGCGCAGCATAGGAGCGCCGGATTGGAAAAATTGCCGCTGGTGGTGATGTAGTAGTTGCTGCAGAAAATGTCACGAAAGCTCATCGATTTTTGTCCCGGCCGCGACAGCGCATGATCGATACGCCACACCAAAAACGGCAGCGTCTCGCCAAGATGGCCGAGAATGATCTTCAGCCGCGGATGGCGTTCGAATACGCCGGAGAGGACCAGCCGGATAGCAAGCGTTGCGGTCTCGACCGTGTAGCCCCAGGCCGGCCGCGCCACCGTGGGGAAGTCTTTGACGTAATCTTCGTAATAGATGCGCATCACGTCCGCGTTCGGCAACGACGGATGCAGATAAATCGGCACATCGAGCGCCTCAGCGCGCGCATAGATCGGCCAGAATTTCTGGTGATCCAGAAAGACACCATTGGCGAGGCCATGCAGCATGGCGCCCTTGAAGCCGAGCTTTACGGTGCGCTCGAGCTCGTCCGCAGCGGCTTCCGGCACCGCCGTCGGCAATGCGGCGAAGGCGGCGAAGCGCGGATTGCCGGCGATCGCGGCGTGCAGCCGGTCGTTGACGCGTCGCGCCAAGGCAGCCGCAGTCTCGGCGGGAAGCTTTTGGGTCGACGGCGCGCCGTGTGAAATGACCTGAACGTCGATGCCGGCGTCATCCATCTCCTTGAGGCGCAAGGCACCAAGATCGTTGAGCCGCGTCATCTGCTCACCCGGCCGGCCCGCCTCGCCGCCGGCATAGGTCTTGGCGAGTTCCTCGTCCCAATAATGTTCTTCGATGGCGATGACTGGGCAATGCGGCTTCTTGAACATCAGTCCTCCCTGCGGATGGCGGCGTGCGTAGCTTGCGCAATTTACCGGCCGCACTGTTAGCAACGCGACGGAAAAGAGTCACCTTGGCCCAAAGATTGGGCTTACCCCCGGGAATATCCGTGCCGGCCGCGGGTTCGTCTCGTTGGGCT
>JBAQHW010000002.1:0-23408 GCA_049288525.1 Xanthobacteraceae bacterium
TCCCGAGATTATGAACAAGCTCTATTCGGGGGCTTATTACTCGCGCGTCCGCGAGCTTTTCGAACGGCCCTTGCTGGAAAAGGGTGGCGACGGCACGCCGTTTTCCGCGCCGCGCGAGGTGCTCGAAAGTGTCGTCCAGCGCGTCGCGGGCAATCGGACGACCGGATCATGGCTGGACGTCGGCGGCGGCCTGGGGGCATTTGCGCGTCTCATTCAGCGGATGAGGCCGAATTGGCGCGTCACGCTCAACGAGTTAAACCCGCAATCGATCGCGATCGCGCGTGAACTGTTCGATTTCGATGTCATCGACGCCGATCCGACAGAATTGCTCCACCAGGGTCAAACTTTCGACGTTGTCTCATCCGTCGCGGTTCTGGAGCACGTTCCTCGGCCGCTCGAGTTCTTGGAGAGTTACGCGGCGCTTATCAAGCCGGGAGGGTGGTTGGTCACCATCGTTCCCCATTTTACGCCGCTAAACGGATTTGTATCCTGCGGCGCGTCGCCAAACGTGGTGCCGCCCTATCACGTATCTCTATTCAATGAGCGGGCATTGCGTTCCTTGCTTCGCCGCGTGGCCGGACTTGAAATTGTGGCTCTGGAGCAAGCTGGACCAGCCGCGTTCGAGCTTATTCAGCATGTCGATATCGGCGATTACTGGGACGTGGAGATACCTACGGTGGAAAGTCCAGGTCCCCGGTCCTTCCGGGTGCGACCATATGAGCCATACATCGCAGATGCGCTCAACGCCCTCGACGAGGCCGGCAAGAAGATCGGTGATTACTTTGCTGAGCGTGACGGCCGACTTTTCTTGATCGCCTATTGTCGTAAGCCGGCCCCATGAACTCTACAGATGGCGAGGGGATCGAATGAGATTTGCCATTTTGGCGACTCCGTTTTCTCGGTCAGTATGTTTTGCCGCATCTGACGCGGGGTTCACGCATTCAGCGCTGAATTGCATCGGCAGGGTAGTGCCCATCAACTCATGATTAGCAACAACTCGGTAAATGGAAACGCAACGCGCCTGGCCTTGGAGCGGATTGGAAGCGATTTGCCATATGAAGAAGGAGGAACCGCCCGGAGCAGACCGCCAAGTCAATTTCCGAGGTCCCCAAGGACTTGCTGCTCGACAAGGCAAAGCTAGATGTCGCGGCGACCGGCGGTTCATTCGCATTGAAATGGCATTCGGCTGACGCATGTGCTGAACGTTTCAAGCGTATGTACATCGTTTGATGCGGGGACTGCCGCCGCAGTGAACGGATGCCGACTTCCAATAAGTCCAGCCGGATGTTGAACGGCACCTGGGCGGAACGGATGGCTCACATGGTCGAGGCGCAACCTGAAATCGATGCGGCGAACGCCGCTTTCTGGAACGAATTGTGCGGCTCGACCGCCGCGCGCGCATGGGGAATCACCGATAACTCCATGGACTCGCTGCGCCGGTACGACGAAAATTATTTTCGATTCTATCCGTACCTCGAGCGGCACATTCGCTGGGGCCAATTGCGTGGAAAGCGCGTGCTCGAAGTGGGGCTAGGCTATGGCACGGTGTCCCAGAAGCTTGCTGAAAGCGGCGCCATTGTCAGCGGTCTCGATATTGCGACCAATCCGGTTGCGATGGTCAATCACCGGCTCGGCCAATCGGGGCTACCCGGCGAGGCGAAGCAGGGCAGTATTCTCAATCCTCCATTTCCTGAAGGGGCCTTCGATGCAATCGTCGCGATCGGATGTCTGCATCACACCGGCAACATGCGCGCAGGAATCGAGTCGTGCCGACGTTTGCTTGCTCCCGGCGGCCGGTTGATTGGAATGGTCTATTACGCTTATTCATATCGGCAGCTATGGACCCAGCCCCGTGTTGCCGCTCACGTCTTCGTACGCGAACTCGCCGGCCGCTCCGGCATAGCCAGCGGTGGCGACACGTTCCAATATGACCACTCGGCGGACGGATCGCTGGCGCCGTCGACGGAGTTCGTGTCCAAAAGAACCCTGCGGTCGCTTTGTGCCGAATTCGAAAAATTCTGGGCGAGAACCGAAAACATTGACCGAGAGCCGCCATTCGCGTTTTGGTCGCGGGATCGGCTGCTACAGACGCCATTGCCGCGACTCTGTGGGCTGGACATCTATTGGAGTTGCCATAAGCCCGGTTGCTAAATCCGGCGAGCCGCAATCGGGTCAAGCCTAATGATTGGGAATTCAGACTGATGAAATTTAAACTCGGTGCCGGTGACCCCATGCTTCAAACGGCAATGCAAGAAACAGCTGGAATACAGGGAATCGGTGCACTGCAGAGAGACGTTGGCATTTGGGCGCGGTTCGACAGCGTCGTGATGCTGACGCGCTCGAATTGGCATACGGAACCTCGCTCGAACAGATACCATTACGCCACCTCCTTTGCGCGGCACCTTCCCGTTCTTTTTGTGCAGCCTGATTTGCCGGAGCAGGGCTGCCAATCTGAGAAAACAGAGATTGATAACATCAACATATTGCATGTTGGCCAAGTCTTCGACACGGAGGGAGCGGGCTTTCTCGATCGGTCGATAAAAAAGATGGGATTCAAGCGCCCTTTGCTTTGGATATACAATGAAGACTTTTTGGACTATGTCTCGCGTGTTCAGCATCTTTTTAAGATATACCACGCTACGGAAGACTGCTTCGTTCAGAATACGGAAATCCGCATAATCGCTGATCATCAGGTCGCGAGGGTTCGGAATCTGCTGAAAATTGTCGACCTGGTGGTCGCAGTCTCGCCGAACGTCGCCGATAATTACGTTAAGATTGGCGGCTACAAGGGGCGGGTCGCGGTAATTCCGAACGGCTGCGATTTCGAATTTTGGTACTCTTCAGGAGCTTACAAATATGTTCCGCAAGGCTCAAATCGGCCGGTCGCGTTTTATCAAGGCGGTATCAATGGGCGGCTCGATTGCCGGTTGATACGAACCGTCATGGAACACTTACCGGACTGGGATTTCTGGTTTTGCGGAAGGGTTGACACTCGCTGGCACGATTTTGAAACGCTACTTGAATCCCCGAACTTCGTCTATCACGGTGAACTCAGCGTCGACAAAGTCGCGGAGCTGGCGAAGAGATCTTCTGTCGGCTTGATACCTATGCTGGATGATCCGCTGATCCGCGCTTCCTGGCCTCTCAAGGCGTTCGAGTATATCGCCTGTGGACTCGGGGTGGTAAGCACAGAAATCGATGCGATGCGGTCGTTTCCGGAGGCCGTTAAGATCTCGCGGACGCCTGAAGAGTTCACTGAAGCGATCAGGAATTTCGCGCCTGCTCGCACTTTGGAATCTGTCATTCGTAGACGGCTGGATCTGGCGAGAGAGCATTCTTACTCAAACCGTTTTCAGCAGCTGCAAGACGAGATTACTCATATCTTGCGCGCGCGCGAGATCAAGAATCGTGCATTTAACATGCTTATCTTGCACGACGAAAAGTGGAATCACATTATGACCATTAAAGAGCATCTTTCAGCCTTTAAGAGGTTTTCAAAAAATCAATGCTTCTTTGTTCCAGGGACAGTGAACAACGAAATTCAGGAGTCGAATACGTTTCCGGATGCGTGGGATCTCGAGACTTTCGACGTCGTCGTGGTCCATTACGCCGTCCGTCTGTCGCTGGAGAATTATATCAACCCTGGAATTGCGAAAAAACTGGCCGAATACGGCGGCCTTAAGGTCCTTTTCATCCAGGACGAATACGATACGACCGAGACCGCAAGGCGCTGGATGGAAAAAATCGGCTTCGACGCCGTGTTCACTTGTGTACCGGAAGAAAGCAGGGAGGATGTCTATCCGCGCGCGCGCTTTCCCGGGACCGAATTCGTGCGTACGCTAACCGGTTACGTGCCGGAAGATGAATCGATCGAACGCTTTGTCCTGCCGATGGCCAAACGGCACCTGCGGATCGCCTATCGGGGGCGGGAGCTGCCGCCACTCTACGGCGCTTTGGGGCGTGAAAAGTATCTTATCGGCGTCGATGTTCGCCGCCTTGCTGAGGAGCGAGGCATACCGGTTGATATCGATGTGACCAATAACGCGCGCATTTATGGCGCCGATTGGTACAAGTTCATCGGCTCGGCACGCGCGACCCTCGGAACCGAAAGCGGATCGAATATTTTTGACTTTTCGGGGGAATTAGCCGAGCTCTCGCGAAAGCTGGCGGATCGTCCATATGACGAAGTATATGAGAAGTATTTCGCGTCACACGAAGGCCCTGTCAAAATGAATCAGGTTTCGCCGAAGATTTTCGAGGCGATTCGTATGAGGACCGCTCTCGTGTTGTTCGAGGGCGAATACTCGGGAGTGGTCAAACCGGGGCTACACTTCATTTTGCTGAAGAAGGATTATTCCAACATTGATGATGTGTTTGAAAAGCTCGAAGATGTCGAGTACTTGAAGAGATTGACGACGCGTGCCTATGACGATGTCATTGAGCCGGGCCGTTACAGCTATAGGCAGTTCATTGCCGAATTCGACGCGTATATCGATATGCGTGCTCCTGGTTTGCCGCGAGCAGAAATCATCTCAGCGCCGATTTTGCGCAAAATGCGTGGCGGCCAATTCGAGGCAATCCCGCATCGTAGTGGCTGGGAGTTTGCGCTGAATTCGGAAATTCTTGGTGGAGATTTCCAGTCGCCCCGGCTTAAGGCTTTGATCGACGTCGTGTTTCCCGCGCGTGTCGAGAGACCGGCGGATGAAGAAACAACGGCATACGAGACCGAGCTCGTCCGGAATGAACGCGAGAGTATCGTGCCGGATCCTGCCCCAACCATAATAGCTCGCGTGAGTCGGTGGCTCGGGCGGCGACTGAGGGGTTGAGGAAGCGGAAAACTCAACGTACCATAGTATGCCTTTGAGTTTACGCATAGGCGAGGTCATTTTGGGTTGGGTTTTTCGACTTTCGGCGGCGTGAGCGGTTTGCTCGCGAAGCTGATTTGGGAGGCCGAAACCGGGACGATTCGTTGTTCCTGCAGCCAGCGGTAGATCGGCGGCATTGTAAACTGCGCGACGCTCAATCTCATGCCAGTCCGGTTCGGAGAGCTACCCAGGCTCGGATGGCTTTTTGCAGTCCGCCGGAACGGAGGCGTAAGCGGCGGATAAGGTGAAATGGGGGCGGTAATGAGCAAAAATATATGCGTTCTTGCGCTGTCGGCGATCGCGGACGACCCCCGTGTGCGCCGACAAGCGGATGCCTTTTTCCGAAAAGATTGGTGCGTTACCGCGGTCGGCCTGCCGGGCGCAAAATCGCAATCTCCAGACTGGCCGATTCTGACTCGAAGCGATGATCCCAATGGAGCGGCGACCTCTCATATTCCAGCATCGACTGAACGATCCACATTCCGAAAGCGGCTTCTTTCGCTGTTTCGTGTGACGACCAAGCCGTTTTTTGCAAATGAGGGTGAACATCAGCTCTTCGAACGGCGCATCAAACGAATTGTAGGTCACACTATCTACGTCCTTATATCTGTACAAAAAAGCGCACGTCAAAAAGCTAATGGAAAAATAATGCGGCAGAAGGCCAGAGAGCAAATCTTTTGGGATCGTTCTCCGGCTGTCCATGATCTCTATCGTTGCGCAGAGCAGGTCGGCGCTGACGTCTGGCTCGCCAATGACTGGACCATGTTGCCTGTTGCGGCGCGGCTCGCGAGCAAGAATGGGGGTATCTACGGCTACGACACCCATGAATTCGCCACGGAAGAATATGCGGAAAATAGGGCGTGGCGGCTGTTTCAGCGACCCATAGTCAGCGCCATCGAGAAAGGATATATCGCCGGTGCCGTTGTGGTCTCTGCGGTGTCGTCCGGCATAGCCGAACGCCTCGACGCGCTGTATGACCTGAAGCGGCCGTCGCTGACTATCCGCAACACCCCGATATATCAGGAGGTGCCGTTCCGTCCGACCCGGCGCGACCGCATCGACGTACTCTATCATGGCATCGTGGTGCCCAATCGTGGGCTCGAAGCTGCGGTGGAGAGTGTTTCGCTGTGGCGTCCGGATTTCACGCTGACGATTCGCGGACCGGAGAATCCGGAATTTACTCCCGTATTGCGCGCTCGCATCGCAGCGCTCGGCTTGCAGGATCGCGTCCGGCTCGTCCCGGCCGTGCCGATGACCGCCCTCGTGGAGGAAGCCGCGGCGTCCGACATCGGGTTCTTTGCGCTGCCGGGTCATTCGCTCCACAACGAGTTCGCGCTGCCGAACAAATTCTTCGAATATGTCATGGCCGGGCTTGCGCTCTGCACAACCGACCTGCCGGAGATGGCGCGCCTGATCCATAAATACGACCTCGGCCTAACTATTGGCGCGGTCGAGCCTGTGGCGATCGCTGCGGCGATCAACGCGCTCGACCCCGACCGTATCGATCGTTTTAAGCGGAACGCGCTTGCCGCGGCCAATGAGTTGTGCTGGGAGCGCGAGTCCGAGCGCTTGGTCGCCGCCTATGACGGCGCGCTCGTCGCGGCGCGGGCGAAGACGAGTTAGCCGGTCGCCATGTGTGGCATATGGTTCTCACTTGGTTATCCGCCCGACCGGGCGCATCTCGACAAGGTGTCCCATCGCGGGCCGGACGGGTCGGGCTGGCGCGAGTTCGACTCGGTTGCCGGACCGGTCGCCCTCGGGCATCGCCGGCTGAGCATCATCGATCTCTCGAACGCGGCCGCACAGCCCATGGCCTATGCTGACGGCCGTTATTGGATCACCTTCAACGGCGAAATCTACAATTACCTCGAATTGCGCGACGAGCTTGTCGCTTGCGGGCACGTCTTTCACACCGCGTCGGATACGGAGGTGCTGCTCGCGGCGTTCGTGCAATGGGGTGAAGCGGCGCTTGAACGGCTCCTGGGCATGTTTGCGTTCGTGGTCTGGGACGCCAAGGAGCAAGTGGTATTCGCGGCGCGTGATCGGTTCGGCATAAAGCCGCTCTATCTCTACGACACGCCCGCCGGCATAGCGTTCGCCTCCGAAATCAAGCAGATCGTGCTGCTCCCGGACTTTGCCGCGCGGCTCAATATAGCGCGAGCTTACGACTTCCTATCCGCCGGTATTATGGAGCATACCGACGAGACTATGTTCGACGGCGTCCACCAGCTGCAGCCGGGTCATTGCGTACGACTCGACTTGCGGCATTGGCGTCCCGGCGGAGTGCTGCCAGTCCGGCGCTGGTATGGGATTCTGGAATCCGGCACGCTCGACATCGGAGAGAAAGAAGCCGGCGAGCGGTTCCGGACGTTGCTTGACGAATCGGTGCGGCTGCATCTGCGCTCCGACGTTCCGGTTGGCACTTGCCTGTCGGGCGGGTTGGACAGCTCGTCAATCGTCTGCCTCATGGCGCGCCAATTAGCGGTGACGAGCGGCGCTGCGCGCGTCCATACCATCAGCGCCTGTTATGAGGTCAAGGCGGTCGACGAGCGTCCATTCATGGAAGCCGTCGTCGAGCGTGTCGGCACCGTCCCACATTGGTGCCATCCGCGCGCCGAAGATGCCTTTACCGAGGCCGAGCGCATCACCTGGCATCAGGACGAGCCCTACGGCAGTACCAGCATCTTCGCGCAATGGTGCGTGTTTGCGGAAGCGCGCAAGGCCGGCCTCAAGGTCATGCTGGACGGCCAGGGGGCGGACGAACAGCTCGCCGGCTACCACGGTTGTTTTCCGACCCATTTCGCAGCGCTGATCAAGCAGCACCGCTTCGCCGCGCTGCTGCGCGCTATGGCAGAGCGTCACCGATGGCATGGCGTTTCGTTCTTCGATCAGGCGAGCACGTATCTGCTGCGGTTGATTCCGCGTGGCGCGGCGAACCGGCTGCGCCGCCAACGGCAGACTTCGGACGATGCCTCATGGCTCGACGGCGAGGTGCTTCGCCCGCACCTAGGCCGCAGCGCGTTCGACACGGCGCGCGAGCGGATCGGGTTGCCACCGATTGCAGGCATCGGCGATCTCTGCGTGGTCCTCACGCAAGCGTCCAACCTCGCCATGCTGCTGCATTGGGAGGACCGCAATTCCATGGCGCACGGCATCGAGGCGCGGGTGCCGTTCCTGGATCACCGCCTAGTCGAGTTTTCCATTGCGCTCGGTGACCGCCACAAACTCGTCGGCGGTGATACCAAGAGAGTGCTGCGCCGGGCGATGGACGGGATCCTGCCGCCGACCGTGCGCAACCGCCGCGACAAGCTGGGTTTTACTACACCGGAAGAGGCGTGGTTCCGCGGCCCCCTGCGCGATCTAGTGCGCGGCGGTGTCGAGCAGACGCTCAATCTTTATCCCGGCTTACTCAATCGCAAAGGCGTCGAGGCCCACGCGGAAGGCATGCTTGCGGGACACATACCGGTAGATTTTTCGCTGTGGCGGATCATCAGCCTCGGCATCTGGGGGCGCCTGTTCGGAGCGACCGCGTGACGAGCGGCGAATCGGAACGATAAGACCGGCCCGTTTGAGTGTCTGTTCGACGCAATGGTCGACTGCGGTGCCGCAGATCATCACGGCTTACCCCATTGAAAACTCGGCGATCCCGAAAGCTCGACAGGCTGGCCAAGTGCTTTACCGTTGCTTATCGAGGCTTTAAGACGATTCCTGCGCCGGTTAGAAACTAAATCCGGGCTCGTCTGGGCGTATAGTGGAAGCAGAACGTAAACGCTTTTTTAGGATGTCTCATTCGCATGTGCTCGGTTAGTGGCCTTATTTCCATTTCCGGCAAACCGGTCCGAAGCCCAATGGTGGCGCTGCGCGCCATGCACGATCTGTTGGCGCACCGGGGTCCGGATGGCGATGGGGTGTGGTGCTCTGAGGACCATCGCGTCGGGCTAGCCCACGGCCGTCTCGCGATCATCGATCTCACCGATGCCGCGGCTCAGCCGATGGCTACGGCAGCCGATTCCGTCATCACTTACAACGGGGAGATTTATAACTACCGCGAGCTTCGCGCGGCCCTGTCTGCGCGCTGGACGTTCCGGACGGAGTCCGATACGGAAACGATCCTTGCTTCCTACGATGTATACGGAGACAAGTTCCTGTCGCACTTGCGCGGGATGTTTGCGTTTGCCCTTTGGGATGGGCGCCGAAAGCGATTGATCGCCGCGCGCGATCGCTTCGGCATTAAGCCATTCTATTACGCGATTGTCGGAGAGGTGTTCTATTTTGCGTCCGAGGCCAAGGCGCTTCTGCCGTTACTTCCTCAAATCGAGACCGACTCCGACGCCCTGGCGGAGTATTTAACGTTTCAATATACGCTCGGCGAGCGGACACTCTTTAAGAACGTGCGTCAATTATTGCCGGGTCACTATTTAGTCATCGAGAATGGGACGGTTTCGTGCCGCCGCTATTGGGATGTTCGCTACGAGATCGATCGGGAGCACAACGCCGTCTACTTCGAGCGCCGGCTGCGGGAGATCCTCCACGAGAGCATGGCATTGCACTTGCGCGCCGATGTTCCGGTCGGCTCCTATATCTCCGGTGGCATCGATTCGAGTCTGATGGCGATCCTGGCCGCTAAAGCCGACTCCGAGAATCGGCTCGGATTCCATGGTCGGTTTACCGAGTTCCCCGGCTACGACGAATCGCGATACGCCGCGCTAGCAGCCGAAAAATCAGGTTCGACCCTGCACGTTGCCGATATCGGAGCCAGGGACTTCGAAAAGCGTCTTCGGGACGTGATCTGGCACTTGGATTTTCCGGTCGCTGGCCCGGGTTCCTTTCCGCAGTTCATGGTTTCGGAGCTCGCGGCCCAGCACGTGAAGGTCGTCCTCGGCGGCCAGGGAGGCGACGAAATTTTCGGCGGATATGCGCGGTACCTCGTGGCCTATTTCGAACAGTGCATCAAGGCAGCCATGGAAGGGACTTATAAGGGCGGAAGCTACGTGGTCACTATCGAGTCGATCGTCCCGAACCTCGGGCTGCTGCGCGAATACAAGCCGATGATCCGCGAGTTTTGGCGAGAGGGGTTATTTGCCGATCTCGATTCGCGATACTTCCGGCTAATCGACCGATCGAGTGACATGACGGAAGAGGTCGATTGGAGCGCGCTCGACAAGAATCGTGTGTTCGAGGAGTTCCGGACGATCTTTAACAATCCAAACAATGTGAGCCACGAGGCTTACTTCGACAAGATGACGCATTTCGATTTCAAGTGCCTCCTTCCGGCACTTCTCCACGTAGAGGACCGCATGAGTATGGCTCACGGTCTTGAGAGCCGCGTACCTCTGCTGGATCATCCGCTCGTCGAATTTGCCGCGACTGTTCCAGCCGATGTGAAGTTTGCGGGTGGCGATACCAAGCATCTGCTCAAGCGCGCCTTCGGAACTGAGTTGCCGATGGAAATTCTGCATCGGCGCGACAAAATGGGCTTCCCGGTGCCCCTAAAGGAATGGTTTTCGGGACCGCTTCGGGATTTCGTCCAAGACACATTCCGTTCCCAGGCTGCTCGGTCGCGCCCGTACATGAATTCCGGTGCGGTGCTTGCCAATTTTCAGAATGCGGGTCAGTTCTCGCGCAAGACATGGGGTCTGATCTCATTAGAAATGTGGCACCAAGCCTTCCACGATAAGGAGCACGAGATTCGGACCATCAGCCGATCCTTAGCCAGCGACTAACCTTCATATCGGATCGTGACGACAAATAGTACTCGGCCGACGTGGCCGTTTTGCTTGGGCTGTTCGGAAAATCGGTGACAGTATCGTTGATGGACGCAGGAATGATTCCCACGCCGCATATTTATCGCACGGTCGCTAGTGCGCAAGCTTTACGACTTCTGCCGAGGCTGGACCTTTAGTTTTAGCTGCGTCAGATGACCAAACGCCAATGAGGGCGTGTTTGGTCCCCTTGGAAGCGAGTCTTGCCGCCGGGATTCGTGACCTCGAAAGCTCTCACGGAGCTTACATCGATCCGCAACGCGTGGATGCGTGGATCGGTACCTATTACACTCGAGCCTTTACGCATCCGTGGCTTTGAGCAGGCCACGCTTAGCGGAACACACGCATAGGCGAGCGGGCGTCGCGCCCGTATGGCGAAACTCCAAAGTGCAGCATCCTGCTTGACAGTTTCTGGGGCATCTAATACCCGCCATCGAGAGAATTCCATAGGTCTCTAAGGGATTGAAGGATGAAAGCTTTTGTCACTGGCGGCTGTGGCCAGGTCGGGTCCCACGTAACAGAATTGCTATTAACGAGGGGAGACACCGTCGTAACGATCGACAATCTTGCAACTGGCCGACGTGAGCATCTTCCCGAGAAGGCCGACCGCCTGACGGTAGTACATGGGTCGATCGTCGACAAAGCGATGGTTGATCATCTAATCGGCGACCTTAAGCCCGATGTCGTTATACACACTGCGGCTTCCTATAAGGACCCAGATGACTGGAATTCGGACGCCCTCACAAATGTCGTTGGCAGCGCGAATGTTGTAAGCGCTTCAAAAAAAAATAGTGTCAGCCGATTTATTTATTTCCAGACGGCCCTATGCTACGGTATTAAGCCATTGGAGCAGCCCATTACGCTGTCTCATCACAAGTTTCCAGCAAATTCGAGCTATGCGATTTCGAAGACCGCTGCCGAAGAATATCTGGAGATTTCTGGCCTCGATTATGTGACGTTCCGTCTCGCCAATGTGGTGGGACCGCGTAACGTTTCCGGGCCGCTGCCGGTCTTCTATTCTCGTTTGAAGGAGGGGAAGAAGTGTTTTGTGACCAAGGCGCGTCGGGATTTTGTTTATGTTGGAGACCTCGCCCGCACGGTCATCAAGGCCGCCGACGGCGTAGGACATGGAGCCTATCACTTTTCGTCCGGCACCGATATTGCGATTCAGGAATTATACGATGCTGTCGTCAAGGCCATGAGAATAAATGAGTACCCTGCCCCGGAGATGCGTGCGCTCGGATCAGACGATGCACCGACGATCTTGCTAGATCCCTCCCGCACGTTCGAGGATTTCGGCACCCTCACCTTCACACCACTGGACGACTTCGTTCAGAAAGCTATCGACTATTACGCCAAATTCGGCACGCTCGGAGAATACACCCACCTGAAACTAAAAGATCAGGCGGGGGCCTGAATATGCGCATCCTTTTGACTGGCGGTGCTGGATGCCTTGGGTCTAATCTTGCTGAGCGTTGGCTTGAACGAGGCGTCGCTGTTCTTATCATTGATAATTTCGCGACGGGTCATCGCGATAATCTGCCGGCAAGCCATGCTAACCTCACAATTGTCGAAGGGCACGTCGCCGACAAACCGTTGGTCGACCGCGTATTCAGCGACTTCAATCCGACGCATGTGGTGCATTGTGCGGCCGCCTACAGCGATCCTGGCGATTGGGCAGAGGACGCTCGGACTAATGTTGAAGGGTCTATCCACGTTATGAAAGCAGCGCTCGCTGCGGGCGTTCAACGCTTTCTAAATTTCCAAACGGCGCTAGCCTACGGACGCCCCGACAACATTCCGATCCCTGTCGATCACCCCGTTCGGCCATTTACAAGCTATGGAATTTCCAAAGCGGCGGGCGAGCGTTATCTGATGTTGTCCAGCTTGCCGTATGTATCTTTGCGGCTGGCAAACGTCACTGGACCACGTTTAGCAATCGGGCCGATTCCGACGTTTTACAAGCGTCTCAGCGCTGGTCAGAAATGTTTTTGCTCGCGCACAGAGCGAGACTTTGTCGACATGGAAGACTTTTTTTCCATTGTCGATCTTGCTATGGCGCCGGGCGCGACTACTGGAGTATTTAATGTTTCGACCGGAACCGGCCACACAATTCGGGAGATTTTTGACTTAGTTGCAGCGCACTTTGGCATCCAAGTTAAAGAGCCGCCTTTGGACGTTGATCCTGCCGCTGATGATGTCCCCGCGGTTGTGTTGGATCCGGCGCAGACCACGAAAGCTTTTGGTTGGCGTGCCAAATATGACTTTGAGCAAACGGTCTCACGCACGCTCAAATGGTACGATAAGCACGGTGTGACCGCAATTTTCAGTCACTTGAAGCCGCCCGACAAGACGCATTGATCTCGGATACGCCAAACTCAGGCACAACCAATTCCGGAGGCGGATTGAGCATGAGCGGCATAAGCAATTGCAAGACGGTGGTCGTCGGTGGAGCAGGGTTCGTGGGCTCAAATCTTGTACGCGAACTTCTGCGGTCGAACGTCGCAGAGGTCCTAATTATCGACAATCTGCTATCGGCTGATCCGCTCAATGTTCCAAACGATGCCAGAATAAAGCTTATCGTCCGCCCCGTCACTGATGAGCATGCCCTCCGTGTCATCCCGGAGGATACGGATTATGTCTGGCATCTTGCGTGTTTCCACGGCAACCAATCCTCGATTGCAGACCCGCTCGCGGATCATGACAACAACACTATGACTAGCCTCAAGTTATTCGACCGTTTGAAGGATATAACATCGATTAAGAAGGTCGTGTACGCGGCCGCGGGGTGCGCGGTGGCCGAGAAGACGTTTGATGGCGCCACGGCCACCAAAGAAGATGCGCCAGTGTCACTTTTTCATGATAGCCCGTATTCGATCTCAAAACTGATCGGCGAGATGTACGGAAATTTTTATTTTGCCAGACACCGCATGCCTTTTGTGAAGGCGCGATTCCAAAACGTATACGGCCCCGGCGAAATTTTGGGAGCAGGCCGTTGGCGAGGCACCCAGCATACGGTGTGGCGCAACGTTACTCCGACCTTTATCTGGAAATCTCTGCATGGGGAGGCGCTGCCGGTCGAAAATGGCGGCGTCACCAGCCGCGATTTCATCTTTGTAGAAGACATAGCGCGTGGACTCGTTGCCTGCGCGATTCATGGTGAACCGGGCGGGATTTACAATCTTGCTTCGGGTGTAGAGACGACCATAACGCAATTGGCCGAGCGTATAAACACCTTGACTGGCAATCACACGCCGATCGCCATGGCGCCGGCCCGTGACTGGGATCGTTCAGGCCAGAGGTTCGGCGACCCGAGCAAGGCTAGAGATAAGCTTGGTTTTGCCGCGGAAGTTTCTCACGAAGAAGGGTTGAAACGAACCGTCGAATGGACACATGCTAATCGCGAAATCATTTTGCGCTGCATACAACAGCACGCATACTTTGTACCGGGCGTACGCAGGTATTTTGGCGCAAGTATGCGAGAGCTCGGTTAGTGACGCGTCGCGTCGTCACTATCGTCGGGGCGCGGCCGCAATTCATAAAGGCCGCGGTCGTCAGTCGCGCTATCGCGGCGGAGCCGCAACTGGAAGAAATACTCATTCATACGGGTCAGCACTACGATGCGAATATGTCAGACGTTTTTTTCGACGAACTGCAAATTCCTCCCCCGTGGCGGCACTTGGGAGTTGCCAGCGGCAGCCATGGCGCGATGACCGGTCGGATGCTCGTCAAAATAGAAAAAGCGTTGCTCGAGATTAAACCCGACGCGGTGGTTGTTTATGGCGATACTAATTCGACGTTGGCCGGTGCGCTGGCGGCGGCAAAGTTACACATCCCCATAATTCATTCGGAGGCCGGCTTACGTTCTTTCAACCGCAGAATGCCAGAAGAAGTAAACCGGGTCTTGACTGACCATGTCAGCACCCTCCTGTTGTGCCCGACGCATGTCGCAGTGAAGAATCTGTCGCGCGAGGGTATTTCGAACGGAGTGAAGCACATTGGTGATATCATGTTTGACGCGACTCTGTTCGCGATTGAACAAAGAGCCACACGATCGAAAATTATTCAGACATTGGGTATTGAAGGCCGTAGCTTCGCATTATGCACTTTGCATCGCGCCGAAAATACGGACGATCCGGCGAGGCTTGCTACGCTTGTTGATTTTCTGAGGTCCGAAGCCGGGAAACGCTTGATTGTCTTCCCGCTACACCCGCGCACCCGCAAGGCGCTGGCCGCGGTGGGGTGCGAGCTGCAGGGCATGATCGTTACCGACCCAATGGGTTATTTTGACTTGCATGGCCTGTTGGCTGGCGCGGATTTGGTGATGACAGATTCGGGCGGCTTGCAAAAGGAGGCTTACTTCCACCGTACGCCGTGCGTAACTTTGCGTGACGAGACTGAGTGGGTTGAGACAGTGGATTCAGGATGGAATCGGCTTTGGAATGTCCCCGAGTGGCGCTCGCCGCGGGTGGAGATTCCTGATTATGGTTCAGGTGCCGCAGGACGACTGACCGTTGAAGCAATCCTGGATTTATTGCGGTGACAAACCCCCAAGCTCCGCCGCGCCAGTCCGATTAAAGGATAGAAGATGAAGCCACGCGTCACGGTGATCGGCTGCGGTTATTGGGGCAAAAACCTTGTCCGAAATTTTGCCGATTTAGGTGCGCTTGCCTCTGTTGTGGATGCGATACCAACTGTTGCAGACGGCTTGGCTAAAACCTTCAATGTAAAGTCAATGTCAGTGCAAGAAGCGCTGGCTGATACGACCATCTCCGGCGTGGCGATCGCGGCCCCGGCTGAATTGCACGCGGATTTGGCGCGCAAAGCGTTTGCGGCCGGCAAGCACGTTTTTGTAGAGAAGCCAATCTCTTTGACTGTCGCAGACGCTGAAAGCATGAAGCTGGCTGGGGAACAAGCGGGCAAATCCTTAATGGTGGGTCACCTGCTCCGATACCATCCCGCCTTTGAAGCGCTACTAGCGACAGTGCAAAGCGGAAAATTGGGCGCGCTACGCTATGCTTATTCGCACCGACTGAGCCTCGGGAAATTTCGCGTCGAGGAAAACGCGCTATGGAGTTTTGCGCCGCATGATGTGTCGATGTTATTGGCGTTGTTCGGCGCCGAGCCTATCAGTCAATCGGGAGGTGGCGGCGCCTTTGTCACCAAGGGTATTGACGATGAGTACCGGCTGGACATGCAATTCGCTGAGGGTCGCCGGGCGCACGTATTCGTATCGTGGCTGCATCCGTTTAAAGAGCATCGACTCGTCGTCGTGGGCGAAAAGGCAATGGCCGTGTTCGAGGATAGCGCTGCAAAATCAGAAGAGAAGCTGCGTCTTTATCGCCATGCAATTGACATGTCAGGCGGCGCACCGAAGCCTAAGAAAGGCGAGGCTGAGCCCATCCCCTACGAAAACGATGAGCCGTTAAAGCGGGAGTGCCGTCACTTTCTGGAGGTTTGCTCCGGCCGACACGGTCCCCGGACCGATGCTGCAGAAGCCATCAGAGTATTGCGGGTCTTAACGGGAGCGACCCCTCGAGCCTAATGCGGCGTTAGCATAAAGCCAAATTTGCGCAGCAATACGTTAGCGAGATGAGCGACCTTTGCGCGATGCCCGCTAGGCGGCGGCGGCAGAAATGGCCTAGCCGCACTGGCGATTTCGTCTTCAGAAAGGCCAGCGGCCCATGGGTATAAGCGTCCCATCCGTACCGGCCTTTTGAATGCGACGAAGGTTGCTCTATCGGCAGGCTTGGTCACATCTAAAGGTGCGAGCGCCTCAACCACTATTGGAAAGCCAACCTCCACGAGCAAGCGCGTGAGTGCCACTCTCGTGAAATAGAAAGCGAAGGTATTGTCAATTGAGGCTTGGCGGCGAGCGAAACGCTGTTCGGGACTATCGCCATCGTTGTGTTCACGTACGTAGGTACCTTCATAGGTTCTGCCGCGAAATTCAAACGATGATTTGTTTGAAAGCGCAATATGCGTGTCAATGATCAGAAGGTCGTTGGTCAAATTGGCGAGCCGCACCAATGTGTCTACTGCGTCAAGCGCATCCAGATGATATAATATCCCCAGCAACAGGACGATGTCGAACCGACCATAGGATTTCTCGTCGACGTGGCGAATGTCGGCGACATCGAAGCGTATAAGGCCCGAAACACCGGCTTTCTCTGCGCACAACCGGGCTCTTTGCACATGATAGTCGCGTCCTTCAACGCCGACGGCTTGTGCGCCTGCAAGTGCAAATTCGATCGCGTAGCAACCTTCTTGGCATGCTAGGTCCAAAACGGTAGCGCCCGGAAGCGGACCACGCGCTAAGGTTTCCGCCAAGCTTAGGATTCGCCGCACCGGTATAGCGTTCGCGTTTGTGGGCACAGGAACGCCGTCAGCTCGTCCCTTCGCATCAAGGATGGCTCTAAGTTCCGGGTCACCTGCAATCAATTTGAGAGACTTCATTTTGGATTTTCCGGTTGTTCGACGCAAATTGCGGTATAGCTTGGATTTGAGTGCGTCGAATATATTGCCTTCATAGCAAATCAAGCAAAGACATCAGGTAATTCCTATTTTTCCCGGCTGAATATGATCTAGGCTAGACAACTGCGCATTGAGCCTCCATAGACCTGGAGTGTAAAAGCATCAACTAAACGCGACAATATCTCGGAGATCCTGTGTCATGAATGCACCGGCTAACCCAATCGCTTTCATCGATCTGCAGGCACAGCGCCGCCGGATTGCGGACAAGATCGATGCCGCGGTGAAAAGAGTGATCGAAAGCGGCGCCTATATCATGGGGCCCGAGGTTAAATCCTTTGAAAGCCAATTGGCCTCCTATGCTCAGGCCAAGCATGTCCTAAGCTGCGCAAATGGCACAGACGCGCTTGTTTTGCCGTTGCAAGCTTGGGACATCGGAGCCGGAGACGCCGTTTTCTGCCCGAGCTTTACCTTTGCGGCAACGGCTGAAATTATACCGTGGACCGGCGCGACACCGGTTTTCGTCGACATCGATCCAGATACCTACAATATAGACCCTGGCAGCCTTGACGCCGCCATCGAAGGTGTCAAGAAAGACGGCAAGCTGAAGCCCAGAGTCGTGATAGCTGTCGACCTATTTGGTCAGCCGGCGGACTATCCGCAAATCTCTGCAATTACGAAGAAACACGGATTGAAGCTGATCGCCGACTCTGCGCAGGCGTTCGGCTGTACTATTGAGGGCCGCCACCCTCTGCATTGGGCGGACGCCGCGACGACCAGTTTCTTTCCTGCGAAGCCATTGGGTTGTTACGGGGATGGCGGAGCGGTGTTGACGAATGATCCCCTAACTGCGGAACTGGTCGACTCGCTCCGGGTACACGGCAAGGCGACGAAGACTGACATCGCCAGTGCAAAATTTGACCATGATCCCAAGTATATGAACATGCGGATCGGTCGGAATAGCCGCTTGGACACAATCCAAGCCGCGATTCTGATTCAAAAGCTGACGTTATTCGCTGAAGAGTTGGATCTGCGAAACCGCGTTGCGGCCCGCTATACCGTGGGCCTCAAAGGGGCGGTCACGTCGATCCCATCAGTGATTGAGGGTGGAGTCTCAGTTTGGGCCCAATATACTATTGAGTATACGCATAGGGACAAATTGGCCGTGCATCTAAAGTCAAAAGGCATTCCTACCGCAGTCTATTATCCGTTGCCGCTGCACCTACAATCCGCGTATGCGGGCTATCCTCGCGGCATGGGCGGATTGGCGGTCACCGAAGCCAAGGCCAAGACGGTCATTAGCTTACCGATGCATCCCTATCTCCAAGCTGACTTGCAAGATTACATCATCGACGCGGTGAGAAGTTTCTGAAATTTTGATAGTGGCGCTTGGCTGCATAATTGGCTTCTACGCTACACCGATCACGAATTCATGCTCGAACTCGCCTTGTCGGGGCGCATAAGAAGAATTTTGGTGATTGAGCGACAGGGGCCAAACGCAGCGTAACAAAAGGGCAACGTTTTGGAGTAACTTTCAATCCGATCACTTTACTAGCCCGCAATACAGATCAAGGCCTAGCCCTAGCCCCTGCTCGATCGAGATGTGAAGCCATCTTTAAGCCCTACAGATCGGTCATGCGCAACTTCAGCGCCTGCTTGAAGATGTCAACGTTCGGTTGGCTCGCGTTCTAAAGTCTGCAAGTTACGATGGTGCGTGATAAGCCAAGATATAATGGCCCAACAGCCTAGCTGCCTCTCCCGCCGGCTTTGTCGCCGTCGCGTTGATTTATTCATGGCATCTGAACTGCTCGCCTTGATCGACGCGCTTCGAGCTGCGTGAAAGTATATTCTCGTTGTCTTGAAGTCCGACGGATTGTATGAAATCGAGAATTATGTTTGGCAAAATATCTGGGATTGAATATGATTGAAAAGACTGGTGCACCGGGGTTCACTGTCCATGAATCTTCATACGTTGATAAAGGCGTCGAGCTTGGCGAGGGGACGAAAGTCTGGCACTTCAGTCATGTTTTGTCCAACACCAAAATCGGCAAACGGTGTTCGTTGGGACAAAATGTCGTCGTCGGCCCGAACGTCGCGATAGGGGACGACTGCAAGATTCAGAATAATGTGAGCATCTACGATGGAGTGACTTTGGAGGACGGCGTGTTTTGTGGTCCCTCCTGCGTCTTCACAAACGTTCGTAATCCTCGCGCCTTTGTCAGTCGAAAGGAAAAGTTTGAACCGACATTGGTAAGAAGGGGCGCTACGATCGGGGCAAATGCTACGATTCGTCTTGGCGTCACGCTGGGCGAGTATTGCTTCGTGGCTGCTGGCGCCGTTGTGACAAAGGACGTGCCCTCGCACGGACTCGTGGCTGGGGTGCCTGCAACTCAAATCGGATGGGTCAGCCACGCTGGTGAGGTTTTACGCGCAGACATGGTCTGTGCCTGGTCGGGCGATAGATACGAAATCCAGAGCGGCTACCTAGTGCGGGTGGCGCGTGGCAACCGAACTGTGCGATGGGGGGAGCGGTAATCTGCTCGATCCCGTACGATGGGATCATACGTTCTGTGGTGTCGAATTGGGGTTGTGAAGGGCGCTCGTTGGCAGTTTCCGTGGTGGCAGGAGAGAAAAAAATTGGGTTCGGCTTCTGGCTTAGAGGTGCACCTGAAGGGCGATGCCATGGCTGACGCGTTTGTCGCGCGCGCTACCGCCCGGGATCTGACGGTAGGGATCATGGGCTTGGGTTATGTCGGCTTGCCCCTGGCGGAGGCTTTCCTTGAAGCCGGCTTCCGCGTGTTGGGGTTTGATGTAGACGCCCAAAAAGTCGCTACCATTGAGGCCGGCAAGACTTATATCAAGCACATTCCCGACGCTCGGATTAAGGCGATGAGAGCGACGGGCCGACTGACCGTTTTTACCGACGCGCATCGTTTGGTCGATGCCGACGCTCTTTTGATGTGCGTGCCGACGCCTCTCAATGCTCACCGTGAGCCGGACATCTCGTACGTCGAGTCGACTGCCAAAATTATCGCGCAGCATTTGCGGCCGAGCCAATTGGTTGTCCTTGAATCCACTACCTATCCTGGCACCAGTGAGGAGGTCGTGCGGCCCATCCTAGAGCAAAAGGGACTTCGCGCCGGCGAGGATTTCGCCATCGCCTATTCTCCCGAGCGCGAAGATCCTGGGAACGTTCTATTCAACACAGGCTCGATCCCCAAGGTCGTCGGCGCCAATACGGATGCCGAACGGCGAATGGCCATTTCCATCTATCAGGCGATCACTGAAGTGGTTCCCGTTAGCGACATGAAAACCGCAGAGGCCGTAAAGCTGACAGAGAATATCTTCCGGTTAGTCAATATTGCCTTGGTCAACGAACTGAAGGTTGTCTATCAAGGCATGGGCATTGATGTCTGGGAGGTCATCGACGCCGCGAAGACAAAACCCTTTGGGTTCATGGCCTTTTATCCGGGTCCTGGCCTTGGTGGGCACTGTATTCCGATTGATCCCTTCTACTTGACGTGGAAAGCTCGCGCGCACGGCGAGACCACACGTTTCATCGAACTCGCCGGCGACGTCGTCACCAGGATGCCTCGCTACGTCATCGAGGCCGTGGCCGATGCAATGAGCCGCCGCTTGAAAATAGCGATCGCAGGCTCAAAAGTCCTCGTGGTTGGCCTGGCATATAAGAAGAACGTCGATGATATGCGCGAAAGTCCATCGTTACATCTCATCTCAATGCTTCGCGATCGCGGAGCAGAAGTGGATTATTTCGACCCTTTTATTCCACAGGTGCCTCCGACGCGCGATCATCCGGAATTTGCAGGCATGCGGTCGATTGAGTTTTCCCCTGAAGAACTCGCGAAATATAGTTGCGCCTTGATTTCAACCGATCATGACAACGTCGATTACGCGTTGCTCGTGATGCAGGTGCCAGTTGTGGTTGATACGCGTAACGCCACGAAGAACTTGCCAGTGCACTTGTCGTCGAAGGTCGTAAAAGCGTAATCCCTGCGCCGATCTTGAGGATTGGCTTTTGATCTCCTTACTACTCCTTGCTCGTCATTACCCTCCTGCGATTTCGGGCGGAGCTCGCCGTCCGCGCCTTCTCGTTGAGGAACTGCGAGCGCTCGGCGTGCGCGTTTTTGTGGTAACACCAACACTGCCACAAGGTGAAAAGGGCGAATCGGGCATTGAGGTGCCGCATCCCAACAGAGACCCGTCCACTGCAATGGCGGACGGACGGCCACAATCTATACGGGACCATGTGCGCACATTTGTCCTTTGGCCTGATCCTGACATCAGATGGTCTATGCTCGCCGCGAGAGCGGCGGTCAGTGCTGTGCCCTTTAGACCCGATTGGGTTATGACAACCAGTCCTCCGGAATCGATCCACGTCGCGGGAGCTTGGTTGAAGAGGAAAATTGGCACCCGCTGGGTTGCGGATTTTCGTGACACGTGGCTCGACCGACCGCACAGAGTGGAGCGTCTTTCGCTTGCGCGGAGAATTGGAGAAGCCGCAATAGCGCGGTTCATTCTACCGCATGCCGACGTGACTTTGGCCGTCGATTCGGTCGTGGCTAACGACGCGAGCCGGCTGGGTGCGCGCAACGTCAACGTATTAGCGCATTTTTCGCCGAATGCGCTACCGATGCCAGCCCTTCTTCCTGAAGATCGCGTAAATGTTGTCCATGCGGGTAATATTGAATTGTCAGACCCCTTGTGCCGCATCGAGTGTCTTCTGGACGCTTATACGGCCGCCCGTGTCCGAAATGAGCGGCTGCTCTTACATCTTGTTGGCCGCCTGAGTGCGCGTGAACAAATGAAGGCACATTCAACGGCCGACGTCATCATCCACGGCCCCAAGCCATACGATGAGTCCCTGGCCTATATCGGGGGTGCTGACGCTTTAGCGATGGTAGCGTCACCGAAGATGCATGTACCACCAAGCAAGATCGTTGAGTACCTTCTTACAAATAAACCAATTATCGCTTGCGGCGAAGGCCCGTGGCGTGCCGATCCGCGCACGCCACGCGGTGATTGCGTTGAAGCCTTGATCGGATTGAAGAAAGGCGCGGTGCGTAATGAAAATCTACCTGTAGCTCTGCAGGCGTCGGAGGCGGCGCGCGTGTTCTTGGACATTTTGCGAAATGCTGACAAGCACGCCGTCCGTCGGGGTGCGAGGTGAGTGAAGTAGGAAAGCCGGCAGCGCGCACTGCGCTCATTGTCATCACCTACAATAGTCGTAAATTTTTTGCCCGATTGGCTGCGTCTATCGCCGTTCAGACCGATCAGAATTTCCAATTGGTGGTGTGGGACAACGGTTCACGCAAGACTGAGCGCCCCCTGGCTGCGGATTTCCCGGATGGCGCCGTAATCGTTCAATGTGAGGAAAATATCGGTTTTGCATCTGCAAATAACCGGGCCGCCGAGCTGGTGGAATCGGAATTCATCGTCCTTCTCAATCCTGATGCTTTTCCTGAAGCAGACTGGCTGGCCACGCTTGTGGAGACCGCGAACCATTGGCCCGACACAGGGGGAGTCGGATCGACTCAGATTATGGATGAAGATCCGACGCGCTACGACGGCTTGGGGGATTGTTATTATGCAGCGGGAATTGCTTGGCGGGGAGGCTACGGCTGGCCGCGCCGCTCGCTTGTGAACGATGGAACCGAAGCATTTAGTGCCTGCGCGGCGGCCGCACTCTATCGTCGCATGGCCTGGGATGCGGTGGGTGGTTTCGATGAGCGGTTTTTCGCCTATTGCGAAGACGTAGATCTAGGCTTTCGACTCCGGCTTGCGGGTTGGCGTATTCGGCAGGCGGCTCGCGCCGTTGTTCGCCATGTGGGCGGCGGCACAAGCGGAAAACAGTCCGACTTTGCAATCTTCTACGGCACGCGCAATCGGCTATGGACATTTGCGAAATGCATGCCGACCGGACTAGCATGGTTGTTGTTGCCGGCCCATGTAGCAATGACCTTCGCGTTTCTCGGAATATCGCCATTTCGCGGAACTGGACCTGCGACATGGCGCGGAGTAGGTGCCGCGATTGTCGGGATTATGCCGGTGCTCCATGCCCGACGTAACGTGCAGCGATCGCGAAAGGCTTCGACTGCAACGATGGCTTGGGCCTTTACATGGAACCCAATTCGATTAGTTCGTCGTCAGCCATCTTGTTGGAATAAGTCGGCTTGAATGGGAAGTCTCGCGATACGCGGAGGTCGCCTGATTGGCATGCGTCAAACGTGGTCGATGGCCACAACCAATTGCCGAAAGTCATTCTCGGTGTAAAGTTCTCAGACGGAGTCGA
>JBAQHW010000003.1:0-13528 GCA_049288525.1 Xanthobacteraceae bacterium
CTTAGCGTGTGCTACGATCAGAAGTCATGACCACGCCCATTTACCCCCTCGCCCCGAAGACCGTGCCCGATATGCCGGCGATCGCCGGCGTCCGGCTTGCCACCCGCGCCGCCGGCATTCGCTACCGCGACCGCACCGATGTCATGCTCGCTGTCTTCGACGAGGGTACCAGCGTCGCCGGCGTGTTCACGCGCTCAAAATGCCCGTCGGCGCCGGTCGAATGGTGCCGCGCACGGCTCAAAGGCGCCCGCGCCCGGGCGCTGGTCGTCAATTCCGGCAATGCCAACGCCTTCACCGGAAAAAGCGGCCGCGACGCCTGTGCCTTCACGGCAAAGCTCGCCGCCGCGGCCGTCGGCTGCAAAGTATCCGAAGTGTTTCTGGCTTCGACCGGCGTCATTGGCGAGCCGCTGCCGGCGCAAGCTTTTGACGGCGTGCTGGCGAAACTTGAGGCCGAGGCCACCGCCAACGGCTATGCCGATGCCGCCGCCGCCATCATGACCACTGACACCTTTCCCAAGCTCGCCACGGCGCGGGCCCGCATCGCCGGCACCGACATCACCATCAATGGCTTTGCCAAGGGCGCGGGAATGATCGCGCCCGATATGGGCACGATGCTCGCCTTCGTCTTCACCGATGCGCCGATCGCAGCACCGGCGTTGCAGACGCTTCTGCGCGAGGCCGTGGTCGACACCTTCAATGCGGTCACCATCGACGGCGATACCTCGACTTCGGATACTTTGCTCGCGTTTGCCACCGGCGCGGCCCGCGCGCCACGCATCGCTCGCGCCGGCGATCCCCGCCTCGTGTCGTTCCGCAAGGCGCTCAACGCGGTGCTGGCCAACCTGGCGGAGCAGGTGGCGCGCGACGGCGAGGGCGCGCGCAAACTGGTCGAGATCACGGTCGAAGGCGCCGTATCGAAAGCCTCGGCGCGGCGTGTCGCGCTATCGATCGCGAACTCGCCACTGGTGAAAACCGCGATCGCCGGCGAAGACGCCAATTGGGGCCGCGTCGTCATGGCGGTCGGCAAGGCCGGCGAGCCGGCCGACCGCGATCGGCTTTCGATCTGGTTCAACGGCATCCGCGTCGCCCACAAGGGCGCACGCGATCCTGATTATGACGAGGCCGCCGTATCGGCGGCGATGAAGAACCCGGAGATCGGGCTGAAAGTGGCGCTCGGGCTTGGCAAGGGCCGCGACCGGGTGCTGACTTGCGACCTGACCAAGGAATACGTCGCGATCAACGGCGACTATCGGAGCTAGAACATGTCCCGCAAAAGTGGAAACCGGTTTTGCGAAAAGGACATGCTAAAATAAGCAGCTAGTAGCGTATCCCGATTCCGTTAAATCGGGATACGCTACTAGCTTCCGGAACCCGGCCCGATGCCCGCCGCGATCAAAAACACCCGAACTTCGGCGCTCGACGTCACCTACGAGGAAAGCGGCGCAGCGGACGGCACGCCGGCTTTCCTGCTGCATGGCTGGCCGTACGATCCGCGCTGCTACGACGACGTCGTTCCGCCGCTCGTTGCCGCAGGCTGCCGCGTGATCGTGCCTTATCTGCGCGGTTTTGGCCCAACGCGCTTTCTGTCCGGACGAACGCCGCGCTCCGGCCAGCAGGCGGCGCTCGGCAACGATTTGCGCGCACTGATGGATGCACTCGCCGTCAAGCGTGCCGTACTGGCCGGCTACGATTGGGGCGGCCGCGCCGCCTGCATCGTCGCGGCGCTGTGGCCGGAACGCGTGGCGGGCCTGGTTACCGGCAACGGTTATAACCTGCAAAACATCCCGGCCGCGGTGAAGCCGCTCGATCCCGCGGCCGAGCATCGGTTGTGGTATCAATATTATTTTCACACCGAACGCGGGCGCGCCGGGCTCGAGGTCAACCGCCGGGCGCTGGCCCGCTTGCTGTGGAGACTGTGGTCGCCATCGTGGCCTTTCGACGATGCGGCTTTCGCGCGGAGCGCGGCATCGTTCGACAATCCGGATTTCGTCGCCGTGACCATCCAGTCGTACCGTCGTCGCTACGGCTATGCATCGGGCGACCCGGATCTGGAACCGATCGAAGCGCGACTGATCGCGCAGCCTGACATCGCCGTGCCGACGATCGCCTTGCAGGGCGAGGACGACGGCGTCCAGCCGCCGGAAGCCGCAACGAAGCTCGACGCCCGTTTCACCGGCTCATTCAGCCGCCGGGTGCTGCCGGGGGTCGGTCACAATCCCCCGCAAGAAGCGCCGCAGGCGTTTGCCGATGCCGTGCTCCAGCTTGTCCATGCGACAAAACCCTGACGGTTTCGCATACTATCCGTTAACCAGCACGCCGAATGCGGCTACCGCGGCGTCCGGATTGAGCATGCCTTTACCCTCCACTCCCTAGATTGAGGACGGTCGTGAGCGTCAGACTCGTTCTTGTTGCTGCCTGCGCGCTGATCGATACCGATGGCCGGGTCCTGATCGCCCAGCGGCCGCCGGGCAAGTCGATGGCGGGACTCTGGGAATTTCCCGGCGGCAAGATTGAGCCCGGCGAGCGACCGGAACAAAGCCTGATCCGCGAGTTGAAGGAGGAACTGGGCATCGCCGTCAAGGAGGAGTGTCTCGCGCCGCTGACATTTGCGAGTCATCTCTATCCCGACTTCCATCTGCTCATGCCGCTTTATGTTTGCCGGCGGTGGGAAGGCTTCGTGGAAGGGCGGGAAGCGCAACAACTCAAATGGGTCCGACCGAACGCCTTGCGCAACTATCCGATGCCACCCGCCGACGAACCGCTGATCTCGCATCTAACGACGCTGTTGTGACCGAAGCGCCAGAAGGCCCAAAGCACCATGTCAAAGCTCGAAACTGCGGCCGCGACCCTGTTGCATCGCTTTCTGCGCGACGAAGAGGCCGCCACCGCAATCGAATATGCCATGATCGCCTCAGGTATCGCAGTCGCTATCGCAGCGGCAATCGTGACACTCGGCTCGACCGTCAACGGCATGTATGCGAGCGTGCTGACGGCGATGAAGTAGGCCTATTTGTTTCCGGCCTTCTCGCCTGCGGACATTTCATTCGTCCCTAGCGCTTGGGCGAGCCGCGTCTGCGCCGAACCCGGCTTGAGCGGCCGCTGCTGATCCGGATGCGGCGCCCAACCCGACAGCCATACGATCTCGAAAGTGGCGCGAACCCGCCGGTCGGCGTCACTGAAACGCTCCGCATAGACCTCGATCATGCGCCGCAGCGTCGCACGCTTGAGCGGCGCACGCCGGCGCGCCGCCAGTGCGTTGGTGGCACCCATGCGCCGCAGATCGGCCATCAGTGCCAATGCGGAATCATAGCGCACCGTGATGCGATCGACGTCGGTCACCGGCAAGGCAAATCCAGCTCGCTGCAACAGAGCGCCGAGTTCGCGTAAATCGGCAAACGGTGCGACACGCGGCGAAGCGCCGTCTTCCAGGTCGCTTTCCGCCGCGGCGAACGACTGACGCAGCTCGGTCAGCGTGTCGCCGCCCAGAAGCGCCCCGACAAACAATCCATCGGGTTTCAAAGCGCGGCGAATTTGTACGAGTGTCCCCGGCAGATCGTTGACGAACTGCAGGGCGAGCGCCGAGACCAAAAGATCGAGCGTGCCATCGCCGAACGGCAGCGCCTCTTCGTCCGCCACGATAAATCTTCCGGGACGCCGTGCGCCCGGCAAGATTGCGTCGGTTTTAACGATCGCGCCGATCGAGTTTAGCCGCCGCAGCGCCTCGCGCACCGCTTCTCCCGGCGTACCGAGGTCGACGGCGAGATCGAAACGGCGCAGCACCGCAGCAAGCCGATCGGCGAGATCGCCAGCCGCGCGCTCAAGCAAAAACGTCGCCGGCTCCAGGGCCGCGGCGCGACCGCGGCGGCGGCGAACGAGCGCCCGATCGAATATCAGCGGACTGTCGGTCATGACCGCTTTAGTCTCATGACATTTCCCCTGTGGCGCGATAGCCTGTCGTCATGACGCCATCGACCGGCATTGCGTTGCCTGCGCAGGTCAGGCGCGCGGCGGACGCGATCCGCGCGGTGTTCCGCACGGCGCTCGATCTCGCCTTGCCGCGGCTGTGCCCGGGTTGCCGCGAACCGGTCGAGGGCCGCGGTCTTTGTCCCGCGTGCTGGTCGAAACTGTCTTTTATCACTCGCCCCTATTGCGAGCGCCTGGGCATTCCCTTTGTGTATGACCCGGGGCCCGGCATTTTGTCCATGGAAGCGATCGCCGAACCGCCCGCCTACCAGCGCGCCCGGGCCGCGGTCCGTTTCGATGAGATTGCGCGCGCGCTGGTCCATGCCCTCAAATATAACGACCGCCTCGACCTTGCACCGACAATGGCAGGCTGGATGAATGGAGCCGGGCGTGAGCTTTTGGCCGACGCCGATGCGCTCGTTCCCGTACCGCTGCATTGGCGCCGGCTGTGGGCGCGCCGGTTCAACCAATCCGCGATGCTCGCTGCCGCGGTATCGGCCGAAAGCGGTGTGCCAGTCGTCGCCTGCGCGCTCAAGCGGATCAAGCCGACCCTGCAGCAGGTCGGGCTGTCGCGATCCGAGCGGGCGGCCAATATCCAAGGTGCGTTCCGGGTCCCGCCGGAGAGCCGCGGCACGATCGCCGGTCGCCGCCTCGTCCTGATCGACGATGTGCTCACCTCCGGCGCCACGGTGAACGGCTGCGCCCGCGCGCTGTTACGGGCCGGCGCCGCCAATGTCGACGTGCTGATCTTTGCCAGGGTTGCCGAGCCGACCCGAACGTCCATATAAGCAGTTCGCTAACCGGCATCATTTATCGCGAAACCACCTACCAACATGGCCGCAATCGACATCTATACTATTCGCTACTGCCCTTATTGCCTCGATGCAAAGGAATTACTCAATCGTAAGGGCGTCGACGTCCAAGAGATCGATGCGACCGGGAATGGAGCTATCCGCAAGGAAATGATGCAACGGGCTAATGGACGTAGCACCTATCCGCAGATTTTCATCGGCGCGACGCATGTCGGCGGCTGCGACGACCTGTATGCCCTGGACGAGGCCGGCAAGCTCGATCCGCTCCTGGCGGAGCTTCGCGAAGCGCCGGGCAAAGGAACGCCGACATGAGTGCCGCGCCCGGCTCCGCTTTCAAGATCGCCCTGGTCCAGATGCGGTCCGGGCTTGAACCGCAAGCCAATCTCGCGGCGCTGTTGCCGGCAATCGAGGAGGCCAAACGCGGCGGCGCCGACTATGTCCTAACGCCGGAAATGACCAATATACTGGCGCTCAAGCGCGAGCATCTGTTCGCCAAGATCGTCGCCGAGGAAAACGATCCGACGGTGGCGACGCTGCGCGAAGTTGCGCGCCGACTCGGCATCTACATTCATATCGGCTCGCTGGCGATCCGGGCCTCGGCGGAAAAGGCCGTGAACCGTTCGTTCTTGATCGACCGCAAAGGCGAGGTCGCGGCGCGCTATGACAAAATCCATATGTTCGATGTCGATCTGGCCGGCGGCGAGAGCTACCGCGAATCCAACAATTACCGCCCGGGCGAGGTTGCCGTCATCGCCGATCTGCCTTGGGGCCGGCTCGGTCTGAGCGTCTGCTACGATCTGCGCTTCCCGGATCTTTATCGCGCGCTGGCCGAGGCCGGCGCTTCATTTCTGGCGATCCCGTCGGCGTTCACCAAACAGACCGGCGAGGCGCACTGGCATGTTTTGATGCGGGCGCGGGCGATCGAGAACGGCTGCTTCGTATTCGCGGCGGCGCAGGGCGGCAGGCACGAGAACGGCCGCGACACCTTCGGGCATTCGCTGGTCGTCGATCCTTGGGGACGGATCGTGGCCGAGGCCGGCATCGAACCCGCCGTGCTGATAGTGAATATCGATCCGGCCGAGGTCGCGGCGGCGCGGGCGCGCGTTCCGTCGCTGTATCACGGCCGACGCTTCGAATTGGTCGAGCCGCTGGCCGAGCCGGCTCATCTTCATGCAGTGAAAGTGCCGATATGATCCGTTACGCGCTCTCCTGCGACCAGGGCCACGGTTTCGAGAGCTGGTTTTCGAATTCCGCAGCCTATGACAAGCAAAGCAAACGCTCGCTTGTGGCCTGTCCGCTGTGCGGCTCGACCAAAGTCGAGAAAGCGATGATGGCGCCGCGCGTCGCTTCAACCGCGACCGTAAACACGCCGATGTCGGAGCCGGCCGGCCCGCAGCCGCCGGCTCCTTCGCCGGCACCGCCGTCTCCGGGGCTGCCGCCGCTCCAGCCGGCGCCAATGCCGCCAATTCCGCCGAAAAATCCGGTGGCCATGATGTCACCGCCGGAGCGCGAGCTGCGGCAGAAGCTGAAGGAATTGCGCGAGCATATCGTCAAGAACGCAAACTATGTCGGCACGCGCTTTCCGGAAGAAGCCCGCAAAATCCATTACGGCGAGACCCAGCACCGCTCGATCTACGGCGAGGCCTCGCCCGAAGAAGCCCAGGAATTACACGAAGAAGGCATCGACTTTCATCCGCTGCCGGTCCTGCCGGACGACAAGAACTGAAGGATTACGCTGCCGTTTCGGCGACGATCATGTAATTGACGTCCATGTCGCTTGAAAGCTGCCAGCGATCGGCCAAAAGATTATAGATCACCCCGGTTTCGCCGGCGATGCGCATGCCGCCTTGCGCGATGGCGATCTCCAGTTCGTTAGGGGTGACGAACTTGTCCCACTGATGCGTGCCGCGCGGCAGCCAGCGCAAAATGTATTCGGCGCCGACAATGGCCAGCGCGAAGCTCTTCGCAGTGCGGTTGAGCGTCGCCACAAAGAACAGCCCACCCGGCTTGACCATGCCGGCCGCAACTTCAACGAACAGCGCGACATCAGTGACGTGCTCGACGACTTCCATGGCGAGCACGGCGTCGAATTTCTCGCCGGCTTCGGCCAGCGCTTCGGCGCTGGTGTTGCGGTAATCGATCGTAACGGCGGACTGCGCGGCGTGATGCTGTGCGACCGCAATATTGCGGTCCGACGGATCGATGCCGACGACCGTCGCGCCAAGCCGCGCCAGCGGTTCGGCAAGAATGCCGCCGCCGCAGCCGATATCGAGGACGCGCAGTCCCATAAGACTGTCGAGCCGCTTGGGGTCACGATTAAAATGAGCGGCGGCGCGATCGCGGATATAGCCGAGCCGCACCGGATTGAACTTGTGCAGCGCCGCCATCGGGCCGCGCGGGTCCCACCACTGTCCGGATATTTTCGAAAAGCGCGCGACTTCCGCCTCGTCGATCGTGTCCGCCCGGGTTTCTTGCCGATCCATATCTTGTCCTGGTGCTTCGCTTTTCAGGCGGTGCCGGCAACTGGACGAAAATCCAGGGGCAGGGTCCCACTCTCTGCCGGTTCACTAAACATGCGTTGCACTTGGGTTCAACCTAGACCAGGATGAACTCAGAAGTCGGCAAAAATCAGCATCATACGTGGGAGGGAGCAATGCAAAAATTCCTATACGTTGCGGCTGGATTGGCACTGGCCAATTTCGGCCCCGGTCCTGCCAGTGCGCAGGATACGGTCAGCATCGCGATGATCAACGAATATTCGGGTCAATTTGCCGACACCGGCGCGCAGATCGATCACGGCGTCACGCTGTATATGAAACAGCACGGCGACACCGTCGCCGGTAAGAAAATCGTGCTCATCCGTAAGGATACCGGCGGCATTGCTCCCGACCTCGCCAAACGTCTGTCGCAGGAAGCGATCGTGCGCGATCATGCCGATATCCTCGGCGGGTTCTCGCTCACGCCGAATGCGCTGGCAGCGGCCGACGTATCCGCCCAGGCCAAGAAGTTCATGGTCGTGATGAACGCCGCCACCTCGGCGATCACCACCAAATCGCCCTATATCGCCCGAACCTCCTCGACCACGCCGCAGCTCAATTGCACGCTCGGCACCTGGGCGGCCAAGCACGGCATCAAGACCATCTATACCATGGTGTCCGATTACGGACCCGGCATCGACGCCGAGAAATGGTTCCAGAAATGCGCCAAGGACGGCGGCGCCGAGATTGTCGGTTCGGTGCGTTTCCCGGTGGCCAACCCGGACTTCTCCGCTTTCATTCAAGCGGCAAAAGACAAGAACCCGGACGCCATCTATATCTGGATTCCCGGCGGCGCACAGCCGGCTGCAGTCGGCAAGGCCTTGTCCGAGCGCGGCATCGACACATCGAAGGTAAAAATCCTCGGACAGGACGCGCTCGCGTCCGAGACCGCACTCAAGAGCATGGGCGATGCAGCGCTCGGCATCATCTCGGTGGCCGATTACGACTACAATCATCAATCGCCGATGAACCAGCAATTCGTCAAAGCCTTTAACGACGAGTTTCATCGCAACCCCGATTTCTTCGCCGTCGGCGGCTACGACGGCACCCATCTGATCTACGCCGCATTACAGAAGACCGGCGGCAAGGCCGATGGCGATTCGCTGATTGCCGCCGCTAAGGGCATGAGCTGGGAGAGCCCGCGCGGCCCGATCATGATCGATCCGCAGACGCGCGATATCGTGCAGACCGTCTACATCCGCCGCGTCGAGAAGGTCGGCAACGAGTTGCGCAACGTCGAAATCGACAGCGTGCCTTCGGTCAAGGACCCTGAGCACGAGCAAAAGTGATCGGAAACTCTTTTAGACCATGACGCAGACAGCCCCGTAGGCGAAAAGCCATGCCTCCGGTCTTCGGCGTGCTGTTCGACGGCATCGCCTACGGGATGCTGCTGTTCCTGATGTCGGTCGGGCTGTCGGTGACGCTCGGCATGATGAATTTCGTCAACCTGGCACATTGCAGCTTCGCCATGCTCGGCGGCTACGTCACCGTTACGCTGATGAACGCCTTCGGTTGGCCGTTCCTGGCGACGCTGCCCGCTGCCTTCTTGGCGGCCGCCGCCGCCAGCGTCGTGCTCGAACGGGTGTTCTTCCGGCGTTTCTACAATGCCGGCGAGCTTAATCAGTGCCTGCTCACCATCGGCATCGTGTTCGTGTCGATTGCGGGAGCGGCTTACATTTACGGAACCGATCAGCAGCCAATGCGCTTGCCGGGATATCTGCAGGGTTCCATTGTGTTCGCCGGCCTGGACCTGGCGGTCTACCGGCTGTTTTTGATCGGCACGGCGCTGGCAATCACGATCCTGTTGATGGCCACGGTGGAAACGACGCGGTTCGGCGCGCAAGTGCGCGCCGCGGTAAACAATCAGCGTATGGCGCGCGGGCTCGGCATCGACGTCGACAGGCTATTCGCCATAACCTTCGCGCTCGGCAGCGGACTTGCCGGCCTCGGCGGCGCGCTAGCCATCGCCATGCTCGGTCTCGATCCGTCGTTCGCCCTGACCTACCTGATCTATGTGTTGATTGTGGTCTCGGTCGGCGGCCTGGGCTCCATCGTTGGATCGTTTGCCGCCGCGATGCTGCTCGGCGTGAGTGATATGGCCGGCAAGTACTACATTCCAGCGTTCGGCTCCGTTCTCATCTATCTGATCATGATGGTGGTGATCATGTGGCGGCCTGCCGGTTTGTTCGGGAGGCGCTAGGCGTGAGCAGCCCAGCGATCGAGACTCCGGCCGGACCGCAGCAATTTCTGCGCGCGCAAATCCGCTGGCGCCGGAGCGAAATCGCTTTTTGGCTGGCCACGCTCCTGCCGTTTGTCGTGACGCCGGACTATCTGATCCTGGCCAGTCAAATCGCGATCACCGGGCTGTTTGCGCTGTCGCTCGATCTGATCCTTGGATTTTCCGGCATCATCTCGCTCGGCCATGCCGCCTATTTCGGCGTCGGCGCCTATACCGCCGGTCTGCTGTCGGTATGGGGCTGGGGCGAGCCGCTGACGGGATTGGCGGTGGCCGGCCTGGCTGCCGGTCTGTTCGGCTATCTGACCAGTTTCATCGTCGCCCGTTTTCGCCATCTCGCGTTGATCATGATCACGCTCGGCATCGGGCTCTTGCTGCAGGAAGCGGCCAACAGCGCCAGCGCAATCACCGGCGGCTTCGACGGCCTGCAAGGGATCCATACCTGGCCGGTCCTCGGCCGGTTCGACTTCGATCTCTACGGCCAGACCGCCTACAGCTACGCGCTGGTCATCTTGTTTCTGCTGTTCCTCGGGGCGCGGCGGATCATCCACTCGCCGTTCGGGCTGGCGTTGCGCGGCATACGCGAGAACGGCCAGCGCATGCCGGCGATCGGCGCGGCGACGCGCGCCCATATCCGCACCATCTACACGATTGCCGCGGTGATGGCTGGCATTGCCGGTGCACTCTTGGCGCAGACGACGGAAACCGTATCGCTTGAGGCGCTCGGCTTTCAGCGTTCGGCCGACGTTCTGGTGATGCTCATTCTCGGCGGCACCGGCCGTTTGTATGGCGGCATCGTCGGCGCCATCGTCTATATGGTGGCGCGCGACCAGTTCTCCGGGCTCAATCCGCAATATTGGTATTTCTGGATCGGATTATTGTTGATCGCCGTGGTCATGTTCATGCCGGACGGCGTTCTCGGCGGCCTTGCGCAGCTGTCGCGACGCGCAACGTCCCTGCGGGCAAAGGATTCGCCGTGAGCGAGAGCGCGCTGTCCGCCCGCGGCGTCAACAAGAGCTTCGGTTCGCTCGTTGTCGCGGCCGATATCGAAATCGATCTGCCGGCCGGCGTACGCTATGCGCTGATCGGGCCGAATGGCGCCGGCAAGACGACGCTGATCAATCTGATGACCGGCATGCTGCGCCCCGATGCCGGCCAGATCGTTCTCGGCGGCGACGACATCACCGCGCTGTCGCCCGACGAACGGGTGCGGCGCGGTCTCGTGCGCACCTTCCAGATCAATTCGCTGTTTCCGCACCTTACCGCGCTGGAATCGGTGACGCTCGCCGTATGCGAGCGGCGGCGGGTCGCCCGCATTTGGTGGCGGCCGCTGACCGCCTACGGCGAGGAAGTCGACGAAGCCCACGCCATTCTCTCCCGGCTGGCGCTCGCGCCCGTGTGTCACCGGCGCACGCGCGAATTGCCTTACGGCCAGCAGCGTCTTCTTGAAATCGCGCTGGCGCTGGCCGCAAGGCCGAAAGTGCTCCTGCTCGACGAGCCGGCAGCGGGCGTACCGCGCGACGAGAGCCGTGATTTGTTTGCCGCCATTGCCGGCCTGTCGCGCGATATTACCGTGCTCTTCATCGAACACGACATGGACCTCGTGTTCCGTTTCGCATCGCGCGTGATCGTCATGGTCGGCGGCCGTGTGCTGCTCGAAGGCACGCCGAGGGAAATCGCCGCCGATCCGCGCGTTCGCGCGGTCTATCTCGGCAAAGCGCACCAGGGCGCCACGCCGTGAGTGAGCCGCTGCTTTCGCTGCACGAGGTGCGCGCCGGCTACGGGCCGGCCGTGGTGCTCGACGGCGTCTCGCTCGATGTGCCGCAGCGCGGCGGCCTCGCCGTGCTCGGCCGCAACGGCGTCGGCAAGTCGACGCTGCTTCTGACCATCATGGGGTACACCCAGATTGGCCACGGCCGCATTGTATGGCGCGGCCGGGACATCACGGCGCTGGCGCCGCACCGCCGCGCCCTGGCCGGCATCGGCTGGGTGGCGCAGGAGCGCGAGATATTCTCCTCGCTGACGGTCGAAGAGAATCTCACCGTCGCCGCGCGCGCCGGACGCTGGACGCTGCCGGCGATCTACGAACTCTTCCCGCGCCTGGCCGAGCGGCGGCGTAATCTCGGCAACCAGCTATCCGGCGGCGAGCAGCAAATGCTGGCGATCGCGCGAGCGCTGATGACCAACCCGGCATTGTTGTTGCTCGATGAGCCGCTCGAAGGCCTGGCGCCGATCGTCGTCGAGGAACTCGCGGCGGCAATTGGGCGCATGACCAAGGAAGAATCCAGCGCTTTCATCCTGGTCGAGCAGCATGTCGAAATCGCGCTGCCGCTGACGCAGCACGCGCTCGTGCTCGAACGCGGCCGGGTCGCCTACAGCGGCACCTCCGCCGAGCTGCTCGCCGATCACGCGGCGCTCGACCGGCTGATTGGACTGAAGCTCGCCGACGCATAGCCTTTTGGCTGCGACAGGGGCTAGAGTGGACGCCTGATCCAAGCGTACCAGGGAGGACACGATGGCTGCGCCCTTCGCGAATTCACAGGCGGCCGGCTTCTACCGTCACAAAGTCGGCGATTATGAAGTCACGGTCTTGAACGACGGCGGCCTCGCGCTTGCCGCCGGGCTTTATGCCGGCGATCCGGCGGGAGCCGAAAGGCTTCTCAAGGATGCCCACCTCGACAAGGACAACATCCCTACCCACGTCAACACTTGGCTCATCAATACCGGCAACAGGCTTGTGCTGGTCGACACCGGCGGCGGCACCGGTTTTGCGCCGACACTCGGCCGCTTGCCGAGAAATCTCGCCGCCGCAGGCGTCAATCCAGACGCGATCGATACCGTCGTCCTCACTCATATGCATCCGGACCACATCCCCGGTCTCCTTGCGGCCGACGGCAAGATGATGTTCGAAAACGCGGTCGTGCACGTGAACGGCGACGAATACGCATTCTGGACCTCCGATGACAACAGGAGCAAAACGCCCGACGAGTTCAAAGGCTTCTTCGACATGGCGCGCGCGGCGATCAAGCCTTATGTCGACGCCGGTAAGGTGCAGATGCACAAGGACGGCACGCAATTCGCGCCGGGCATCACCGCTGCCGCGGCACCGGGCCATACCGTCGGTCATACCATGGTGCGGGTCTCATCCGCGGGCGACGACCTGCTGATCTGGGGCGACATCGTGCATACCGCCGCGCTGCAGTTCCCCGAGCCGGAGCGTTCCATAGGATTTGACAACAATCCTGAACTCGCGATCGCGAACCGCAGGAAGGTTTTCGACATGGTCGCGACGGACAGATTGCTTTTTTCCGGCGCGCACCTGCCGTTCCCGGCGTTAGGCCGGGCAACAAAGGCGGGAAGCGGCTACGTTTACGTGCCGGTGCATTACGCCGAGTATCCTTGAGGGTGTGACTGGCCGCTCAAGCGGGTTCCGCCATTGGCGTGAGCATTTTGACTCCGTCAGCCTTGGCAATCGCGTCAAGCTCCGCCCACAGCTTTGCCGGAATTGGAATGCCGGATTTGCGGCGCTTGGCTTCAGTGCGGCCGCTGCGTTCGCCCGGCATGGTGATTTCGTCGAAACCGGCTTGGCGGGGCAGGGCTTTGAGAATGGCGGCCAGCGCATCGGCATCGTCGGCAAAATCCGCAACCGGCCGGAAGCTGGCGATGTCGACCACGAACATCGCGGTATTGCCGGTATTGCGGGTACGCTTCTCCGGACCGAGCGTGCGCGCCTGGATCGGCGCCGCCGCCAGCACGCTGGCAAGAAGTTCGAACATCAAAGCCAGCCCCGAGCCTTTCGGGCCGCCGAGCGGCAGCAGAATCTCGGCGGCTTTTGGATCGATGGTCGGCTCGCCCGCCGCGGTCAGGACGGTGTTCGGCGGCAGCGGAGCGCCGGTGGCGCGCGACTGTAAAATCTTGCCGTTCGAAATCGTCGACGTCGCCATGTCGAGAACGATAGGGGCGTTGCCGCTCGGCACCGC
>JBAQHW010000004.1:0-2241 GCA_049288525.1 Xanthobacteraceae bacterium
GGTATGACCGTTGAGGCTGGCGCCCACGGCGATGATGAGATCGCAGGCGTTGAACAGCGCGAATGCCGCGTTGCTCGACCAGCCGCCGGCGATCCCGAGCGCGCACGGATTGTCGTCAAACAGGCCGCGTGCCGCCAGCGTCGTGGACAACAATGCGCCGCTTCTCGCCGCGAGTTCCTCGACGACCGCCTTGGCGCCAGCCATCACGACGCCTCGGCCGGCGATAACGATCGGCCGTTGCGCTTGTTCGATCATGTCCACGATCGTTTCAACGGACCGATCGTCGGCGCCAAGCGTCTCGGCGTGCGGCAAGATCGCGGCCGACGGCAGATAGGCCGAAGCGCTCGAATAGGGCGCGCGCTGAAGATCGGTCGGAACGCCGAGTACGACAGGCAAGCTTTCGTTCTGCGCCGCAGCGAACGCTTCACGTACGCGATCGAGGGCATGATTGACGCCGCGGATCGGCAGATATTTGGCGCCGGAACCGAGCGCCAGCGGCGCCTGATCGATATGCTGCAGCGTCCATACGGCGCTGGTCGGCGTTTCGCCGGCAAATACCACAAGGGGTATGCGGCCGCGCGCCGCCGTCGCCAGCGCCGTCATGATTTGCGTGAAGCCGGGACCATGCGTCACCGAGGCGACGCCGACGCGGCCGGTAACATATGCATAAGCCATCGCCATGGCGCAGGCGCAGTGCTCGTGCCGCGCATGCACGGTGCGCACCCCGTGCCGCTCCGCCATGATCGTGGCCCAATGCATATTGGCGTCGCCAAGCAGCGTGAAATGAGTATCGACGCCTTCAGCGACGAAGGCGTCCGCCAGAGCGTCATGGAGGTGACGGTTGCTCATCGAATTCACTTGCGTTGCGGGCGCCCGCGCCAGAGTTACTTGAAGACGATATGCGCGGCTTTCACCACCGGCGCCCATTTGGCGACCTGCGAGCGTATCAGGCGTTCGAAGCTGTTGGCGTCCCAATCTTGTAACGTCAAGCCCTGCCGAGCGACGCTTGCGCGGTAGGCCGGATCGGCCAGCGCGGCGGCGGTAGCGCTTCTAAGCCGCGCCAGGACGTCGGGCGGCGTCTTTGCGGACGCCACCAGACCGAACCAATTCTGCGTATCCACTCCGGGCAAACCGCTCTCTGCCGTGGTCGGCACGTCCGGCAGCAAGGCCGATCGCTCTGGCGAGGTGATGGCAATCGCCGTCAATGCGCCGCTCTTCACAAATTGCGAGATCAACGTCACGTCGGCGAAGGCGCCGTCGATCTGATCGCCGAGAACGGCCGGCAGGGTTTCCCCGGTGCTGTGATACGGCACGTGGATGAGCGAAATCTTGGCCTCCTGTTCCAGCAGTTCGATCGACATATGCGTGATCGAGCCGACGCCCGCGGAGCCGAGCGTAATCTTGCCAGGATGGGCCTTGGCGTAGGCAACGAAATCCTGCAGCGTTTTGACGCCAAGCTTTGGATTGACAACCAGCACCTGCGACGAACGCCAGACCAGCGCCAGCGGTGCGAAATCTTTCACCGGATCGTACGGCACCGATTCCGCCGCGGGGATGATGGCGAAAGGTCCGATCGCGCCGACCAGCAGGGTGTAGCCGTCGGGCGGCGCGGTGAGAAAAGCTTCGGTGCCGACAAGTCCGCCGGCGCCGCCTTTATTTTCGATCACCAGCGGCTGGCCGAGTTCGCGGCTCAGCGGTTTGATCATGAGCCGGGCACCGACATCGCTCGGCCCGCCGGGCGGATAAGGCTCCACGATACGGATCGGTCGCGTCGGGAAATCGGCGGCCTGAACCGCGACCACGTTCGACCAGGCTATGACAGCCGCCAAGGCCACGGCCGTCGCACCGGCAAGGACTTTCGCTTTAGGTGACACGATCTTCTCCCCCGGGGTCGGTCTTACTCGCCGCGCTTGTGCGAGCGCGCTTAACATTTGCTGCCGTCAATCGACAGTGCGAAAAACTCAAAGCCTCGAACAAATTTGGAATTCGCGGTGTCGCCCGAAGATGTGAGCCCGTCTGAACAGTGTCAGCCGCGGCGCTCGACCGCCGCTTCCAGCAGCGCCGCCGACCGATAGGCCGCGTGCACGAACTTGCTGTAGGGCAGCATTACAAACAGAGCGAAAATGAAGCCGAGATGCACCGCGAGCACCACCGCCATGGCGCTGGTGTCGCGCAAGGCCAGCAAAAGCAGCCCGGTCACTGCCGCCAGTAAAAGCAAAAACAACAGCGCGTAGTCGGAAC
>JBAQHW010000005.1:0-3030 GCA_049288525.1 Xanthobacteraceae bacterium
TGGCGCTCAAAGCGGTGCTGGCCAACGGCGAGATCATGACCACGGCGCGGCGCGCCAAGAAGTCGTCGGCTGGCTATGACCTGACACGGCTGATCGTCGGCTCGGAAGGCACGCTCGGCGTCATCACCGAATTGACGCTGCGGCTCGCCGGGATACCGGAAGCGATCGCCTCGGGGGTATGTCCGTTTCCCTCGGTCGAGGCCGCGTGCAACGCCACCATCCTCACCATCCAGTCGGGCATCCCGGTGGCGCGGATCGAACTGCTTGACGCGCTGCAGGTACGCGCCAGCAATCTTTATTCGCAGCTTGAGTTGCCGGAAGTGCCGATGCTGTTTTTGGAATTTCACGGCACCGAGGCCGGCGTCGCCGAGCAATCGGAGCGCTTTGCCGACATCGCCAAGGAATTCGGCGGCGGGCCGTTCGACTGGGCGACCCGCGCCGAGGATCGCAGCAAGCTATGGCAAGCGCGCCACGACGCCTATTGGGCTGCGCAACGGCTGCGGCCCGGCACGCAAGCGCTATCGTCGGATGTCTGCGTGCCGATCTCGCGGCTCGCCGAATGCGTCGGCGAAAGCCAGCGGGACGCGGCGGCGAACCGGCTGATCACGCCGGTGGTCGGTCATGTCGGCGACGGCAACTTCCACATGCTGCTCCTGATCGACCGCAACGACGCCGACGAGGTCAGACGCGCCGAAGAATTCCTCGCCCGGCTCGCCGAGCGCGCCGTCGCCATGGACGGCACCTGCACCGGCGAGCACGGCATCGGTCAGGGCAAGATGAAATACTTGCCGGGCGAGCATGGCGCGCCGGCACTCGAGACGATGCGCGCGATCAAGCACGCGCTCGATCCGCTCGACATTCTCAATCCCGGCAAGATTTTCGCCGCGTAACACGGCGCGTATCCCGATTCCATTAAATCGGGATACGCTTTAGTCGGCGCGCAACAACGCGGGCGTCCGCAGCGGCGACAGGGCGATCTCGCGCGGCGGCGGCACAGCGTTGGGCCGCGCTCCACCGTTGCTTTTCGCCTGGAAGTGATCGAGAACGAACAGCCGGATGGCCGACGACAGATTGCCGTGCTGGCGCTCGGCATCGATCGATGCCACCAGGTCCGACAGCGTGATCCGCCGCTCGCCGGCAATGTCCTTCAGGCACTTCCAGAATGCGTCTTCGAGGCTGACGCTGGTCTTGTGACCGGCGATGACGATCGAGCGCTTAACGACCGGCGATTTCATTGCCCATCTCCCGTTTCGATCCGGTGTTGGTCGAGACCCTTCCGATCTTTGTCGCGCGAAGCCCGCTCAAGGTTTCGTGCCGCCTTGGGGCGGCCGTGGGCCAGCCGGTTGGCGGCGGCGTCCTGTTCCGCCTTGAGCCGTTTGGCTTGCTTGCGGGCACCGCGAAGATTGACGACTGGACCCATAATTCACCGCAAAATGAGGACAAACGGCCGGTTCCGGTCGTTCCATGTCCTTTCATACGCCGGTAGCCGGTTAACGGATCATCATCCCGCGGCGCGAACACAAAAGCGTTATCGAGCGTGTGCCCATAAAATAGGCTTCAACCCCACGGCACAACGAGAGCGCGAGAAATCGCCGCCGCGGTTGTCGCCTTACGCGTCAGGATGGGTCATACGCGCGGGACGCACCAGGCGGTCGAACTCCTTGCCTGAAACGAAGCCCAGCCGGATCGCCTCTTCGCGCAGCGTCGTGCCGTTGTTATGCGCCGCCTTGGCGATCTGCGCCGCCTTGTCGTAGCCGATGGCGGGGGCGAGCGCGGTCACCAGCATCAGCGAATTGTCGACCAGTTCGCGGATGCGCGTCTCGTTGGCGCGGATGCCGCTGACGCAATGGTCGGTGAAGGACACCGCCGCGTCGGCCAACAGCCGGATCGATTGCAGCATCGCATAGACGATCACCGGCTTGAATACGTTGAGCTCGAACTGACCCTGGCTCGCCGCCACGACGATGGTGGTGTCGTTGCCGAACACCCTGGTGCACACCATGGTCATCGCCTCGCACTGCGTGGGATTGACCTTGCCGGGCATGATCGAGGAGCCCGGCTCGTTTTCCGGCAAGATCAGTTCGCCGAAGCCGGAACGCGGCCCGGAGGCGAGAAAGCGGATATCGTTGGCGATCTTGAACAGGTCGGCGGCGAGCGCATTGAGCGCGCCGTGCGCGAACACGATCGCCCCGTGCGAGGCCAGCGCTTCGAATTTGTTCGGCGCGCTGACGAACGGCAGCCCGGTCAGGCGCGCGGCTTTCTTGGCGAATGCCTTGGCGAAGGCGCGTTTGGCGTTGAGCCCGGTGCCGACGGCGGTGCCGCCCTGCGCCAGCGGATAGAGTGCTTTGAGCCCGAGCTTGACGCGGACGATGCCGGAGGCAACTTGAGCCGCGTAGCCGGAAAACTCCTGGCCGAGCGTCAGCGGCGTCGCATCCTGGGTATGGGTGCGGCCGAGCTTGACGATGGAGCGGAACGCCTTGGCTTTGGCGTCGAGCGCCTGGTGCAAATGCGTCAGCGCCGGAATGAGCCGGTGCGTCAACTCCTGCGCCGCCGCGATATGCATCGCCGTCGGAAACGCATCGTTCGACGACTGGCTCATGTTAACGTGGTCGTTGGGGTGAATCGGCTCCTTGACGCCGCGCTTGCCGGTAATCTCCTCATTGGCGCGGTTGGCGATCACCTCGTTGACGTTCATGTTGGTTTGCGTGCCGGAGCCGGTCTGCCACACCGACAGCGGAAATTCGCCGTCAAGCTTGCCGTTGACGATCTCCTGCGCGGCGTTGACGATCGCCTTGGCGCGCGCGGCGTCGAGCGAGCCGAGTTCGCGGTTGACCTCGGCGGCGGTGCGCTTGACGGTCGCCAGCGCGGCAATCAGCGGGCGCGGCATGTGCTCCTCGCCGATGCGGAAATTGCCGCGCGAGCGTTCGGTCTGCGCGCCCCAGTAATGATCCGCCGGGACTTGGATCGGTCCGAAGGAGTCGGTCTCGGTGCGGGTTTTCATGGGACCGTGCGCAGCGTCAATGTCCGCTC
>JBAQHW010000006.1:0-10652 GCA_049288525.1 Xanthobacteraceae bacterium
ATCTCGGGCGGAGTGACCGACATCGCGCGCTGGGTTTTGGCGATGGCCGCCTCGCGCTCGAACGCGGAGAATTCGCCGCGCATCTCGGCTGGCGCCCGTTTCGCCAGCGCCGAGGTGCCGGCTAGAAATTCCGGCATGCGATCGAGCAGCGCCAGTGCGATCCGCCGCGTCAGCCAGCACGACCACGCGTCGGCATGGCCGGGATTGACTGCCGCCGCGATGCGGTCTTCGCGCGGCTCGTAGACGAAAGTGAGCGAGGTAATGGCGCGCATGGACGATTAGACCAATTCGGAGTGTGGCATGATACAGCATGCCGACGCCGAGCGGCAGATCGTTGCCGGTGAAGCCCGACGAGCGGGCTGTTCCGTGCGGGCTGCCAATCACGCTTTTTTTTGCGCCTGATCTGGTCCGAAAGCGGGCATCCACCCTCGGATCAAGTCGGCGGGCGGGCTTTTCGGATCATGCGCGATGCAGCGGTGCGTCGGTGACTTTCTGTAGCCCCTCAAGCGTCAGCCCCGGCGCCATGTCGCGCACGACAAAGCCGTCGTCGCCGACATCGAGCACGGCGCGATTGGTGTAGACGCGCGTGACCGCGCCGATCGCCGTCAGCGGATAGGTGCAGCGGCGCACCAGCCTGCTGTCGCCGGATTTGGTGGTGTGCTCCATCAGGACCCAGAGCCGGCGGGCGCCGGCGGCAAGATCCATGGCGCCGCCGACGGCCGGCGCGGTGTCGTTGTCGGAGATCGACCAGTTGGCGACATCGCCGTTCTCGGCGACCTGGAAGGCGCCGAGCACGCACAGATCGAGATGGCCGCCGCGGATCAATGCGAAACTATCGGCATGATGCATGTACGAGCCGCCGGTGCGCAGCGTCACATATTTCTTGCCGGCATTGATCAGCCAGGGGTTGATCTCGTCCGGCTTGGGCGCCGGACCCATGCCGAGCACGCCGTTCTCGGAATGGAAAATCACCTCGCGCTCGGCCGGCACATAGTCGGCGATCTGCAGTGGCGCGCCGATGCCGAGATTGACGTACCAGCCTTCGGGAATATCGCGGGCGACGCGTGCGGCCATCTCAGTGCGTGACAGCGGCTTGCAGTCCTCGAGTACGGTCATCGCGACCTCCTTAGGGCATGATCCGGAAAAGTGGACGCCGGATTTCCGAAAAGATCATGCGCCATCGAAAAATCTACGTCACCTTGGGTTCGCCGTAAGGCACGTGTAGCACCCGGCCGACATAGATACCGGGCGTCGCGATCTTTTCCGGATCGAGCGCGCCGAGCTCGACGACGTGCTGCGTCTGCGCGATGGTCAGCTTTGCCGCCGTCGCCATCACCGGATTGAAATTGCGCGCCGACGACCGGTAGATGAGGTTACCCCAGCGGTCGGCTTCCCAGGCCTCGATCAGCGCGACGTCGCCGGGGAGCGCTTCCTCCAGCAAATAGCGTCGGCCGCCGATTTCGCGCTCCTCCTTGCCGGCGGCGAGCTTGGTGCCGACCGCGGTGGCGGTGAAAAACGCCGGAATGCCGGCGCCGGCGGCGCGCATGCGCTCCGACATGGTGCCTTGCGGCACAATTTCGAGCTCGATCTTGCCGGCGCGATAGATTTCTTCGAACACCACGGAGCCGGCACTGCGCGGATAAGTACAAATGATTTTCCGCACCCGGCCGAGCTCCAACAGGCGCGCCAGTCCGGTGCGGCCGGTGCCGGCATTATTGGACACCACGGTGAGGTCCTTGGTGCCTTGCTCGATCAAGCCTTCGATCAGTGCGTCGGGCTGGCCGATCGAGCCGAAGCCGCCGAGTAGGACGACTGAGCCATCGCGAATGCCGGCCACCGCCTCGGCCATCGATTGCACGATTTTATCGATCATTTGGATTTGCCTACTGCCATGAAGAACGCGTTGACCTGAGCGTGCGTGTACAGGTTCGCCAGAATAGAGCGCCAATGACGGCAGGAGGAATTGCTTTCATCGCGCGCTCAAGATCGTGCGAAAGCAAAGAGGGCGGCGAAGTCGTGGTTGTCGGCCGCCTTCAGTGTGGCGATGTAGGCGTCTCTGGTCTTCCCGGCCGTGCGCAACGAGCTTCGGCCCCATGTGAAACGTTGCTGACCCAATTGGACGATAAGGATGTCAGCCATTAAGCGAGACCGGCGTCCGTTTCCATCCGGGAACGGGTGTACGGACACAAGCGCGTGGTGGAGCTTCACGGCGATCTCATCCGGCGGAAGTACCTTGTTTTCAATCCAATAGCCCGTCTGTTCAAACACCTCATACAGGCGTGGCAGAATCAATTGCCGTTCGACGCCGAGGTTCTTATCGGACGTGAGATAGGTTCCCGCCCAGCGCCACACATCGCGGAACATCCGCTTGTGAAGGTTGCGCCCGAAGGGCTCTTTGACAGAGGCTCTCTTGCGCAAAGACGCCCACGTGTCGGCTTCTAGAATGTTCTGCTGCTCCAGCTCATTGAGTTCGGTGCGCAGCGTTACGTGGGACGGGATAATGCCCTCTCGTTCCTCAGGCGCGAGCGGTGTAGCGTCCTTCGCTTGATCGAGAGGGCTGCTCATTATTCGTCCCAGAGCCGAGCCGGCCGGCGAAGCAAGTTACCCACGAGTTTTCGATGGGCATCTTTTTGTTGTCCTTTGTCAGTGACCTCCTGTGCTTCCAGCTTCATCGTTTGCTGGACAGATGCGAGTTGCTCGTCGGCGATGAGCGACGCGCGTTTGTGGATGGTGTCGGCCAGAGGCTTTTCGGGTATGAGGGCGTATACAAGGCGGCAGCCCATTGCTTCGGCCGCGCGTTCCAGGCTCTTGATGGTGATATTTCCGCCGGCTTCGCCGCGTTCAAGTTCAACGACGCGGGGCTGGTGCACGCCAAGACGCTTGGCTAATTGGCCCGTTGTCATGCCTAGTGCTTCGCGGATGGCGCGAATCCACCCGCGCGAAGGACGAGTTGCCTCGGTGGTAAGGGGCCTGATCCGGGCGAAGCGCTTATCGAGTTGTTCGTACGCTGTGACCATCTATAAGATATATCTTATTATTTCTATGTTTGTCAATAAGAATTTCCTTATCGTAAATGGTCATAATAATAAGATATACCTTATCGATATCATCGTGATCCTGCCGACACTGACCAGTTTATGGAGCTGCCAGCAGAAAGGAATATCGGCGCCTTCGCGGGAATGAGCGGAATAAAATCACCCCGCCACGCGTGCCTGCGCGGTGTCGGCGAATGCGGGCATCACTTCGCGGCCGAAGCGGCTGAGATTGTCGCTCGCTTTGTCGAGCCCCAGGCCGCCGCCGTTGAGCAGGACATAGTCGACGCCGAGGGCGCGCAGCCGTTCGAGCTTCTTGGCGATCTCATCCGGCGTGCCGTAAAGCGCGCTGTCCTCGCTCGCTTCCCGGGTGTCGGAATAGGCCATGATGCTGGCTTTGCTCTTGGTGCCATCCGGCGCGCTCGAAATCGCCTCGAGCCGGCGCTGCGCTTCCATCCGCCGTTCCAGCGCGGCGTCCTTGTCGGCTTGGTTCTTGGCAACATAGAAGGCGCGCGCCACGCCGACGTCGGCGGGATCGAAGACGCGGCCGCGCTCTTCCACCGCCTGCTTGAAAATAGCGATGCGCTCAGCGACCGCCTCGAACGAGGCGAATTGATCGAGCAACAAGTTATAGCCGCGCGCGGCGACTTGACGGATCGAGTCCGGAGAGCCCGCGCCCATCCACATCGGCGGATGCGGTTTTTGCGCCGTCGGCGGCTCGACGATGATGTCCTCGAAATTCCAGTACTTGCCGTGATGCGAGAAGCGCTGTTTCGCGGTCCAGGATTTCACGATCACGTCGAGCGTTTCGTTGAAACGCGCATCGGCTTCCTCGATCGGCACGCAGAAGCCGCGAAATTCGTTATGGCGATAGCCTTTGCCGACGCCGAAATCGAGCCGGCCGCCGGAGAGAAGATCGATGGTCGCCGCCTGCTCGGCGAGCAGCACCGGATTGTGCCACGGCAGCACCAGCACCGCGGTGCCGAGCCGCAGCGTCTTGGTTTTCGCCGCCACCCAGGTCAAGAGCGCGAGGCTTGCCGACACCTGACCGAAACCGGTGAAGTGATGCTCGACCAGAAACGTCGAATGATAGCCGAGCGCTTCGGCCTCGATATTGTAATCGACGAATTGCCGGTAGCCTTGGCCCGAGTCGACGTCCGGTCCGCCATGGCGGGCCGTGGCGCTGCCAAAAAGACCAAACCGCATGACGTCGCTCCCTGCGTTGCAGCCGTAATGTAACCTAGTGCGGTAGGGTGGGCAAAATCATCATTGCCTGCGTTGCCGCGCGGGCACCGCACGACGACGATTTTGCCCACGCTGCGCTACAAGGCGACGCGACGCCACCCCACTGCTCATGCCGCACAGGCGGCGCTATAGTATCACGGGGAGGACACCATAATGTTGCACCGTGTCATTACGGCTGGTTCGGCGCTCATCGCGCTGAGTGCGGCCTTTGTTATTGTCGCGCCGCGCCCTGCGGCAGCCGACGACTATCCGGCCCGTCCGGTCGCTGTGATCGTTCCTTATCCAGCCGGCGGCGGCGTTGATTTCATGGGACGGCTGGTGGCGCAGTATCTTTCGTCGGCGCTCGGCCAGCAATTCGTCGTCGAGAACAGAGGCGGCGCCGGCGGCATGATCGGCACCCGCGATATCGCGAAAGCGGCGCCTGACGGCTACACGATCGGCATGATGCTGACCGGCATCAGCCTCGGTCCCGATCCGGGCTATGACGTCAACAAGGACTTCGCGCCGATCGGCCTCGTCGCCTCGACGCCGATCATCGTCGATGCCAATCCATCGCTGCCGGTGAAGTCGCTGGCCGACGTGATCGCGCTCGCCAAGAAGGAGCCGGGCAAGCTCGCCGCCGGCACGCCGCCGGCGCCGACGCTTAATTATTTCGCAGCCAAGCTGTTCAACATGATGGGCGGTGTCGATATCACGACGGTCGCCTACAAAGGCACCGGCCCGCTGACCAACGACCTGCTCGGTGATCACGTGCCGCTCGGCTTCAACACCATCCCGGCGTCGGTAAGCCAGATCGCCGCCGGCCAGTTGCGCGGCCTTGCGGTCGCGGCCGCAACCCGCTCGGCGGCGCTCCCGAACGTGCCGACCGCCGCCGAGTCCGGCCTGCCGGGATTCGAGGCGGTGCAGTATTACGGCGTCGTCGCGCCGGCCGGAACGCCGCGGCCGATCGTCGAGCGGATCAATGCGGCTTTACGCAAAATGCTGGCATCCGACGACGTGAAAAAGCGGCTCATTGCCGCCGGCAGCGATCCGGCGCCGTCGACGCCCGGCGAATACGGAGAGAACATCAAGCGCGAGGAAGGCAAGTGGGCGGCGCTGGTCAAGAAGCTCGGTCTGAAGATCGAATATTAGGAATCAATAAAAATGGAAATGGGACTGAAAGATAAGGTCGCGCTGGTGACCGGATCGAGCCGCGGCATCGGCCGCGGCATCGCGCTCGAGCTGGCCGCCGAGGGCTGCGATGTGATGCTGACCGGCCGCGATGCGGCGGCGCTCAACGAAACCGCAGAGGCGATCCGCAAGTCCGGTCGCCGCCCCGGCGTCGCGGTGCTCGATCTGCGCCAGCAAGGAGCGGCGGAGACGTTGATCGAGCAGACAAATCGCGAGCTCGGCGGGCTCGACATTCTGGTCAACAATGCCGGCGCCACTAAGCGCGGCGATTTTCTCACCTTGACCGACGCCGATTTCGAGGACGGCTATGCGCTGAAATTCTTCGCCCATGTGCGGCTGGCGCGCGCCGCCTGGCCGCTCCTTAAAGAGCGGCGCGGCTCGCTCATTGCGATCGGCGGCACCGGCGGGCGCAAACCCACCGCGGAATTCACCATCGGCGCGTCCGTCAATGCCGCGGTTGCCGCGTTTGCCAAATGCCTCGCCGACCGCGGCAAGGAGGAGGGCGTGCAGGTCAACTGCATTCATCCGAGCATGGTCGAGACCGACCGGCTGTGGAAGCGCATCAAGGCCGAGATGGAGCGCACCGGCTGGCCGGAGGACAAGGCGCGCAAGGAAATGTGCCGCGGTTTCGGCATCACCCGCTTCGGCACCGTGGACGACGTCGCCGACCTCGTTACCTTCATCGTCTCCAAGCGCGCCACCTGGCTGCACGGCGCCACCGTCGATCTCGACGGCGGCGAGATTCCGACACTGTAATTGTCGTGCTCCGCGAAGGCGGAGCACCCAGTAATCATCAAATGGTAACGACATGAACTCAATCGGTAGTGTTTACTGGATCGTCCGCCTTCGCGGACGATGACATCGCGATGACCAACATCCTCCTCACGCCGGCGCGCATCGGGCCGGCCGAAATCAAGAACCGCATCGTCATGCCGCCGATGACGACGCGCACGGCGGACGCCGAAGGTTTTATCACCGACGACAGCGTCGCCTATTACCTGGCGCGGGTGCGCGGCGGCACCGGCCTGATCACGGTCGAGATGGCGTCGCCGGAAAAATGCGGCCGGCATCGCCGCCATGAGGTCGGCATTTATGACGGCCGCTTCATTCCCGGGCTCACGCGTCTGGTCGCCGCCATCCATGACGGCGGCGCCAAGGCCTCAATTCAGCTCGGCCACGGCGGCGGCCACACCCGCGTCGACATTTGCGGCGAGGAGCCGATCGCGCCGTCGGCTATTCCGCACCCGGTCTACGAAACCACCTTCGAGACCATCATCCCGCAGGAGATGACCAAGGAGCGCATTGCGCAGACGACGGCCGCTTATGTCGCCGCCGCGCGCCGCGCCAAAGAGGCCGGCTTCGATTGCGTCGAAGTCCATGCCGCACACGGTTATCTGATCTCGCAGTTTCACGCGCCGTTCGAGAACCGCCGCAGCGACGAGTATGGCGGCTCGCTCGAAAACCGCGCCCGCTTCGGGCTCGAGGTGCTACGCGCGGTGAAGGCGGCGGTGCCGGAGCTTGGCGTGATTTATCGGCTTTCCGTCGAGGATTTCTTTGCCGGCGGCTTGCCCTATAGCGAAGGCCGGCAGATCGCGATCTGGGCGGCGGCGACGGGCGCCGATGCGCTGCACGTCACCGCCGGCCACTATCGCTCGCTGCCGTCGGCGCAGGTGGTGCTGCCGCCGATGAATCTTCCCGACGCGACCTTTCTCGACTTTGCCGCCGACGTGAAACGGCAGATCAACGTGCCGGTGATCGCTGTTGGTCGGCTCGGCGATCCGGCCACGGCGGAAGCGGCGGTGGCGAGCGGCAAGACCGATTTCATCGCGCTCGGCCGCACGCTGGTCGCCGACCCGCAATGGGTGGACAAGGTGGCGCGCGGCGAGCCGATCCGGCGCTGCCTCGCCTGCAACACCTGCATCAACGAGATGCGGAGCGGCGCACGCATCGGCTGCGTCGTCAACGGCGCCGCCGGCCGCGAAAGCCTGTTTGCCGCGCCGCAACCGCCGCATGGCGAGCGCATCGCCGTCATTGGCGCCGGCCCGGCCGGGCTCACTTATGCGGCGCTGGTCGCACAAGCCAACAGCGTCACGGTGTTCGAGAAGAATGCCGAGCCCGGCGGCAGTTTTCGTTACGCCGGCAAGGCGCCGCTCTACCAGGAGGTCGAGGCCAACCCGCAAAGCTTCGCCCGCTACATCGCCGATCTTGCCGCGGCCTGCCGGATGAAGGGCGTGAGCATGCGGCTTTCGACCGACGTCGACGCGCTGCCCGGATTGCTGGCGCCGTTCGACCGCATCGTCGTCGCCAGTGGCGCCGACTATCGTTTCGGGCTGCGCCCGCTTGCCGAATGGATGCTCGACCTCGGCCTGGCGCGCGCGCCGGGCCTTAAGCGGCTGTTCGCGCTGCCGGCGCTGCGCGACTGGTTCTATTATCGCGGACGGCGGTCCACCGGCGGCCACTTCGAAGCTTTGGCGCGGCCCGGCCAGAAAATCGTCGTGATCGGCGATGCCGCCCGCGCGGGAAAAAGCAAGCAGGCGATTGCGAGCGCGTTCGAAGCGGCACTGCTCGGCGGCTAAGCCGACGTTGCGGACAAAACGCCGCATGCCGGCATCGCTTTGTCGCCATTATGAAGCCGCAACCGCAGCGGCTGATGTGCCGGGCGCTGGGACGAAGCGATGGACAGCCGGAAAAAAAGCAACCTGCTTGTCATTGCGCCCTGCCTGGTCGCGATCGGCATCATGCTTGGGCTCGTCGCCTACTCGCCGACGCTCTATCGCCTGTTCTGCGGCGCCACCGGGCTGGGCGGCACCACGCAACGCGTCAACGAGGACACCGCGGCGATCGCCGAGCGGATTGTGACGGTGCAGTTCGACAGCAATGTCGAGCCGAGCCTGCCCTGGCGCTTCGTGCCGGAGCAGCGCTCCGTCAAGGTGCACCTCGGCGAGCAGAAGCTGGTTTATTTCTCCGCCGAGAACGTCAGCGACAAGCCCATCGTGGGACACGCGACGTTCAATGTGACGCCGCTGCAGACCGGCGTCTATTTCAACAAGATCCAATGCTTCTGCTTCACCGAGGAGCGGCTCGAGCCGCATCAGAAGATCGATATGCCCGTGGTGTTCTTCGTCGATCCGGCTTTCGGCAAGGATCCGGAGCTGCGCGACATCGATACGATCACACTGGCCTACACGTTCTTCCGCTCGGCGAACCCCGCCAATGCGCGAAATTTGTCCCGTTTCCTTCCCGGCGCGCCACCCAACCCCGCTTACGGCGAGAAACTGTTCGCCGAGCGCTGCACCGCCTGCCACGCGCTCGAGGCCAACAAGTTCGGCCCGATGCTGGGCGGCGTCGTCGGACGCAAGGCCGGCTCGGTCGCCGGCTATCCCTATTCGCCGGCGCTCAAAGCAGCCGGACTGACCTGGACGGCGGACAATCTCGATCACTGGCTCGCCGGGCCGCAGCAATTCGTTCCCGGCGTGAAAATGCCGATCCGCGTGCTGGAGGCGACGTCGCGCCGCGACATCATCGCCTATCTGCAGCAGGAGAGCGAACAGGCGAGCAAGGCAAAAACCAGCGGGTCAGGTTCGTAAGCTCTTGCCGTCGCCGTAAGCGGCACCCAGAACGCGCGAGAAGCTCAAGCCCTGCACGACGATGGTGAATACGACCACGGCATAGGTCACCACCAATAACTGTGTTCGCCACGGCGAGACCGGCAGCGTCAAAGCGAGCGCTATCGAAATGCCGCCGCGCAGTCCGGCCCAGGTGAGTACCACCGTGGTGCGCCACTTTTCGGCGATCGTCTCGCCGGTCACTGCAACAGGCAACGCGACGCTGACCAAACGGGCAACGACGGCGAGCGGCACCGCGAACACGATCAGCAGAAGATCGGTTGGCGCCACCACCAGGCTCATGATTTGCAGCCCCATGAGCAGAAACAGCATGGTGTTCAAGATCGCATTCAGCGGCGACCAGAAGCCGATCAGCACGGCGCGCGCATCCGGCGTCATGCCGAGCCGCGGCGACGGCGAGTTCAGGCACAGGCCGGCGGCGACCACCGCGATCGGTCCGGACAGGCCGGTGAGCACGGCGAGCCGATAGCAGCCGAGCACCAGCGCTAGCGAGATCAAAAGCTGCAGGCCGTCGTCATTCATCCGGCGCAACAGCCAGGCCGCCAGCCAGCCGGCGAGAACGCCGACGATCGCGCCGCCGGCGATCTCGCGAACGAGCGCGATGAATACATGGCCGTCACCGATGTGAATGACGGCGCCCTGCGTCACGCCGAGTGCGAGAAGAAACAGCACCACGCCGGCGCCGTCGTTGAACAGGCTTTCGCCGACGATGGCGGCGCGCAGCGGCGCCGGTAGCCCGGTCGCACGCAACAGGCTCTCGATAACGACGGCGTCGGTCGGCGCCAGCACGGCGCCCAGCACCAGGCACCAGACCAGCGGGATGGCGGCGCCGAAGCCGGTGAGCGCCCACATGGCATAACCGAAAATGAGCGTGGAGACGATCACGCTCACGGTGGCGAGCAAAACGATCACCTGGCGACGCCGGTTCAATTCGGCGACGTCGACATGCAGGCTGCCGGCGAACAACAACAGCGCCAGCGCGCCATTGAGAAACACATGCGGCAGGTCGGCCGCGCCAAGCGTGCCGCGAAACCAGCGCATGACATGCAAATGGAGGAGATGATCGCTGGCGACGACGACGAGCGAGACGACCAGCGAACCGAGCAACATGCCAATGGCCGGCGGCAACTTGAAGCAAAGGTGGTTGACGCAGCCGATCAGCGCCGCCAGCGCCAGCACAATGGCGAAAAGGTCGACCGGCCCCAGCCCCATTAGCGTTCACCCCGGCATCGCGGCCTTTGTCGGAGCGTAATGACAGTTTTTCGCGTCCGGCGAAAGCCGGGGCTCGCTGTTTCAGCGCCGATGTTTTCTCAGGCGCGCCCGGTGAATTTTCGCGCGGCTTCGAAGTGGCCGTAGCTCTGCACCGGCGCGCACATCAGAAAGCGGTAACCCTCCTTGATGATGCGTTCGGCGTTGCTCTGCTCGACATGTGGATGACCGACCACGACATTATGCTTCTTGCAGGTGTCGACGATGCGCTTCATCCATTCCAGCACGGTTTTGTGCTCGTATTGCCGGGGATAGCCGAGTTCCTGCGAGAGATCGCCTTCGCCGATCAGGATGCAACCGATGCCCGGCA
>JBAQHW010000007.1:0-3242 GCA_049288525.1 Xanthobacteraceae bacterium
CGCCCAACAGTTCGGCCGCGAAGGCCGGCCAGCGCGCCTGGCTGTCGCGGCCGAGCGCCACCAAATCCTCTTCGCCGGGTTCCGCCTCACAGGCCGCTGCCAGCATGCCGGCCGCGGCATGGCTCGAGCCGGCGCCGGCCTTGCCGCGGTCGAACAGCAAAACCTCGGCGCGCGGGGCGAGCCGCCAGGCAATGCCGAGCCCGATGACGCCGGCGCCGATGATGACGACCCGCGGCCGCTTGCCGATAGGCGATATGGATAGGTTCGGTCCGGTCAACGCGGCTCCCTTCGCTGGAATGACCAAGACAGTTCTGCATCCCTTAAGTAGTTACAAGGGCTTAGACTGTCAAAGTGCGCTCGGGGCGTACATTGACGCACAAAGGCTTTTCGCCGCGACTGTCAAACCTGTCGGAACCGATACAGAATTTCATAGTTACGCGGTCAGGGAGACGTTGCCGGGGAGTCGTCGTGACAACGGCGCCAGGTTACCGCGAATTTGCAGATGAGTGCTTGGGGTGGGCTAGGACCGCCGAGAGTGATCGGGAGCGGCGCATTTTCCTCCAGATGGGTGAGGCTTGGCTTGAAGTGGCGGCGCGTTTAGAGGCCCGTGACCGCAATGATGAACAGCGCCAACTCTTGCTCGACATGGCCCGAACGTGGAGACTGACTGGCCTTAAGAAGAGGCCGCCAACTGAGGTGGCCTATGACGCATCTACCGTATGTCGATCTGCGGTCCGGCTAACAATGCTGACTTGACTGACATCGGCGATGTTTTGGAGCTTTTCGACAATCCGCTGCGTCTCTTGAGGTGAGACTCGCGCCAAAATCAAAGTCACGTCGTCAATCATTCCGCCGTCTCTTGTGTTGACGATGAACCGCTTGATCTGCGACATACGCAGGCCAAGCGTCTTTTTGACGAGTTCGGGTGTTAACGCTCCCTGCTTCGCCTCTACTACGAGACGGCAGCTTTGGTTTCGCGCTCGATAGGCTTCTTCAAGTGGCTTCACGCCAGCGAGAATGACTAGGATGACGGCAGTGGAAGTCCCGGCCGCGAAATATAGGCCGCCGCCAACCGCCAATCCAATTGCCGCTACGGTCCAGATACTGGCTGCAGTCGTCAGCCCTTTAACAATTTCCCCGCGTGCGAGAATTGCCCCTGCGCCGAGGAAGCCGATACCAGACACGACTTGTGCGGCCACGCGGGAAGGATCGAGAACTACATTGGGCCCAAGGGTGCTAGAGAAGCCATAGGTCGACACGATCATGAACAGGCACGCTCCGACACAAACCAGCATGTGCGTTCGGATTCCCGCCGCCCACAACAGTCGCTCGCGCTCGAAGCCGATGAGGCTGCCCAGCACGGCGGCTGTGAGCAGTCTGACGAGCGTTTCCAAATGCGGCAGCGTCGTCATTTTTTGGTCTTCCCGGACCGACGATTAATTATATCCGTCGTGATTCGATCTGGCGAATTAGGACAGCAAAAGCGTCGGGCGAACGCCACGGCAACAAAAACTGTCAAATCCGAAGTGGTTTGACACTTTTCGCGTCGCAAGCCTCTGAAATTACTTGGATATAAATTCAGCCTTCAACCCAGACAGGTTCGACGGGTTTGATCTCAACCGCGCGACCGGCGCGGCACCCCTGCCCGATAGGGAAATAATGGGGTTTTACGGCCTTTCCGCAATAGTCACCCCGGCCAGAGGTGGCTTTACGGCTCGTCTCAATTCGACCAAGGAACACAGCTGCACTCAAAACATTGGACTACGCCTCATCCCGACGCGCCGCCGTTATTTGGCGGGTCTACCTGTTTTTCGCCGCATCAGATCCTTCCACGCCTCAGGAGTTCGTGTGTCATTGTCTCCGATACTTCCAATATTGCCGATGCCTCCAATTCTGGACAACAAGCAGCCGGGTGCCCCGTCGCTGTTCGAGCCCCGCGCCCTGCTCCGCGAAGCGCGTCGCCAGAAGGGCCTGCCCGCGGCCGACGTGCCGCCGATTTGCGTGCTCGATCCGGACGGCGACATCGTCCGCCGGCTCAAAGAAGCAGGCTTAGCGAGGCGATCTGCGGCATGGCCTTGCTATCATACCGACCTCTATAGTTTTCCACTCGCCGGCCAAACCGCAGGCATCATTGGCTGCGCGGTCGGCGCTCCGTTCGCGGTCTTGGTCGCAGAACAGCTGTTTGCCTGTGGCTGCCGAACCTTGATCAGCGTGACCTCCGCCGGCCAGATCGTGCCGGCCAGCAGGCCGCCTTATTTTGTCATCATCGACCGCGCGTTGCGCGACGAAGGAACGAGTTACCACTACGCTGCCCCTTCGGCCTTTGCCGAGGCTGACCCGGACCTCGTCGCGCTGGCCATGCGCGCGCTCAAAGACGCCGGCTTGCCGGCCTTCGTCGGCGCCAGCTGGACAACCGATGCGCCGTTTCGGGAAACTGACGCGGCGATTGCGGCGGCCCGCGCTGGGGGCGTCCTGGCTGTCGAAATGGAGGCCGCTGCGCTCTACGCATTCTCGCGCGAGCGCAACAAAGCTGTGCTTTGTCTGGCGCAAGTCACCAATACGATGGGGCTCGCCGGGGAGGACTTTGAAAAAGGCGAAGCCCAGGGAACGACCGATGCGTTGTTGATCCTCGACGCGCTCGCCAGCGCGCTGAGTCCCGCAGAATTTGCTGGTGTCTCTGTGAGGACGCGTTAGCCGGTTTTTGCCAAAGCATCGAATTGCAGCAGTCGCTCAAGAAGGGCCGGCAACTCCTTGAGCGGGATCATATTCGGGCCGTCGGAGGGAGCCTTATCGGGATCCTGGTGGGTCTCGATGAACACGCCCGCGACACCGACCGCCACGGCGGCGCGGGCCAGCACTGGGACGTATTGGCGTTCGCCGCCCGATGAGGCGCCCTGGCCACCCGGCTGCTGCACCGAATGGGTGGCATCGAAGATCACCGGCGCGCCGATCTTGGCCAGCACCGGCAGCGCCCGCATATCGGAGACCAGCGTGTTGTAGCCGAACGACACGCCGCGCTCGGTGACCAGCACATTGGCATTGCCGGCGCCGGTGATTTTTTCGACCACGTTCGTCATGTCCCAGGGCGCCAGGAACTGGCCCTTTTTGACATTGACGACGCGGCCGGTCTTGGCCGCGGCAATCAACAGATCGGTCTGGCGGCAGAGAAACGCCGGAATTTGCAGAACGTCGACCACTTCGGCGAGGCGCGCGCATTGGTCGGGCTCGTGCACGTCGGTGAG
>JBAQHW010000008.1:0-4844 GCA_049288525.1 Xanthobacteraceae bacterium
GGCCGCCGCCAGCGCGCCGCCGAACGGCAGCCCGGCCTGACGGATGCCCATGGCCAAACCCAGCCGGTCGCCGCGAAACCAGGCCGAGACCGATTTGCTGCCGCCGGGCTGGGTCACGCTGAAGCCCAAGCCGGCGACGAACAGGCACAGCAACAGCACGGTGAAATTGCCGCTGAAGGCGGCAATCATCATGGCGACAAAAGCAATCACGCCGCCGATGCCGATGATCAACCGCTCGCTCTTGCGGTCGAGGAGATCGCCTATGAACAACAGCGAAAATACCGCCGCGCCGTAGGTCGCGGTGATCAACAGGCCGGTCTCGGCGCCCGACAGGCGAAAATCCCGCTGCAGGAACCCGGCCAAGGCGGCGACGCCCAGCATGGCAAACGCGCTCGTCGCCTGGGCGAACGTCGCCGCCGCCAGCACCAGCCAGCGATACGCGGCGTTGGGTTGCGTGGCGGCGCGTGGCGTCATGGTTGGTCTCGGGTTCGAGCGGACGAAGAAAGCGAGTTAAGCGCGCCGGAAGACGGATTCGGTCTCAGCTAAGCTCAATCCCATCCTCTACCGCAATTTCTCCGCCGCTGACGACCTCACCGTAAACCCCGCAATCGGCGTGATCGAGATTGCGCATCAGCGTCTGCGGAATGTTGAGGTCGCGGTGCGCGGTGTCGGGATCGACATTGGTGGCGGCGCAGCGGACGATCCGCTTGACGACTTGCAGACGGATAGTTCGGCCGATGGTGAGTTCGCGGCCGACGAGATCGAGTTCGCTCCAGGCCGGCCAGCCTTCGACATAAAGATTGGCGCGAAAGCGCAGCGGGTTGACCGTCGCACCGACCATGTCGGCGACCGCGGCGACCGACGCGAGGTTGATGATCGACACGACTTTTTTGGCCACATCGGAGAAGCTGTGGCCTTCGGCGTGCAATATTTTCGGCGGCCCGCGCAAATCGTCGGCGCAGAAGTCGGCAAAGAAGCGTTCGATCGCCGTGCGGCCTTCCGGCGTGCGCAGGTCGGCGCTGACGGTGCCTTGCCGGACTGTTCCCCCGCCCGCGGCGGAGGATAGGGCAAAGGCGTCTATGGTGAGGGTGTGCGTGGTCTGGTCGAACGCGCTGTGCAACTGCGCCAGCCGCTCGTTCCGCATCAGCATCAGGAAATGGGTCTTGGCGAGATAGGAGGGCGCCGCCGGGTCGAAGCCGGACGGTCCATTCTCGATGGCGTAGAGACGGTCGCCGGTCACGGTCTGGCCTGGCCGCAGCGCGGTCCGCTCGAGCCGTTCGGGGCTAAGCCCTTTTATCGGATAGCGATAAATCGCTTGAATTTTAGCCATAGGTATTTTCAGCCTTGGACCAAGGGACGCCTCTTTTCCCGCCCGGTCGGAACACCATATTTATACTCGTCGGATCGCTTTCGGGGGTCCGTAAAATGCGCGCCGGATGCCTTGATAAAAGTCATGGTTTCGCCGGGGCGAAAGCTTAAACCACCCAATGACGATGGACCGGTCGCGCCTAGGCTTTAGGGCGCCGGAACAGGCCGAGGGAGTGCCGCTTTGGCATAAAGACAAATGGATTTCGAGAAATATACCGACCGCAGCCGCGGTTTCGTTCAGTCCGCCCAATCGCTCGCGCAGCGCGAGGGACATCAGCAATTCGCACCCGATCATCTGCTCAAGGTTCTGCTCGACGACCCGGAAGGGCTCGCCGCCGGCCTGATCGATCGCGCCGGCGGTAATTCGCGCGGCGCATTGGCCGCTGTCGAAGCGGCGCTCGCCAAGCGGCCCAAGATTTCCGGCGGCGGGGCGGGGCAGGTCTACCTCGACTCGGCCTTGGCGCGCGTATTCGATGCCGCCGAGAAGGCCGGCCAGAAGGCCGGCGACAGCTATGTGACGGTCGAGCGGCTGTTGCTCGCGCTGGCCGCGGACAAGAGCAACGACGCCGGAAAGATTCTGGCCAACGCCGGGGTTACGCCGCAGGCGCTCAACGCGGCGATCGAGGCCTTGCGCAAAGGCCGCTCCGCCGATTCGGCGTCGGCGGAGAACGCCTACGATGCACTGAAAAAATATGCCCGCGATCTCACCCAAGCCGCGCGCGACGGCAAGCTGGATCCCGTTATCGGACGGGACGAGGAAATCCGCCGGACGATTCAAGTGCTGTCGCGGCGCACCAAGAACAATCCGGTGCTGATCGGCGAACCCGGCGTCGGCAAGACCGCCATCGTCGAGGGCCTGGCACTGCGCATCGTCAACGGCGACGTGCCGGAGAGCCTGCAGGACAAGAAGCTTCTGGCGCTCGACATGGGCGCGATGATTGCCGGCGCCAAATACCGCGGCGAGTTCGAGGAGCGGCTCAAGGCCGTGCTCCAGGAAGTCACCGGCTCGGCCGGAGCCTACGTGCTGTTCATCGACGAGATGCATACCATCATCGGCGCCGGCAAAGCCGACGGCGCGATGGACGCATCCAACCTGCTCAAACCGGCGCTGGCGCGCGGCGAATTGCATTGCGTCGGCGCCACGACGCTCGACGAGTACAAGAAATACATCGAAAAGGATGCGGCGCTCGCCCGGCGCTTCCAGCCGGTCTATGTCGAGGAGCCGAGCGTCGAGGATACCATCTCGATCCTGCGCGGCTTGAAGGAAAAATACGAGGCGCACCACAAGGTGCGGATCACCGACAGCGCACTGGTCGCGGCGGCGACGCTGTCGAACCGTTACATCACCAACCGTTTCCTGCCCGACAAGGCGATCGACCTGGTCGACGAGGCGGCGGCGCGGCTGCGCATGCAGATCGATTCCAAGCCGGAAGAGCTCGACAACCTCGATCGCGAGATCGTGCGGATGAAGATCGAGCAGGAGGCGCTCAAGAAGGAGAGCGACGCGGCGTCGAAGGACCGGCTCAAGCGGCTGGAGAAGGATCTCGCCGGCCTGCAGGAACAGGCCGACGCGCTCACCGCCAAATGGAAATCGGAAAAGGACAAGCTGTCCTCGGCCGCGGAATATCAGAAGCAGCTCGACACCGCCAAGAACGATCTTGCCGATGCGATCCGCCGCGGCGATTACCAGCGCGCCGGCGAATTGCAGTACAGCGTGCTGCCGCAGCTCGAGAGCAAGCTCAAGTCGACCGAAGGCGCGACTTCGGGCGCGGTGGTCGCCGAAGAAGCGGTGACCGCCAATCACATCGCGCAAGTGGTGTCGCGCTGGACCGGCATCCCGGTCGACCGCATGCTCGAAGGCGAGCGCGAAAAGCTCCTCAAGATGGAAGACGCGATCGGCAAGCGCGTGGTCGGCCAGGCCGAAGCCGTCAAGGCGGTGTCGACCGCGGTGCGCCGCGCCCGCGCCGGGCTGCAGGATCCGAACCGGCCCATTGGTTCCTTTATGTTTCTCGGACCCACCGGCGTCGGCAAGACCGAATTGACCAAGGCGCTCGCCCAATTTCTGTTCGACGACGAGCATGCGCTGATCCGCATCGACATGTCGGAATATATGGAAAAGCATTCGGTGGCCCGCTTGATCGGGGCGCCGCCCGGCTATGTCGGCTACGACGAAGGCGGCGCGCTCACCGAAGCGGTGCGGCGGCGGCCTTATCAGGTCGTGCTGTTCGATGAGGTCGAAAAGGCGCATCCCGACGTTTTCAACGTGCTGCTGCAGGTACTCGACGACGGCCGCTTGACCGACGGCCAGGGCCGCACCGTCGACTTCCGCAACACCCTGATCGTGATGACCTCGAATCTCGGCGCCGAATATCTGGTGGCGCAGGCCGACGGCGAGGACTCCGACAAAGTGCGCGATCAGGTGATGGCGGACGTGCGCGCGCATTTCCGGCCGGAATTCCTCAACCGCGTCGACGAGATCATCCTGTTCCACCGGCTCAAGCGCGACCAGATGGGCCGCATCGTCGACATCCAGGTCGAGCGGCTGCAAAAACTTCTGGAGGATCGCAAGATCGCGGTCGCGCTCGATGCGCGGGCGCGCGACTGGCTGGCCGAAAAGGGTTACGACCCGGCCTACGGCGCAAGGCCGCTCAAGCGCGCGATCCAGAAATACGTCCAGGACCCGCTGGCCGAGCTCATTCTCTCCGGCGGCATCAAGGACGGCGAGAACGTCAAGATCTCGGCCGGCCGCGACGGCTTGCGCTTTAATGGCGCCAAGGTGGCCGAGGCGGCGTAAGACGCACTCATTTCGCTGTCATCGTCCGCGGAGGCGGACGATCCAGTAATCGCCGCGTGTTCGGTGTTTACTGGATGCTCCGCCGTCGCGGAGCATGACAGGGTAGAGCTACCGCGTCGGCGGAGGCGTCTGGTTCAGCCGCTCGCGCACGTGCTCGACGAAATTACGCGCTTGGCCTTTCGGCAGGCCCCATACGCGCAAGGGATTGAGGCCGCCCGAGCTTTCCACCGAGATGGCGTCCCAGAAAAATCCGCGCGTGTGGGTGACTTCGGCGATATGCGACAGCGGCAGATGCTCGTCGGTGCGCTCCCAAGGAATGAACCAGCGTCGGATAATGTTGGTGGACACGCCGATACGGTCGGCGAGCAGGCTGGCCGGAAAAATCAATCGTGTCAGATTGAAGTGCAACAGCGCCCACCAGCGGCTGGAGCGTGCTGCGATCAGATCGTCGGATGCCATTTAATTCCTGACCTGACTGTTAGAGCATGTCCCGCAAAAGTGGAAAGCGAAAAGGAGATGCTAAAATAAACAGCTCGTGGTCCGATTCTAACATTCGCACCCCTGTCCGGCATGCCATTATGCGAATGTTAGAATCAAAGGACCACTAGCAAATGTCAGTCCTAGTGGAGCTTTTGGATTTGACATTCGCTTCACGAGTTTGCGGCTGGGTGGGTAGCGAATG
>JBAQHW010000009.1:0-5030 GCA_049288525.1 Xanthobacteraceae bacterium
TCGCGATAGGCAGCAACCGCATTCTCGCCCTCCAGCACCTGCACAACGACGGGGCCCGAGATCATGAAATCGACGAGCTCGCCGAAGAACGGCCGCGCTTTGTGGACGGCGTAAAACGTCTCAGCCTGTTCGCGTGACATCTTAATCCGCTTCTGCGCTACAATACGCAAACCGGCTTTTTCAATCATCGCGTTGATCGCGCCCGTCAGATTACGGCCGGTCGCGTCGGGTTTGATGATCGAAAACGTGCGCTCGATCGCCATCAGATCGTCCTTTGGGAAATAATGTGAACGCGGTGCAAATCCGCGCCGGGCTTATAACCTTCGCGCTTTGCCGCGGCAAGCGAGAACCCCAGAGCGCAAGTCCCGAGGTTTTATGTATCGTTCTTCTTTGGCGATTTGGGCTTTGCTTTGGCCTTTGCGGTTTTCTTCTTGGCCACTGGCGGCGGGGCCGCCGCCATGGGCAGAGCGTCAAATTCCTTCAGGGCGCCGCGATCGAAGCGATACATGCCGGCCCTTGGCCCGGTATCGAAGGTCAGCATCGCACTGCGGTCGCCGCTCGGCAATTTGCTGATCTGGACCGAGCTCGGCTGACCGGCGCGAAACACCACCTCACATTCGCTCATGCCGAGCGCGATGCCGCCCCCGAGCAATGCCGCAGTATCCACCGGCGCCGGCAGAACCGCGGCCTGACCGGGCGCCGGCGGCGGCGCTGGCTGTGCTGGCGGCGGCGGGCAAGAGCCGTTGGCATTGACCAGATCGCTCGCCGTGATCGGACGCTGATCCTGCCTGGATTCCTGCAGTTCCGAGAACGTGTAGCCGCCCTTTTTCCCGGCGAAATCCAGCTTCTTCGCGAACCATGCCTGCTGACTGTCGAAATCGATATTGGTGCAACCGGCAAGCCCCAGCGCCGCGACGAGCACCGCCAGCACGCAGCAATGATTGGATCGAAGCCTCACCCGAAGTCCCCTGAACCCATCGGAGTCGAACAATGCGCCGGTTTATGGTGCGATCAAGGCGCTTGACCCGCCAGTTCGCCTAATCCGCCCAGGCATCATACCAGAAGCTTGGCGCGGCGGGAAAAAGTCGTGAAAAGGCTGAAAATCCATAGACTTGCGGCAATAGCGCAGCCACCACGGTACAACCAGCGCTAAATGTGACGTACGTCACAGAATGCCTTGCCGTCAAAAGCGACACTTTTGTGATTCCGGGCCTGACGGCCCAAGCGACAGTCCATGTAACGGGGACGTAACGGCATCGCTCCGGCTCCGGTCATGCCAAAGGAAATTCCATGCATTTGCAATTCGTGGGCTGCGGCGATGCCTTCGGCTCCGGCGGGCGATACAATACGTGCTTTCACCTCGTTGGCCAGAACATCAACGCTTTGATCGATTGCGGAGCGACTTCGCTCGTCGGAATGAACAGGTTCGGAATCAATCCCAACAGCATCAAGACCATCTTTATCTCGCACTTCCATGGCGACCACATCGGCGGGCTGCCTTTCTTCATCCTCGACTCCAACTATGTGCTCAAACGCAAAGAGCCCCTCACCGTGGTCGGCCCGCCGAGCCTCAAATCCCGCTACGGCGAGATCATGGAGACGGCCTTTCCCGGCACCAGGGACATGGACTGGTCGTTTCCGGTGCGGCTGGAAGAATTGCGGATCGGAGAGCGTAGCGCGGCCGGCCACCTGCATGTCACGGCGTATCATGTCCTGCACGACGACCGCGCCGGCCCCTGTCTCGGCTTCCGCTTCGAAGCCGAAGGCAAAGTGATCGCTTTTTCCGGCGACACGCAATGGACGGAGTCGCTGATCGACATCGGCCGCGATGCCGACCTGTTCATCTGCGAAGCCTATATGCGGGACAAGGCGGTCAGCGGTCACATGGCGCTGACGCTGCTCGAACAGCACCTCGGCGACATTCGGCCCAAGCGGCTCATCCTGACCCATATGAGCAACGATATGCTGGCGCAGCGCGCCAAGCTGCCTTACGAGACCGCCGAAGACGGCATGATCGTCGAATTGTAGGCCTGCGCGCGCGACGAGCCGGGCAAGCCGACATCTCGCGATCAGCCGCCGAGCGCCGCCTCGATTGCCTTGAGCGCGGCGGCCGCCTTCGACCCGTCAGGGCCGCCGGCCTGCGCCATATCGGGTCGCCCACCGCCGCCTTTGCCGCCGAGCGCCTCGGCGCCTTTGCGCACCAGATCGACGGCGTTGAAGCGCGACGTCAGGTCTTCGGTGACGCCGACGACGATGCCGGCCTTGCCGTCATCCGACACGCCGACGATCGCGACGATGCCGGAGCCGACTTGTTTCTTGCCTTCATCGGCGAGGCTGCGCAGATCCCTCAATTCGATGCCTTCGACGGCGCGCGCCATCAGCCTGATATTGCCGACGGTGCGCACGCCATCGGCGCCATCGCTCTTAGCGCCGCCGCCGCCCATGCCACCAGACATGCCACCAGACATGCCACCAGACATGGCCAGCTTCTTTTTGGCCTCGGATAGTTCGCGCTCGAGGCGCTTGCGATCCTCGAGCACCGCGGCGGTGCGCGCGGCGATGTCCGCAATCGGCGCCTTCAGTTCGCCGGCGACGGTGCGCAGTTCGCTCCGAAACTTGTTGAGCTCGTGGCGGGCGCCGTTCCCGGTCAGCGCCTCGATGCGGCGCACGCCGGAACCGACGGCGCTCTCGCCCACCACCGAAATAAGCCCGATGTCGCCGGTGCGCCTGGCATGAGTGCCGCCGCACAATTCGACCGACCAGCCCATGGTGTTCCCGCCGGCTTCACCCATAGCCACCACGCGCACTTCGTCGCCGTATTTCTCGCCGAACAAAGCCCGCGCGCCGGATTGCCGCGCATCGTCGATCGCCATCACGCGCGTCGTCACCGGCGAATTCTGCAGCACGATGCCATTGGCAATATCCTCGACGCGCCCGATCTCGTCCCCGGTCATCGGCTTGGGATGCGAGAAATCGAAACGCAACCGGTCCGGCGCGACCAGCGAGCCTTTCTGCGCGACGTGATCGCCGAGCACCTGGCGCAGCGCCTCGTGCAAGAGATGCGTCGCCGAGTGATTCTTCCGGATCGCGCCGCGGCGAGCATGATCAACCTCAAGTTCGAGCGCGGCGCCGACCTGTAACGTACCTTCCTCGACCGTGCCGACATGGGCGAACACATCGCCGGCATATTTTTGTGTGTCGGTGACTTTAAAGCGCACGCCGTCTGCTTTCAGCAGACCAGCATCGCCGACTTGGCCGCCGGATTCGCCGTAGAACGGCGTCTGGTTGAGCACGACAGCGCCGCTCTCGCCCTTTTTCAGTACGGCAACTTCTGTGCCGTCGCGCACCAGTGCCGTGACCACGCCGGCGGCATTTTCGGTGTCGTAGCCGAGAAATTCCGTGGCGCCGAGTTTTTCGCGCAGCCCGAACCAAACCGCTTCGTCGGCCGCTTCGCCCGAACCCGCCCATGACGCGCGCGCCTTCTTGCGCTGTTCCTCCATGGCATCGGTGAAGGCCGCGATATCGACGCCAATGCCGCGCGGCCGCAGCGCGTCCTGCGTCAGATCGAGCGGAAAGCCGTAAGTGTCGTAGAGCGTGAAGGCCGTTACGCCGTCGAACATGTCGCCCTTCTTGAGCGACTTGCTCGCTTCGTCGAGGATCGTCAGGCCGCGCTCGAGGGTGCGGCGAAATCGCTCTTCTTCGAGCTTTAAGGTCTCGGTGACGAGCGCGTCGGCGCGGTGCAGCTCCGGATAGGCGTGGCCCATTTCGCGGATCAGCACCGGCACCAGCCGCCACATCAGCGGATCCTTGGCGCCGAGCAATTCGGCGTGGCGCATGGCGCGGCGCATGATGCGGCGCAGCACATAGCCGCGGCCTTCGTTCGACGGCAACACTCCGTCGGCGATCAGAAACGCGCTGGCGCGCAGATGATCGGCGATGACCCGGTGCGAGACGCGGCGGTCGTCGTCGGAATCGACGCCGGTGAGATCGGCGACGGCTTCGATCAGCGCGCCGAACAGATCGATCTTGTAATTGTCGTGGGTGCCTTGCAGCACCGCCGCCATGCGTTCGATGCCCATGCCGGTGTCGATCGACGGCCGCGGCAGGTCGAGACGCTTGCCGCCGGCAAGCTGCTCGTACTGCATGAAGACGAGATTCCAAATTTCGACGAAGCGGTCGCCCTCGGCGTCCGGACTGCCCGGCGGCCCGCCGGGAATGTGATCGCCATGGTCGTAGCAAATCTCCGAACACGGTCCGCACGGGCCGGTGTCGCCCATCTGCCAGAAATTGTCGCTGCCGGCGATGCGCAGGATTTTCTTGTCCGAAAGCCCGCTGATCTTGCGCCACAGATCGAAGGCTTCGTCGTCGTCGATATAGACGGTGACCAAAAGCTTGTCCGCCGGTACGCCGTACTCCTTGGTTATCAGCTTCCAGGCAAGCTCGATGGCGCGTTCCTTGAAGTAATCGCCAAACGAGAAGTTGCCGAGCATTTCGAAGAAGGTGTGGTGGCGCGCGGTGTAGCCGACATTATCGAGGTCGTTGTGCTTGCCGCCGGCGCGCACGCATTTCTGCGCCGTCACCGCGCGCGAATATGGCCGCTTCTCGAGGCCGGTGAAGACGTTCTTGAACTGCACCATGCCGGCATTGGTGAACATCAGTGTCGGGTCGTTGCGCGGTACCAGCGGCGACGACGGCACGACTTCGTGACCCTCGCGCGCGAAATAGCCGAGGAAGGCCGACCTGATATCGTTGACGCCGCTCATCGCAAATCCAGTTCGAAAAATCCCAATTCCGCCGCTCGCAGTGGGCCACTCTCTATCGGCACCCCGCTTCCCTGTCCAGAAAGCGGCAATGTAGCGGCCTTGCAAGTGGGCAATTCACAGCCGATTTGCTGTGGTCCGGCAAAGCATATATGCGCTGAGCGGACGATGAACGACCAGACAAGCACCCCCCTGCCCCCGACGCTGCAAGAGCGCCTGCGCCAAGGTGAATTCGTCATGACCGCGGAATTGGCGCCGCCGGTGTCTTGC
>JBAQHW010000010.1:0-11977 GCA_049288525.1 Xanthobacteraceae bacterium
CCCCGGCCGCCGCCAGCGCCGATGCCGCGGTCAAACCGATACCGCGGCCGCCGCCGGTTACCAGTGCGCGTTTGCCGTCGAGGCGGAAGGACGGGGATTTGGCGAGATCAGCACTGTTGCTCATCGATTATTCGCATTGTGACACCAATCGCTTATTGCCGCATTATGGACATTGTGCCAGCATTTTTGTCGCAAATCCGAGGGCCAGATGGCAACGCCTTTAGGCACGGTCATTCTCTTTTCCGATACTGACCAGCGCCCTCGCTCCGAGGTCGCGCTCGGCAACGGCGACCATATACTGCTTGAACTTGATAGAACCGGACTGACGATCAAGCAGATCAAAGGTGACAAATATCCCAGGACGCTCTTCCAGGGCGATCCGGCGCTTGTTTCCCAACTTTGCGCGGGTCTCGTCGAATCACCGGGAACCATAGACGCGACGCCGCTGCGGATTTTAGTCGCTGCGGCGGTTCATCTCGGCTCCGCCGACGAGGTGAAAAGAGCATTTCACGATGCTGCCGCACAGGTAGGAAAATCGGGCTGACCGCAACTTTTCGTTCGAAGCAGAATGACGGACTTCACTCCGCCGCCTCCCCATAAGGCACATTCCTCCCACCATAGCGGCGCACCCGCACATTGGCCTGCTCGGCATGGGCGACAAAACCTTCGAGCATGCATAGCCGCGAGCAATATTCGCCGATCATGGCGCTGGCTTCGTCGGTGAGCACTTTCTGATAGGTACAGGTCTTGAGAAATTTCCCGACCCACAGCCCGCCGGTATAGCGCGCCGCCCTCTTGGTCGGCAGCGTGTGATTGGTGCCGATCACCTTGTCGCCGTAGGCGACATTGGTGCGCGGGCCGAGAAACAGCGAGCCGTAATTTCTCATGTTTTGCAGGAAGTAATCTGGATCGTGCGTCATCACCTGCACGTGCTCCGAAGCAATGCGATCGGCCTCGCGCACCATCTCGGCGTCATCGTCGCAGACGATAACCTCGCCGCAATCGGCCCAGGCCTTGCCGGCGGTGTCGGCTGTCGGCAGGATTTTCAGGAGCCGCTCGATTTCCGTCATGGTATGGCGGGCGAGCTTCTCCGAGGTGGTCAACAGGATCGCCGGCGAGGTTGGACCGTGCTCGGCCTGGCCGAGGAGATCGGTGGCGCAGATTTCGCCATCGACGCTGTCGTCGGCGATGACCAGTGTCTCGGTCGGCCCGGCCAGAAGGTCGATGCCGACCCGGCCGAACAATTGCCGCTTGGCCTCGGCGACATAGGCGTTACCGGGGCCGACGATCATGTCGACGGCGGCGATGGTTTCGGTGCCGAGCGCCATGGCGGCAACGGCTTGCACGCCGCCGAGGACGAAAATGTCGTTGGCACCGCCGAAATGCATGGCCGCGACAATCGCCGGATGCGGGCCGCCATGAAACGGCGGCGCACAGGCGACAATGTGCTTTACGCCGGCGACGCGAGCGGTGACGATCGACATATGGGCGGAGGCCACCATCGGATAGCGGCCGCCGGGCACGTAACAGCCGATGGAGTTCACCGGAATATGCCGGTGGCCGAGCACCACGCCGGGCATCGTTTCGATGTCGAGGTCGCGCAGCGTGTCTTTCTGCTTCTGCGCGAAGTTACGCACCTGCGCCTGGGCGAATTTGATATCCTGAAGATCGCGCTTTTTCACCTGGCCGATGGCGCGCTCGATCTCGTCCGGCGCAAGCTTGAACGACGGCGGCGACCAGTTGTCGAACTTTTGCGACAGTTCGCGCACCGCGGCGTCCTTATGCGCATCAATGTCGGCGAGGATTTGCTCGACGGTCTCGCGCACCTTGGCGTCGGCCGCCTTGATCGCATTCGCATCCATTCCGCGCTTGAGCCACTTTGCCATGATCACTCCTACGCTTTTATTAGAACCAGATTTCCATCTTTAGGCCATTGGAATCAGGTTCTTGAGGCTTATTGGGAAACCGATGGTCCGCGCTCATTTCCATAGCAACGAGAGCGCAAACACAGGCATCAAGAACATCGTCTGCTTTGGCACCTTTTCCGATGCGCTGAACAAGCAAAAGATCCATTGATGCAAGGCCCTTCTTCAGTAGTATCTGTCGCCGCGCTTCAATACCTTCAGGTGTCTTTTTCTTCGGCAATGAACAACCGTCATTCAGTCGCTGGAACGCCAACTCAGGATGAGTTTCTCGTAACTTCTCTTGTCTGTCGTGCGTCATGACATCGTCCACTTGTCTGATCTTCTCCATCAAACAAAACAGTTGACAGGAAACGCCTCTGCCATCAGTGGCTTTAGCCCACGCATGCGCGTCCTCTCGTTTCTGATATGAAAGCAATGGTCGACGTGCACCGGTGAAGACACGGGATCGATTTTGACCGAGATATTTCTGCGCTTCTACATCACATACTCGATAATCCCGCTCGGGCAGCCCAATGGGAATATCGATCATGGCCCTATCAAAAGGCCGATCGAACAATTCCCCTATGCCACGAAGAAAAGTGATCTCTGGCTGCCTAACCTCGTCGAGCCAAACTGCAACCCAGCCCCCTGGATATCCATCAAGCCCGACGAACATCTTATTTGATCGCCTGCGGATTGATCGGCGAGCCGGTGCCGCCGGAAATGATCAGCGGCGGGCCGCAGAAGAAGAATTCATAAATGCCGTCTTCGTCGCAGTCCTCGGCCAGTTCCTTGAGGTAGAAAATCTCGCCCATGCACAGGCCCATCGCCGGAATCACCACCCAGTGCCAAGGCTGGTTGGCCTCCGTGGTCTCGTTGGGCCGCACCTCGACGCCCCAGGTGTCGGTACAGATGGCGGCGAGCTGTTTGTCCTGGCACCAATAGCAGTTTTCGAATTTGACGCCGGGCGCATCGCCGCCGGCATAGCCGCCCCATTCCTTCTCGGCCATGCAGCGCTCCATCTGGCCGGTGCGGATGAGCACGAAATCGCCGCGCCCGATCGAGACGTTCTGCTCCTTGGCGCATTTATCGAGTTCGTCGTTGGCAATGCTTTCGCCGTCCTTCAGCCACGGCACGCCGCGGAAACGCGCGATGTCGAGCAGCACGCCGCGCCCGACCATCTTGTTCTTCGAATGCTCGATGCCGAGAACACTGAGGCCTTTGGAATCGATCAGCTTGGCGTCGTGGCCGTTATAGGCCTTGTCTTCGTAGAAGACGTGACCGAGCGCATCCCAATGGGTTGCGCCCTGCACGCACAGCATCAACGTGTCGTCGGCATAGCGGATCTTGTTCCAGTCCTGCTGGCCGGCCACGGCATCGGTGCCGGTCGCCAGCATCTGATGAATCGGGTTGAAGCGGCCGCCGAACAGTCCGTTCTGCGGTCCGTCCCGGTCGAGCGGGATTCCCAGCGCAAATGCCTTGCCGGTGCGGATGAGGCTGGCGGCTTTGACGATGTCCTGCGGCGTGACATGGTTGAGGGTGCCAACGTGATCGTCTTTGCCCCAGCGGCCCCAATTCTTCAGCGTCGCAGTCGCCTCGGCGATCGCCTGCTTTCCGACCTTGATATTCATCGCGCTGTCTCCTCCCCCTGCTGTGAGCCTTCCCGTGGCGGTCAGGGGACCGCCAGTAGGTGCGGCGGCAGTTTGACACAATCCCGCGCGGCGTGCGTAGGATAATCTGCATCGGGGACGACAAAATCCAACGATTGGGGGGAAGCGATTATGACAATCTCACGCGCGATGGTAGCGAACGGCGCGATGGTGCTCGCGGCTTGCATCTCGTTCCTGGCGCTGGCGGCCGCACCGGCGAGCGCGCAAACCGTCATCGATGATTGGGCCAATATCAAAGCGCCACCGCCGCCGGCGTTGAAGCCGGTCACCGTCGATCCAAAGACGACCGCGCTCTTGATGCTCGATTTCGTGCACCCGATTTGCGATCCGCAAAAGAAGCCGCGCTGCGTCGCGTCGCTCCCGGCGATGAAGAAGCTATTGGCCGAGGCGCGCGCCAATCACGTGATGGTGGTATTCAGCACCGCGGGCCCTACGACGGCCAAGGACATCTGGACCGATGTGGCGCCTTTGCCCGGCGAGCCGGTGGTCAATTCCCATCCCGATAAATTCCAGGGCACCGATCTGGAGAAAATCCTGAAAGACAAAGGCATCAAAACGGTCATCGTCACCGGCGTCAACGCCAACGGCGCCGTGCTCTACACCGCGAGCGATGCCGCGCTGCGTGGATTCAAGGTGATCGATCCGATCGACGGCAGCTCGGCGGAGAACGAATATATCGAGCAGTACGTCGTCTATAACTTCGCGCATGCGCCCGCCGTGTCCGCCGCCGTGACGCTGACCCGATCGGATATGATCAAGTTTTAGAGCAGCGGGCCGCTTTACGCCGCCGAGGATAGTCGCAATTCGGCTGCAGGCAGCGCCGAAGCGGCGAGCACGTCGTCCTGACACGCCGCAATCACCCGATTGCGTCCGGCAAGCTTCGCCTCGTAAAGCGCACGGTCGGCGGTTTCGACCAGCAAGACGCCGCCAGGAACCGCCAACGATTCGTCGTTGGCGGCATCGCGCGCCTGCGCGCCGGCCGATGTCGGCAGGTCGGCGATACAAGCGATGCCGATGCTTATGGTGACAAACGGCGCTACGGCGGAGCCCTCGTGGGGAATCTCTTGCTCGCGCACCGCCCGGCAGATCAATTCGCCAAGGCGGCACGCCGCCGCGATGTCGGTATGCGGCAACAACACCGCGAATTCCTCACCGCCATAACGCGCGGCGATTTCGCCGGCGCGCCGCGCGCGCTTCGCCAGTGTTTGCGCCACCGTGCGCAAACACTGATCGCCGGCGACGTGGCCGTAGCTATCGTTGAACCGCTTGAAATAATCGACGTCGATCAGCAGCAGCGATAAAGGGGTGCGGTGCCGCATCGTGCGCCGCCATTCCTGATCCAGGGCTTCCTCAAAGGCCCGACGATTGGCAATCCCGGTCAAGGAATCGAGAACCGTAAGCCGGCGCAACTCCTCGGTCTTGGCGCGATCACTTACGCGCGACGCCATCAACGCGCCATAGAGCTTGCCGTTCTGCACCAGCATCACGATGAGGATGAAGCTCGCCGCTGCGAGCCCGTAAATCCGGCCGGCATAAAAGCCGAGATCGTAACGGGCGGCGTCGAGCCCCGCGGACAGCGCTATATCGAATAACCATGCGCACATCACCACCGTCAGCCACAAATCCAGTTCCGAATACGGCTTGCGGCGCAAAACCATCGCAAGCGCCAGCAGATTTAACGTCCACGCGCTCCACACCACGGGCGTCATAAGCGGCGCGTATTGATTATTATGCACAAGCACAGGCAAGACGCGCTGGCCCCATGTAGCGACAAGCGCAGCGCCAAATGCCAGGGCGCAGACCAGTCCGACCACCATCAGCATCCTGACGTTCTTGGCGCGCTCTGTTCGAGACGGTCCGCAGATGGCATAGCCGAGCACAAACAGCGGAAAGCCACCGTGCCAAACCATATAAAGCCACGCGGTCGTTTGCGGACCGGCGCCAAGTAAGCCGGTCGGCGAAAACAGGCCCGGAAACGTCAGCCCATGTATGGCCGAGATCAGCGCTGTAAAGAGATAAGCACCGGCAAGGAAGCTCAGAGCCCGGGCGTGCGAGAGTTGCCGTTGCCCGAGGATAAAGACGACGGTGATCACGTCACTGATGATGAGCGCCGATTGATAGATCGGGATGAACGCCGGCAGTGGCCCAAGCGGCAGTCTTGCGAACGGCGCAATCGCCAGAAAGATAACGACCGAGGTCAGGACAATCGCATAGGCGAACAGGCGCTCGCCGCGACCGGGTGGGAGGTTCGACAGCAGCATGGGCTCGTCGGCGGGAGAAGACATCATCACAATTCGCTTGCTCTTTGGCGCCGGACCGTCGGAACCAGGCTCTGCGGGGCACGTCGCCTACGGCAACGGCGCCGCCGATGCGGAGTTGCGAATCGCGAGAATCTTAGGAGCAGCCGCAACGAAGTCTTCAACTATGTGGAGTTTTGACGGCGGGGTGATGGGTTATTTCTGATCGGTGTTTTCGAACGTCGTCACCTGCGGCGCCGGAACGATTTCGCCGCAGCACAGGCAGCGCCACTTGCGGACCAGATAACCGAACGTGTTGGCGTGGAGATCGGACCGGTTGCCGCGCTGGCGCTTCTTCATAAGGTCTTCGCCTTCGGCCAGCAGCTTTGGGCCGCCGGCGGACTCCGCCAATAATTGCAACTGGCAGGCTTTCTCCAGCTTGATCGCCGTCCACACCGCTTCCTCGATGCTGCCGCCGGTGGCGACGATGCCGTGATTGCGCAAGATGAGCGCGGCATTGCCGCCGAGACAGCGCGCCACCGCCCTGCCCCGCTCCGCGCTGACGATCAGATCGGTGGTCTCCGAAAACACCGGTAGCCGGCCGTCGGCGAAGTAACCGCCGGAATTACCGACCGCGGCGAGCGGCTTGCCGAGCGAGGAAAACGCCACGGCGTGCATCGGGTGGCTGTGGATCACGCATTGCACGTCGCCGCGCGCGCGCAACACTTCCGAATGGATATAGACCTCGTTGTGCCGCGGCATCGCGCCGTCGGTTTTGCGGCCTTCGAGATCGACGGTAATGATATTATCCGGGCGCATTTCCTCGATGCCGATACCCGCCGGTTTCATCAGGAAGCGGTCAGGCTCGCCCGGCAGGCGAACCGAAATATGTCCCGCCACGTAATCGCCGTGGCCTTCCATGGCGAGCACGCGGCCGGCATCGGCGAGCTTCGCACGCAGCGCATCGGTCATTGCGGTCTCCGGGCTTCTTGCGATCGACGCGACGGACATTACACTGCCGCTTTATTGCAAGACAGGCGCGTGCACGAGGCAAACGGGGAGAGGGGCATGAAGCTGCTAAGTTTCACCGTTGGCGGTGAGGATGGCTTCGGCGCGCTAAGCGGCGATGGCATCGTCACTTTGAACGGCAAAATCGGCCAGCCCAACCTCGGCGCCGCGCTGGCGGCCGGCATGATGGCCACCATGCAAGAGGCGGTTAAAGGTGCGAAGCCCGACCGCAAGCTCGCCGACGTCACGTTCCTGCCCTTGATCCCGCGGCCGCCGAAGATTCTCTGCGCCGGCGTCAACTATCGCTCGCATGCCGCCGAGATCGGCCGCGAACTGCCCAAGCAGCCAAGCATGTTCATCCGGTTCGCCGACACGCTGGTCGGCCATGACGGCGCGCTGATCCGGCCGAAGGTCTCCGACAATTTCGATTTCGAAGGCGAGCTTGCTCTGGTCATCGGCAAAGGCGGCCGTCATATCACGACGGAGCAGGCGCTCGATCACGTCGCCGGCTATACCTGCTTCGTCGACGGCAGCGTGCGCGACTATCAGAAATTCTCCGTCACCTCCGGCAAGAATTTTCCCGGCACCGGGCCGCTTGGCCCCTGGCTGGTGACAGCCGACGAAATTCCCGACCCGAGCCGGCTGACGCTGACCACGCGGCTCAACGGCAAGGCGGTGCAGCACGCCACCACCGACCAGTTGATCTATTCTATCCCGCAGATCATCGCCTTCTGCTCGGATTTTACGACGCTGGCACCCGGCGACGTCATCGCCACCGGCACCCCCGAAGGCGTCGGCCATAGCCGCAAACCACCACTGTGGATGAAGCCCGGCGATACGCTTGAGGTCGAGATCACGGGCGTCGGCGTCTTGCGCGCGCACGTGGTTGATGAGGAAAAGTAACTCCCCTCATCCTGTCTCGCTGCTCCGCGGTTCGATTGAAATCACCGCTTGGCACGGCCACCGAAGAGGATGATGCCGGCGGCGGCGGCGGCGAGCAGCAGCGCCGAAATAATCAGCGCGGCGCGTGCGCCGAATAGAAATTCGTTGGTCTGCCCGATCAACGCGCCGAACAGCGCGACGCCCAGCACGCTGCCGGTCTGCCGCGTGGAATTGAGCACTCCAGCCGCGACACCCGAGCGTGCTTTCTCCACGCTGCCGAGCAGCGCCGAGGTCAGTGGCGGCACCAGCAAGCCGAGACCCCCACCCATGGCGACGAGCTGCACACCGATCGCCCAATAACTGGTGCCGCGGCCGATGCCTAAGAGCGCGAGGCATCCTGCGGCGGAAATCAAGGCCCCGGCGGCGATGACGGCCGGAGCGCCGAAACGCTCGGCCAGTCGTGCGGCGACAAGATTGACCGGCAATACCGCGGCCATCATCGGCACGAACGCCAGCCCGGTTGCAAACGCCGACCAGCCGTTGATCTGTTGGAAATACAGACTGAACACGAAGATCAGTCCGTAGAACGCGATATTGACCAAAAGGCCGTCGAGCGCGGTCAGCGCGAACATCCGCTCCGCGAACAGAGACAACGGCAGCATCGGATGCCGCGTGTGGCGTTCCTGCAAGAGGAAAAGCCCGGTCACGACGATGAACAGTGCGAAACCGGCGAGCACGTAAGGATTGCCCCAGCCGACGCGGCCGCCCTCGATGATCGCGGCCGCCAAAATGCCGAGCATGGCGATCGCCGCGGCCTGCCCCGGCAGATCGAGTTCATGCGGCGCGCGCGTCGTATCGGTGGTGTAGCGCAAAGTGAGCCACAGGCCGCCAAGACCGATCGGCAAATTGACCAGAAAAATGCTGCGCCAACCGAACAGCGCGATCAGACCGCCGCCCACTAAAGGGCCAGCCGTCAGCGCAACACTGGCGCCGGCCGCCCACAATCCCACGGCGCGGCCGCGCTCCTTGTCGCTCGGATAAGCGTGATTGAGCAGCGCCAGCGAGTTCGGCACCAGGATGGCAGCGCCGAGCCCTTGCACGCCGCGCGCCACGATGAGGATCGTCGACGTCGGCGCCAGCGCGCATGCCAATGATGCCGCAGTAAAGACGGCAAAGCCGGCCATGAAGACCCGCTTGGCGCCGACACGATCGCCCAACGCACCCGCGGTGAGAATGAACGCGGCGAAGGCGATCGTATAGGCGCTCACCACCCATTGCAGCTCGGACACGCCGCCGCCAAGCGCCGAGCCGATGCTGTGCAAGCCGGTATTGACGATGGTGACGTCGAGCTGAACCACGCCGTAGCCGAGACTCATCGCGGCCAATGTCAGCCGCTTCGCGCGCGCGCTCCGCGTATCCGGTTCCGTTGCGCTACTCGTGGCGCCGCTCATGACGCCGTGGACCCGCGATGAATGGGCAAACTCGTCTGCATGGGCGCCTCGAAATATCGTTCATGATGCAGACACCGATATAGGAGGAGCAGCCATCCCTCCTACCCGATTTCTGCATTGCCGGAACTTCGCTGACGCCGAGTTCCGAAGGAACGAATGGAGGAATGCGTTTTTGCTATGCCGCGATGCCGAACAACGCCGCGGCATTGCGCCAGTGAATTTTCTCGCGCTCGGCGTTCGACAGCGGCAATGAATTGAGCACCTTGAGCGTGTCGCGGATGTAGCCCGGGCCCTTTTCCTTGTCGAACGGGCAATCCGACGCAAACAGCACGTGATCGGCGCCGAAGAAATCGAGCCCGCAGACCGTCGCGGCGCGGGCCCCTTCGACCGCGGTGTCGCCATAGAAATCCTTGAAATAATCGTATGGCCGCTTCTTCAGCGATTTGAGGATCGCGCCGTAATCCTCATCGGAGGTGCGCACGCCGAGCTGATCGAAGGAATGGCCGACGCGGCCTTCGAGATACGGCACCACGCCGCCCAGATGGTGGGCGATCACTTTCAGATTGGGGAAGCGATCCATGATGCCGGAGAAGATGAGCCGCGCCAGCGTCACGCCGGTCTCGTAGGGCCAACCGAGCACGCTGCAAATCTCATACTTGGAATATTTCTCGGTCGGATAGTCCGGCATGTCGCGGGTGCGCGCCGGATGCAACAAGATCGGCTTGCCGGACCTGGCGATGACTTCGAAGATCGGCAGAAACTCCGGCGCATCCAGCGGCACGCCGTTGGCGTTGGTGCCAAGCTGCACCGCATTGGCGCCGTTTTGCAGCGCCCGCGCGGCCTCTTTTGCTGCGGCCTCCGGCGCATTCATCGGCAGCAGTGCCGACCAGCCGACAAAATGCTTAGGATGCTGGGCGACCACCTCGGCAAGCCCGTCATTGGCGATCTTCGCCATCTCCGGCGATTTATCGGGCCCCCACAACCGCTCCATCGGCGGCAAGCCATGAGAGAGAACCTGCGTGTAATCGTCGAAGGACTCGACGATGGAAATCCGCAGATCGACGTCCGACAGCGCCGGAATGCCGCGCACCCGCTTGCCGAGGTCCTTGGCGCCCGCCGGCGTCTCAAGGAGCGCGTCGTAATACCGCTTCGGGAAAAAGTGATTGAAGGCGTCGATCGTGCGCATCGTGTTATTACTTTCCGGATTGTATCCGCTTATCGCGGCGGCTGTAGCGATGACATCAGCCACGACGCGACGGCGAAGGCATCGGCATCGCGATCGAAAAAACCGATCAACTGCAAGCCGAGCGGCATGCCGTTGACCTGGAACATCGGTAGCGACAGCGCCGGCACGCCGAGCAACGACGCCGGCACGGCGAATTCGGGATTGCCGGTCGAGGCCAAGCCCTCCGGCGCATTGCCCGGCGCGGCGAGCGCAATGCAGGCGTCGCAATTGGCGGCAAGGTCGGCGTGAACCGCCCGTATGCGCGTCCGCTCTCTCAAGTCGGCGCGATGGTCGGTCAAGGTCATGTCCTCGTACTTTTCCGCGCGCTCCATGATGGTGCGGCTCAGTTTGGCGGCGTCGCGCTCGCGCATGGTGCGGAAGAACCAGCGCGTTTCCCAGCCATTGCACCGATGCGACAGTTCGGCCGCATTGAGCAGATCGTTTTCCAGCGCCGCGACCTTGTCGTCGTTCTGCCTGGTGCGGATTTCTATGCCGGCGGAGCGCAGCCGCATCACGCATTCGCCGAGTTGCTGCTTGGCGCCGGCCGAAGCACTGTCCCATCCGGAAGTCTCGAGAATGGCGAGGCGGCGCGGCTTTTCCGAAGCCGGCAGCGTGTCCGGCCCGCGCAAACCGGCCGTGCCGGCATCGCCGCCGACCCGGGCGACGATCTCATAAGCGACCTGCCACACGTCGGCGAGCGCGGCGCCGAGCACGCCAGTACAGCTCTGGCTCTGGTAATCGTGGCTGCCTTCGCGGTTGATGGCGTTAACGCTTGGCTTAAAGCCGACACAGCCGCAGAAGCTCGCCGGCCGGATGGTCGAGCCGATCACCTGGGTACCGAGCGCGGCGCTGAGGATGCCAGCGCCGACAGCGGCCGCCGAGCCGCTCGACGAGCCGCCGGGCGTATGCGCGGTATTCCAGGGATTGCGCGTGCCGCGCGGCTCGGAGGCGGCGAATTCGGTGGTCACGGTCTTGCCGACGATCACCGCTCCGGCGTCGCGCAGCGCGCTCACCGAGGCGGCGTCTTTCTCCGAGCGCCAGCCGGCAAACAGCGGCGAGCCCATCTGCGTCGGCATATCGACCGTTTCGACGATGTCCTTGATGCCGATCGGCATGCCGTCGAACGGCGACAACGGACGCCCAGCCCGCCAGCGCTCGCTCGCGCGATCCGCCGCGGCGCGCGCGCCGGGCAGATCGGTCATGACGAAAGCGCCGATGCGCGGCTCCCAATACTCGAATAATTCGAGCGACCGCTCCAGGAATCGCCGCGGCGTTTGTTCACCGCCGGCAAACTCGCGCGCCGCGGCGAGATAGCTGCGCAGAGCGGGCTTCACTGCCTCCGGCATGGTCGCTCCTGGCTCTTCACTCACCGGTCCGGAGTCACTTCTTGCTCTCGTCGTAATAATGGATCTCGTAGAGCATGCAGCCGCGCTCGGACTTGAACGGACCGTGATAGATACCGGGCGGGCGGCAGGCATAGGTCGGCGCTTCGAACGCCTCGCCGCCTTGGCCCTTGTCGTCATTGCCGACGACGAGATCCCCGGACACCAGATAGACCTCCTCCCAGTGGTCGTGCACGAACGGGGCGGTGGTGTAAACG
>JBAQHW010000011.1:0-3244 GCA_049288525.1 Xanthobacteraceae bacterium
CGGCCGCAAATGATAGCCCGCGGTCGCCACGCGATCGGTGTGTCCGAACACGCGGACGCTGACATCGAATTCTTCCGCGCCGTCGAGCGCAACGAAAAGTTTGTCGTCGACGCCCAAGGGTAGGCCGCGCGCAGCCTCGATCTTGTTCGGCAGCGCCGGCGTAAAGCTGATCCGTTCGGCCGCGAGCACCGCGCTCGGCACCGTCACGATGGCCTGATCGGCGGCAATGGCGCCCTTGCCGGTATCGATGCGCAGCCGCTTGCCAGAGTGATCGATGGCACTGACCGGACAATCCAGCATTTGCGGCAGCGCCGCCCCATGTTTGCTGATGAGCGTGCCGTAGCCTTCAATGACGCGCCAATTGACATCGGTCGCGTGATAGCGGTCCAGATCCTTCAGCGAAATGCGGTCGAGTTCGGCGCCGCTGATATAGGTGCTGGTCGCATTCATAAGCGCGTTCCAGCGCGACGACGGATCGAGCAGGCTTGAGGCCGGCGCATCGCCCTCGCGCTGCGCCGCCTCGTCCAGGCGCTCATAGAAATCGCTGAAGGCCTGGCGAAAATCGGCATGCTCGTCGCGCGGGAAGCTGCGCGCGAGCGGACGGTTCATCCATGGCGGCGGCGTTTCGTCGAGCGACAGGCCCTCGGTTTGCGCGATGCCGACCCAGGGATTGCGGTCGGCCGAGTGCAGCCAGCCGCAGCCGAGATCGAGCGCATGACCGGCGGCATCGTGAACCGTCCATGCCCGTCCGCCGAGCCGCGGCCGCGCCTCGACCAGGAGGCAGCGCAGCGCGGCTTGCTGGAGCCGCTTCGCCGCCGCAACACCGGCCGCACCGCCGCCAATGACGACGACGTCAACGTCACTCGCCATGGCGCACTCCGTGGCGCATCAGTAATCCACCCGCATCAAATACAGTCCGTGCGGCGGCGCGACCTGTCCGCATTTTGTCCGGTCGCGCGCCGCGAGCGCCGCCGACAGATCGTCGGCGCTCCATTTGCCTTCGCCGACATGCACCAGCGAGCCGACCATCGAACGCACCTGGTGCTGCAGGAAAGACCGCGCCGTGGCGGTCACGCGCAGCTCGCCGCCGTCGCACGCCACATCGAGCCGGTCGAGCGTCTTGACCGGCGATTTCGCCTGGCACTCGGTGGAGCGAAAGGTGGTGAAGTCGTGCTTGCCGATCAGCCGTTGCGCGGCGGCATGCATCGCCGCGGCGTCAAGCGGGCGCGGCACGCGCCAGGCGCGGTTAGTATCGAGCGTCAGATCGGCGCGCCGGTTGACCAGGCGATAGAGATAGTGGCGCTTGACCGCCGAGAAGCGCGCATCGAATTCCGCCGCCGCCTTTTCCGCCGCCAGCACGGCGACCGGCTGCGGGCGCAAATGAAAATTGATCGCGTCGCGGACATTATCGGTGTCCCAATCCTTGCCGAGGTCGATATGGGCCACCTGACCGAGCGCGTGAACGCCGGTATCGGTGCGGCCGGCGCCGAAGACGGTGACGCGCTCGCCGGCAAAGGCGGCAACCGCCTCGGTCAACACGCCTTGCACCGACACGCCGTTGTCCTGCGCCTGCCAGCCGACAAAAGGCGTGCCGTCATATTCGATGATGAGCTTGTAACGGGGCATGGTGCCTCGGCCGCCTCACTGCAAAATCGCGCCGGGCGCAACCGACGTGCCGCGCAGAAATTCGTCCGCCGGCATCGGCTTGCCGCCCGAGCGTTGCAGTTCGACGATGCGCAGGGCGCCGTCGCCGCACGCCACCGTCAGTCTATCGTCGAGCACGCGGCCGGGCGCGCCTGATCCGCCGCCCTTGGTCGTGCGCAAAACTTTGATGCGGCCAATGCCGGGAAGTTCGCACCAGGCGCCCGGAAATGGCGACAGTCCGCGGCAATGATCATGCACCGCCTGCCAGGACTTGCCCCAATCGATGCGGGTTTCGTTCTTATCGATCTTGTCGGCGTAAGTCGCGCCCTCGGCCGCTTGCGGCGTCAGCACCAACGACCCGCGCTCGAGTGCGCCGAGCGCGACCAGCATCAGTTTCGCGCCAAGCCGCGCCAATAGGTCGTGCATGTCGCCGGTCGTTGCATCGGGCCCGATCGGCACCCGCTCCGCCATCGCGATCGCGCCGGTGTCGAGGCCTTCGTCCATCTGCATCACCTTCACGCCGGTCTCTCGGTCGCCCGCCATGATGGCGCGATGAATCGGCGCCGCGCCGCGCCAGCGCGGCAACAACGAGGCATGCAGGTTGAAACAGCCGAGCGGGAAGGCATCGAGGACCGGCTTCGGCAGAATGAGGCCGTAGGCGACCACGATCGCGGCATCGGCACCATGCGCGCGCATGGCTGCGGCGGCATCGGGTGTCCTTAAGGTCCTCGGCGTGACGATCGGCAGGGAAAATCGTGTCGCTTCGCGCGCGACCGGCGAAGGGTTAAGCGCCATGCCGCGGCCGGCCGGTTGCGGTGCGCGGGTGTAGACGGCAGCGACGTCATGTCCGGCGCTGATAAGCTCCACCAGCGCCGGCACGGCGAAGTCCGGCGTCCCCATGAAAACCAGGCGGAGCGCCAATCACTCCTCCACCTTCTTGGCGGCTTTGGCGAACTTTTTGATGACCCGGTCGCGTTTGAGCTTGGACAGATAATCGATGAACAGCACGCCGTTGATGTGGTCGATCTCGTGCTGCAGGCAGGTCGCGAACAGGCCTTTGGCCGCGATCTCGCGCGGCTTACCGTCACGGTCGAGATATTTGACTTTGACCTCCGTCGGCCGTTCGACTTCCTCATAATACTCCGGAATCGACAGACAGCCTTCCTCGTATTTGGCGGTGTCCTCGGACGACCAGGCGATTTCCGGATTGATGAAGACCTGCGGCTCGTGATCGTCTTCTTTCTTCGACAGATCCATGGTGATGACGCGCTTGGCGACGCCGATCTGAATCGCGGCAAGGCCGATGCCCGGCGCCTTGTACATGGTCTCGAACATGTCCTCGATCAGCTTCTTGACGCCGGCGTCGACGTGTTTGACTGGCTCGGAGACGAGCCTCAGCCGCTTGTCCGGCAATATGATGATTTCGCGAATTGCCATGGCTTCCACCGCTATGACTTCGCGATGTAAGGGCTGAGGAAAGCGGGGTCAATCGGCGCTTGGTCGGATCAAACGTTGATCGCCGCCCCGCGACCGGCTATCACCGTTCGCTCTTCGTTCCAGGCGCGAATCGCAGGCCGCCGCCAAGCCCGAAGAAATGGCT
>JBAQHW010000012.1:0-8305 GCA_049288525.1 Xanthobacteraceae bacterium
GATCTGTTTACCTGCGTGCACGAGCAGTTCATGACCGACACGGCGAAAATGGCCGACGTGGTGCTGCCGGCGACCACGTTTCTCGAGCACGACGATTTCTATACCGCCGGCGGCAGCCAATATATTCTGCTCGGGCCGAAGCTGATCGAGCCGCGCGGCGAGGCCCGCTCCAACCACGACCTCAATAGCGCGCTCGGCAAGCGGCTCGGCGCGAAGCATCCCGGCTTCGACATGACGGCGCGCGAATTGATCGATGCGACTTTGCAAAAATCCGGCTGGGGCACGCTGGCCGAACTCGAGCAAAAGCGCTGGATCGATTGCCAGCCCGATTTCGCCACCGCGCATTATGTCAACGGCTTCGCTTACGCGGACGGCAAATTTCGCTTCAAGCCGGACTGGCCCGCGGTGCCGTTCCGCCGGCAGCACCGCACCGTGGCGCCGGCGCAGGCGTTTCCCACATTGCCGGACCACTGGCAGGTGATCGAGGAAGCCGACACCGCGCATCCGTTTAGGCTCGCCACCTCACCGGCGCGCGGCTTTCTCAATTCGACCTTCACCGAGACGCCGACCTCGCGCACCGCCGAGCGGCGGCCGGAAGTGATGATCCATCCCGACGACGCGGCGCCGCTCTCGATCGCAAGCGGCGACGAAGTTGTACTCGGCAACAGGCGCGGGCAGGTGCGCCTGCATGCGCGATTATTCGACGGCGTCCGCCGCGGCGTCCTCATCGCCGAATCGATCTGGCCGAATTCCGCCTACGCCGACGGCCGCGGCATCAACACGCTGACCGGCGCCGACGCCATCGCGCCCTTCGGCGGCGCCGCGTTTCACGATAATAAGGTGTGGGTGAGGAAGAGTGGGTGACGTCCAGTCAAAATAATGCGCTCGCATGGCCGATGATCGTCATAGCGATGCGGAGGATGCTCAGCTTTTAAGCGATCCTGACGAAATTGGCGTCGCGAGGCTGAGAATGGCCTGCGACAGTTCAATCTTGCCCTGGAAATGATTCGAGGATCGGTCAAGGACGAGGAACGGCCGTTCAAGCTACGCGCTGGGCCGATTTTGCAGCTTCATAAGGCGGCACTAGATGGGTTACATCGCCTCGCGGGTACATTTCGCAACACCCCCGTGAAAATCCATGGAAGCCACATCAGCCTCCGCATGAGGCATTCGTGGCTGATGAAATCCAGGGCATGTGCGAATACGTCAATTCCAATTGGGAGAAAAAATCTGCGGCACACTTGGCGGCTTATGTGCTTTGGAAGATGAATTGGATACATCCCTTTGCTGATGGCAACGGGCGTACGAGGCCGATGAGGATTAATTGGGCTATTCCTGTGGGGCAAATTCGAGCAAGATTCTAATCGCCTTCACAAACCTCCCAAACCCCTCCGCATCCCCCGCCCTTACCGTCGCATGCCCCCATACCGGCTTCGGCCATAACGCATCGGTCTTCCAGCGCGCGACGATGTGGATGTGAAGCTGCGGCACCACGTTGCCGATTGCCGCGACGTTGAGCTTGTCGCAGCGGGTGACCTCCTGCAGCACGCGCGAGACCAGCGCGATCTCTTGCATCAGGCGCGCGGCGTCGGCCGGTTCGAGGTCGGCGATCTCGACGATGACCGATGGCGCATGGTCGTTGCCGGAAACCGGCTTTGCCGTTTTGGCATCAGGCTTGTGGCGGCGCGGCACCAGGATGAGCCACGGGTAATCGGCGACATTTATCGCGAGAATGCGGCACAGCGTCAGGTCGCCGACCGGCGCGGTATCGTTTTCGAGCTGCGGGTGGAGTGACCAGACTTCTTCGGACATTGCGCGTCGCATTCGGATGCCTCGACCCGTCATGGCCGGACTTGGTCAGACTTGGTCCGGCCATCCACGACTTACTGGGGGTGCGGTCAAGACGTGGATGGCCGGGACGAGCCCACGGCTGTCCGGTCTGATTTTTGTCGACGAGGCGCATGGCATGGATTCTTCTGCGTTTTGACGTTTTGCCGACGATCAAGGCGAGCGAAGCGACGCCGTTCTTCGAACGGCTATGTCCGGCGGTGACGAGGAAAGTGCGTTCGCTGTTTGACATTGTGGATCGGAAAGAGCGCGCGCGTGGCGGCGGCGGCGGGCGTTATGCCGCGCGGACGCGGGAGAAGAAGGTGGCGACCTTGGTCTCCAGATCCTTGGCGCGCGACGACAATTCCGCCGTCCATTGGCTGATGTCGCCGGCGGCCGCCGCGCCTTTGCCCACTGCGTCCTCGACCGAGCCGATCTCGTTCGAGGCCCGCGCGGTATGCGCCGCCGCGGTATGAATGCTCTCGGCGATATTGCGGGTGGTCGCGGCCTGCTGTTCCACGGCGGCGGCGATACTGGTCGAGACGTTGGTCAATTTGTCGATGGCTCGCGCGATCGCGGCGATCTCGGCCACCGACTGCTTGGTCGCCTCCTGGATATCGCCGACTTGGCGGGCGATATCGTCAGTGGCGTGCGAGGTCTGATTGGCGAGCGTCTTGACCTCGGCAGCGACGACGGCAAATCCCCTGCCGGCCTCGCCGGCGCGCGCCGCCTCGATCGTGGCGTTCAGCGCCAGAAGATTGGTCTGCGCCGCGATGGCGGAGATGGCGCCGACCACCGAGTCGATGCGGCCAGCGGTGTCGGCGAGCGAGCGGACCGCCTGCTGGGTGCGTTCGGTATCGCCGACCGCGGCTTGGGCCATCGCCATGCCGTGGCTCGCCTGCTGGCCGATTTCCTGGATCGAGCCGGACAATTCCTCGGTGGCGCGCACCATGACGTCCATGCGCTCCGTCGTTTCGGCCGATGCGGCCGAGGCCGATCCCATGCGGCTGCGGGTATCGCCGGCGGCTGCGTTCAACGTCGCGCAGGTGGCGGTCAGCGAGATCGCCGCTTCCTTGATCGCGGCGACGACTTCGCCGATCGCGCCGTCGAAATCCACAATGGCGCCGTCGATGGCGTTGCGCCGCGCCGCCGCCGCGGCGTCCGCGTTTTGCCGGTGCAGCGTCATGGCATTGGCAACATCGAAACTGATGAATTGCGAAACCGCAATGGCGCGGTCCGCAACCTTGGCGGTGCAGAAACGGTGCCGGCGCGACAGCGCTTTGAGCGCTCCCTGCAAGAGATAGCTGCCGGCCGTGCTGCGAATGCGCGCGTCGAAACCGAGCTTCGCTTCGGCCTCCACTGTCCGCCGGCATGATTCCACGTAATCGTGATCGAGCCTGCCTGACAACAGCGCGCGGAAGTGCGCTGCCTCCAGCGTTCGCAGCAGATCGCGATTTTTCTCGACCACGGCGCCGAGATTGGGCAGAACCCGGGCGGCGAGCAGAATCTCCTCGATCGTCTGGTCGAGGGCCGGCTCGATCGCCGGCCACGCCTCGGCGACCAGGCTGCGGACCCGGTCGTCCACGCCATAGAGCGTCAGCCTGGCGGCGAAGGCCTGGATGGTCTCGGTCGACGCCATGGTCCTAAATCCGCCAGCCCTTAATAGTCGCCGCATGTTGGGTGACAAGCGTTGCACAACTGTTAACGATGCGCTTACCAACTCCGAACCGCCGCGTGCGGCGCAAAAAAATGGGAGGCCGCGGCCTCCCGTTGCGCAACAATCAAATGACGAGAATTGAAAATCCTTAGCTCCGCCCGATCACGTCGAGCGAAACCTGCGCAAGCCCGGAGAAACCGAGCGCATGAGCGCCGGCCGGCGTCAGATCGATCACCCGGCCGCGAACGAAGGGTCCGCGATCGTTGATGCGTACGACCACCGAGTGTCCGTTGCGCTTGTTGGTGACACGGACCAGCGTGCCGAACGGCAGGGTACGGTGAGCCGCGGTCAAAGCCCGGGGAGACACCCTTTCTCCGCTGGCGGTTCGTCCTCCGGAATAAGCGTAAACCGAAGCAACCCCCGACTGCGCCGACGCAGCGACTGGTACCCCGATGACGGCGATGGCAAAAACTGAGGCAATGAAAATTCTCTTGAGGCTATTCCCGGCCATGTCCATCCTTTTCGATCGTTGATGGGAAGGGTAAAGCGCTCGCAGATCACGAGCTGCGTGCGCTATGACCGAGGAAATGTGTTCATTGTGCGACGCAACATACTTGGAAATACTTTCAGGCAGTAAGGTGAAATCTATGAGGCATTGTGGCGCTTCCCGGAACTACTTCTAAGCCATTGATAGATAATAGCTCTCCGCTCCTGACGCGCCTCCAGGCGCCGGCTCAATAAGGCAAAGCTATGCGGTTCGCGCATCGCGCGCCTGCACATCCGCAGGCGCTGGCGCGCTCAGGAAAAGTAACTCGCGTTGGCGTGATTTGTTCGTGATTCGAATCGAATTTGTCGTGTCAGGGTCCGAACTTAGGAACCTGAAAGCCGCATCACGGCCTTGGGTGTGAGTCAGGCCGCCGCGGTCGGCAGTGCGTAGTCCTTGAACTGCTCGCGCAGCACGGTCTTCTGGATTTTGCCGGTCGCTGTGTGCGGAATCTCGCGCACGAAGGCGACATCGTCCGGCATCCACCACTTGGCGATCTTGCCGTCGAGGAAGCGGAGCAGCTCATCCTTGGTGGCGCTCTCGCCTTGCTTGAGCACGATCACCAGCAGCGGCCGTTCGTCCCATTTCGGATGCCGCACGCCGATCACCGCGGCTTCCGCGACCTTGGGATGGCCGACCGCCAGGTTTTCCAGTTCGATCGAGGAAATCCATTCGCCGCCGGACTTGATCACGTCCTTGGAACGGTCGGTGATGGCAAGATAGCCCAAAGCATCAAGGGTGCCGACGTCGCCGGTGTCGAAAAAGCCGTCCGGATCGAGGGCTGCCGCGCTCTCCTTGAAATAGGCGCGCGTCACCGCCGGCCCGCGCACCTTGAGCCGGCCGAAGGTCGCCCCGTCGCGCGGCAATTCGCGATTATCGTCGTCGGTGATTTTCATCTCGACGCCAAACGGCGGATGGCCTTGCTTGGTCTGAATATCGAGCCTGGCGTCGCCGGTCAGCTCAGCACAGCCCGGCTTCAGCGTGCCCAACGTGCCGAGCGGGCTCATCTCGGTCATGCCCCAGGCATGACAGACTTCAACTTCGTAAACGTCCTGGAATTTCTGGATCATGGCGCGCGGACAGGCGGAGCCGCCGATCACCACTTTGCGCAAATACGGCAGTTTCAGATTGTTGGCTTCCAGATGCTGCAGCAGCATCAGCCACACCGTCGGCACCGCGGCCGTGAAACTGACGCGATAATTGTCGAGCAGCTGGTAGATCGAAGCGCCATCGAGCTTGGCGCCCGGCATTATCAGCGCCGCGCCGACCATCGGCGAGGACAGTGCCAGACCCCAGCAATTGGCATGAAACATCGGCACCACCGGCAGGATCACGTCGCGCGACGAGACGCCCATGGCGTCGGGCTGCGTCGCAATCATCGAGTGCAGCACGTTGGAGCGATGCGAGTAGACCACGCCTTTCGGGTTGCCGGTCGTGCCCGAGGTGTAGCACATGCCGGCCGCGGTATTTTCGTCGAACATCTTCCAGGCGAAATCGCCGTCGGCTTCGGCGATCCAGTCCTCGTAGGCCACCGCATTTTTCAGGGCAGTGGCCGGCATGTGCGCGGCGTCCGTCAACACCACGTAGCGTTCGATTGGCTTGAGCCCGCCGGCGAGCTTTTCCAGGATCGGCAGAAAGGTGAGGTCGACCATCATCATGCGGTCTTCGGCATGATTGACGATCCAGGAAACCTGTTCGGGAAACAGCCGCGGATTGACGGTGTGATAGACGCCGCCGACGCCCATGATGCCGTACCAGGCTTCGAGATGGCGCCACGTGTTCCAGGCCAGCGTCGCGACACGGTCGCCGGGCTTGATGCCGTCGCGTTCGAGCCGCTGCGCCACCCGCAGCGCACGCGCGCGGACCGCGGCATAATTCGTCGTATGCATCGGTCCCTCGACCGAGCGCGAGATCACGGGCCGATCGCCATGATAAAGCGCGGCGTGATCGATGATGCGATGGCACAAGAGCGGCCAATCCTGCATCAGCCCGAGCATGACTTCCCCCGTTTTTCCTCCGGGCGCGATCCTTACGACAACTGGTCGGCGAGGCGGATCGCAGCCGGGACGTGATCGTCCGGACCATGCCATTGTTGGTCTTATTGTTTGGCAGGTTACTCATCTCGGCCGGGCAGGCAAGCGCCTTCCTTTTGCCGGGCCGACGCTCTATGCAAGGACCAACGCCTCAAGACGGGCTGCCCGAACACCGAAGCTTTCGCCGGAGACTGCTTTCGTGAAACGCGCTGCGGCTATTGCCGGCCTGTTCTACGCGCTGCCGATGGTGGCCGCCCTGGCGCAAACCGATCTTGCACCGAAGACTCTCGCCAAACCGGCCGACCGTACCGTTCACGCCGCGCTGCGGCCGAAGCGGCCGCTGCCGCCGGTCGTCATGCCGCATGAATTCGCCCCGCCGCAGGAAGCCTACGCGTCATTCCCCGACAGCGCCGCCGCAGGCGGTCCGGCACAACCTTCGGCCTGTCAGGTCGATCTCGCCAAGATCGCAGGGTTCCAGCCGCTGCCGGTCCTGGTCGGGCCGGGCGATTGCGGGGCCGACAACGCGGTGCGCCTCGACACCATCACGTTGCCGGACCGGAGCAAGGTTACGGTAAGCCCGCCGGCCATTTTGCGCTGCCCGATGGCGCAACAGGTCGCCGACTGGGTGCGCGACGATGTGGCGCCGACGGTGAAGAAGTTCGACTCGGGCCTCGCCGGTCTCGACAACTTGGCCTCGTACGATTGCCGCGGCCGCAACAATGTGCGCGCCGCCAAAGTGAGCGAGCACGGCCGCGCCGATGCGCTCGACGTACACGATTTCAAGCTCGCCGACGGCCGCACGCTGGTGTTGACCGACATGAACGCCGACAAGGATTGGCGCGACGCAATCCGTTCGAGCGCCTGCGAGCGCTTCATGACCGTGCTCGGCCCGGGTTCCGACGGTTATCATGAAGAGCACATTCATCTCGACCTCGAGCCGCGTCGTAACGACTACAAGATCTGCGAATGGGACGTGCGGGTGCCGCCCGCGCCCATCGTGGCTCAGGCGAAGCAGGCCGATCCGGCGCAAGCCGCGCGGCTCGCCCAAGCCGAAGGCGTGCCGCTGCAGGGCCTCGATCCGCCGCTCATTCCAGAGGACGAAGTGCCGTTGCCGCGGCCACGGCCGGTCGCGGCCAATGCGGCGCAGCACCGCGCGAGCAAATAGCCGTCACGCAAAGCGCACCAGCCGCGAAGGGACCGCATGTCTCCGCCCAGCAATACTCCCCCCAGCACTACTTCCCCCAGCAATACTCCGCTCAGCAATCTCGCCACCCGCGATGTCGAAACGCTGGTGCATCCCTACATCAATCTCGCGCGATTTCGCGAGACCGGTCCTCTTGTCATCGAGCGCGGCCAGGGCGTCTATGTCTACGACAGCGACGGCAAGCCCTACCTCGAAGGCATGGCCGGGCTGTGGTGCACCGCGCTCGGTTACGGCAACGAGGAACTGGTCGAAGCCGCGGCGGCGCAGATGCGCAAGTTGTCCTTCGCCCATCTGTTCACCGGCAAGAGCCACGATCCGGCCATCGAACTCGCCGAGAAGCTGAAAGAAATCGCGCCGGTGCCGATCTCGAAGGTGTTTTTCTGCAATTCCGGGTCGGAGGCGAACGACACGCAGGTCAAGCTCGTCTGGTATCTTAACAATGCGCTGGGACGGCCGAACAAAAAGAAGATCGTCAGTCGCATCAAGGCCTATCACGGCGTCACCGTGGTTGCCGCGTCGCTGACCGGGCTTCCGGGCAATCACCGCGACTTCGACCTGCCGCTGCCGGGCTTTTTGCATACCGGCTGCCCGCATCATTATCGCTTCGCGCACGCGGGCGAGAGCGAACAGGATTTCGCCACCCGCCTTGCCGAAGAACTCGACGCGCTGATCGTCGCGCAAGGCCCGGACACCGTCGCTGCCTTCATCGCCGAGCCGGTGATGGGCGCCGGCGGCGTCATCGTGCCGCCCGCAACCTATTTCGAGAAGATCATGGCGGTTTGCCGCAAGCATGATGTTTTCATGATCAGCGACGAGGTGATCTGCGGCTTCGGCCGGCTTGGCACGACGTTCGGCTGCGAAAAGCTCGGGTTTGAGCCGGACTCGATCTCGGTCGCCAAGATGTTGTCGTCGGCCTATCTGCCGATCGCCGGCGTCATGATTCCGGAAATTATGTATCAGGCGCTGCTGATCGAGAGCAAAAAGATCGGCGTTTTCGGCCACGGCTTTACCTATGGCGGCCATCCGGTTTCCGCAGCGGT
>JBAQHW010000013.1:0-14642 GCA_049288525.1 Xanthobacteraceae bacterium
GATCGGCGCCGCCGGCCGCATGGCGCCCGCGCCGGATCTCGCCGCGCTTGTGGCCGAGGATCGGCGCGCCGAAGGCGCTCGCGTCCGGCGCGTTCGCGCGGCCTAGCCCACCAAAAAATTCGGGGACGTCACGGACAAAAATCCGCGGCGTCTCTTCCGTTTCCGGATTGCTGCGGATATCAACCTGATATTGCCGTTGGAGCTTGCAATATGACCGAATGGCCCAACCACGGCCGCATCGCCGGCCCTGTCGTGATGATCGGATTTGGCTCGATCGGCAAAGGCACGCTGCCCTTGATCGAGCGTCATTTCAATTATGACAAATCCCATTTTGTGGTCATCGATCCCGAAGACAAAGACCGCAAGCTCCTGGATGACCGCGGCATTCGCTTCATCCACCAAGCCGTCACCCGCGATAATTACCGCAAGCTGTTGGGCCCTTTGCTCACCGACGGCGGTGGCCAGGGCTTCTGCGTCAATCTCTCGGTCGACACGTCCTCGGTCGACATCATGGAATTCTGCCGCGAGATCGGTGCGCTCTACATCGACACCGTTGTCGAGCCCTGGACCGGTTTCTATTTCGACACCAAGCTCGGGCCGGAAAAGCGCTCGAATTACGCCCTGCGCGAGACGGTGCTGGCAGCCCGCCGAAAAAATCCCGGCGGCACCACGGCGGTCTCCTGCTGCGGCGCTAATCCAGGCATGGTGTCTTGGTTCGTCAAACAGGCACTCATCAACATTGCCGGCGATCTCAAGCTGAAGTTCAAGGAGCCGAAGACCCGCGAGGAGTGGGGCAGGCTGGCGAAGAAACTCGGCGTCAAAGGCATCCACATCGCCGAGCGCGATACGCAACGCGCGATTAAGCCGAAGCCCATCGAGGTCTTCGTCAATACCTGGTCGGTCGAAGGCTTTCTGTCCGAAGGCATGCAGCCAGCCGAGCTCGGCTGGGGCACGCACGAGAAGAAATTGCCGAAAAACGGCTTCCGGCACAAAACCGGCTGCCAGGCGGCGGTCTATCTGACGCAGCCGGGCGCCAACACGCGCGTGCGCTCATGGACGCCGACGGCGAAGGCGCAATATGGCTTTCTGGTCACCCACAACGAGTCGATCTCGATCGCGGACTACTTTACGCTGCGCCAGGGCCGCAAAGTGATCTACCGGCCGACGTGCCACTACGCCTACCACCCCTGTAACGATGCGGTGCTGTCGCTGCACGAGCTGTTTGGCCAAGCCGGCAAACGGCAGCCGGCCATTCACATTCTGGACGAGCACGAGATCGCAGACGGCATCGACGAGCTCGGCGTTCTCCTCTACGGCCACAAGAAAAATGCCTATTGGTACGGGTCGCAGCTTTCCATCGACGAAACGCGCGAGGTCGCGCCCTACCAGAATGCCACCGGCCTGCAGGTGACCTCCGCCGTGCTGGCCGGCATGGTGTGGGCGCTGGAAAATCCGAACGCCGGCATTGTCGAAGCCGACGAGATGGATTTCCGCCGCTGCCTCGAAGTGCAGATGCCGTATCTCGGGCCGGTGATCGGCGCCTATACCGACTGGACGCCGATCGCGGATCGCCCCGGCATGTTCCCCGAAGACATCGACAAACGCGACCCGTGGCAGTTCAGCAACGTGCTGGTGCGGTAGCCTGGCGGGTAGCGGGCCGGAATCCTCTCAAAATAAAATGGACGCCCACGCGGCGCCCATTTTAGTGATCGGCCGACGCGCGCTTACTTCAGCCGCTTCGCCGCTTCCTCGATCATGCTGAGATCGGAATATTTCTTCACGTCGAAACTCGATTTGATGAACCCAAGCTGATGCGTCAGATCGATGTTGTTCTGCAGCGCGCCGAGGTTCGGCATCAGATTGGGATCGTGATAGACATCCTTTTTGGTGAACGCCCAGCTGAATATCTGCGGCGGCTTCTTCACCAGATCGCCGAGGATTTGCATGGCCGCCTCGTGGTTCGCCGGATCCTCGTACCAGCGGGCGATGCGCAGCGTGTCTTCGAAAAAATCCACCAGCGCGGCGCGGTGGGCGTCGATGAACGGCTTGCGCGCCGTCCACACGATCATGTCGGCGACGCCGATGGCGTCCTTCTGAACGAATAGATCGCGGGCGATTTTCCGCAGCTCGGGATCGTAGGAGAACGGCAGCACCGCGGGAATAATGTCGACCTTCTTTTCCGCCAGCATCGATTTCATGGCGGGAAGCGGCGCCTCCACCACCGTGTAGTCGCGATTAGGCTCAAGGCCGTGCTTGCGCAACATGGCCTTCATTGCCACGTCGACGGCGCTGCCTTCGGCATTGGTGGCGACGATTTTGCCCTTGAGGTCCTCGACTTTGTGGATCGGCCCGTCTTTGAGGACCATGTATTCCTGCGAATAATATCCCGGAACGCCGTCCTGGAATTCGTCCGATACGATGCGCAAGTCGTCGAGCCCGGCGTTCTCAATGGCGATGCCAAGCGTCGAATAAGCGAGATTGGTGATCTCGACCTGATTGTTGGCGAGCGCCGTGATCATCGGCGGCGTGCCGACATAATGCACCGGATCGAGCACATAGGACTGACCGAAGTGCTTGGCGAGGTCCTTCTTCTGCAGCCAGATCGACGCCCAATTGCCGGGCGCGACCCAGGCTTCGCGGATATGGACCGGGTCGGTCTTGCCCGGTCCGGCGCTAGCCAAAGCGATAGCCACGCCGCAAAGGCCGGCCCACGCAAGCATTGTCGCACGTGCGGTAGCGCGCATCATTCCCTCCCCAGGTGATGTGGGCGCCGTTTGGCCGGCGCCTCACTCTTGAAAAACTATTGCAGGCGCTTGGCCGCCTCTTCGATCAAGCTCAGATCGGAGTGCGCTTTGACGTCGAAGCTTGACTTAACGAAGCCAAGCTCCTTCGTCATGTCGACATTCTTCTGCAGCGCATCGAGGTTAGGCTTCATATCCGGATTGCGGTAATAGTCGGCCTTGGTGAACAGCCAGCCAAAGCGCTCCGGCGGCTGCTTGGTTAGCTGCGAGGCAATCTGGGCGGCCGCATCGTGATTTTTCGGATCGAGATACCAGTGTTCGATGCGCATGGAGTCTTCCATGAAATCGACCAAGGCGGCCCGATGGGCATCGATGAAGGGCTTGCGCGCGGTCCAGACGATAAATTGCGACACGCCCATGGCATCGTGGACGGTAAACAAGGGTCGCGCGATCTTCTTTAGTTCCGGATCGAGAGCAAACGGCAGCACGGTGGGGATCAGATCGACCTTTTTCTCCGCCAGCATCGACTTCATGGCCGGGAACGGCGCTTCGATAATCGTGTAGTCGCGGTTGGCCTCAAGCCCATGTTTGCGCAGCATGGCGCGCATGGCGACGTCGACGCCGCTGCCGATCGCATTCGTGGCCACGATCTTGCCCTTGAGATCCTCGATCTTCTTGATCGGGCCGTCGGCCAGCACCTCGTACGCGTCGTCGCGATAGCCGGGAACGCCGTCCTGGAATTCATCGGCGATGACGCGGATGTCGTCCATGCCGGCATTTGAGATCGCGATCGGCAAGGTGGAATAGGCGAGATCGCCGATCTCGAGCTCATTGTTGGCAATGGCGGTGATCATCGGCGGCGTACCGGCGTAATGCGTCGCTTCGAACGTGTAGGACTGGCCAAAATGCTTGGCGAGATCCTTCTTCGCCAGCCACATTGAAAACCAATTGGCGACCGGAGCAACCCAAGCGCCGCGAATCTGCAGCGGATCGGCCTGCGCCAGACCCACACTGAGCAGCAGCAGCGCAAGGCTTGCCAATCCAATTTTCCCACGCATTCCCGTTCGACTCCCTAAAACCTGCGAGATTATCGTTAAAGGCCCGACGATCGGGCCGGACGGATGCGATTGTGGGGGCAAAGCGTGATCCAGCGCAAGCCTGCGACAGGCTGCCCCTTTGCCGCACCACGGCCCGGCGCGGTCAAGAGCGCTCGGCCGTCTCCTGGTGCCAAACGAGCAGGCGGCGCCGGATCACCGCCATGGCCTTGATCAGGGCGTAGCCGACCACCGCGATCTCGACGATGCCGGCGAATACGCCCCGGGAATCGGCAAAGCGCGAGGCACTCATCATGGCGCCACCGAGCCCATAGCCGCCCATCACCATCTCGCCGATGATGGCGACGATCAGTGAAATCGGCAGCGCCACCTGCAGTCCGGTGAGGATTTGCGGCAAAGCCGCCGGCAACTTGATCTGCCACATCACCTCACGCTCGGTCGCTCCCATGTTTCGCGCCGACCAGATCAGCTCTTTGTCGACGGCGGCGATACCGGTGAGAGTGGCGGTGACGACGGGGAAGATGGCGTCGAACACCACGATCGAAATCTTCGATACGTCATAGACGCCGAGCCAAAGAATAATGATCGGCAGGAACGCAATCTTCGGCATCGGAAAGCCGACCGAAATGATCGGATCGAAAAACCAATGGACTATACGGTTGCGCGACATCAGGGTGCCGAGCGCGATGCCGCCCACCGTCGCGATCCCAAATCCCGTCATGGCCCGAAATATCGTCAGGCCGAGATTGATCCACAGATCGCCGCTAACGGCGTCGGCATAGATGCGTTCGACGACCGCGGAAAACGGCGGCAGCATGAACGGTGTCACTCTGCCGCTGCGGGCAAAAAGCTCCCACGCGATCAGCACCACCAGGATCGAAAAAATGCCGGCCCCGCCGCGAAACACGAGGTCGAGCCGCCGCGCCGCGTCGTGTGCGACTTGGGCTTCCGCCGCCGACAGCGACGCTGCGTCCTCTATTCGCGCCATTGCAGCAGCCATTGCATGAGAAGTTGATAGAGGCGGTCTGCGGCGAAGCCGAGAAAGGCGACGGTCAGCACCACCGCGTACATGCCCTCGTAAGCGCCGGTCGAGCCGAGGTAGCCGATCAGATAGCCGAAACCTTGCTGGGCGACGATCAGCTCGGAGCTCACCAGCAGAATGAATGCGAGCGCAAGCGCGGTGCGAATGCCGTTGAGCAGCTCTGGCAGGGCGCTCGGCAGGATCACGTCCCACAATAGGCGCAGCCGCGTTGCCCCCATGCTGCGCGCCGACCATACCAGCACCTGATCGCTGCCGCGCGCGCCATTATAGGCGCCGATGGTGACAGGAATCATGCAGCCGAGAAAGATGAGCAGGATTTTGGAGCCGTCGCCGAAGCCGAGCCACAGCACGGTCACCGGAATGAGCGCCGATTTCGGCAGCGGATAGAACAGTTCGACCAGTGGGTTGATGAAGACTTCCAGAAGCCGCGAGCGGGCCATGAGTATTCCCAAACTGCCGCCGCCAACGACGGCCAGGAGAAGACCCATGGAGGCGCGGTAGAGGGACGCCGCGCCGTTGCTGACGAGTTCGCCGTCGCGAACCAGATCGACCCATGCGGCGGCCACATGGGTCAGCGGCGGCAGGGCTTGGTTGTCGACGAGGTTGAAACGTGACGCGGCTTCCCAGCCCAGCGCCAGCATCGCAAGCGGCAGATAACGAAACCCGGTCTGCAAAATTCTTTGCATCAACGAGCCTTGGTTTGGCCGAGCGGCCGCGTCCGGAAATCAGTCAGCTTTCGCTTCCTGCGCCTTGATCGCTTCGTCGCGGACCAGATTCCATATCTCATCGGTCTTTTCCACGAATTCCTTGCTGCGCAGAATGCTCGGATCGCGGTTGCCGAATTTAGTCTCGACTATTTTCTTTATCTGTCCAGGTCGCGCCGACATCACCGCCACGCGATCGGCAAGATAGACCGCCTCCTGTACATCGTGGGTAACGAAGATGACCGTCTTTGGCGTGCGCTTCCAGATATTGAGCAACTCCGTCTGCATTAGTGAGCGCGTCTGCGCATCGAGCGCGCCGAACGGTTCATCCATCAACAAAATGCTGGGATCGAAGGCGAGCGTGCGGGCAATGGCGGTACGCTGCTTCATGCCGCCGGACAGATGCGACGGATAGCTGTCCTCAAAACCCTTCAATCCCACCAGATCGATGAAGGCTTGCGCCCGCTTCTCGCGCTCGGCGCGCGGCAGGCCCTGGCGTTCCAGACCGTAAAGAATGTTGGTACGCACCGTCTTCCAAGGAAACAGCGCGAAATGCTGGAAGACGATGCCGCGGTCGGGACCGGGCGCCGTGACCGGCTTGCCTTCGACCGTGATCCGGCCGCCTTCGGTCGGCAGGAATCCACCGACGAGATACAACAGCGTCGACTTTCCGCAGCCCGAAGGCCCGAGCAGGGCAAGGAACTCGCGTGGCCGCACTTCGAGCGACACGTCCGATAAAGCGAGCACGGGCCGCCCGCGCGGCGGGTGATAGGTATGATTGACCCGCTCGATGACGATCTGGCTCTTGCCATCCATTGACGTCTACGCGTTCCCCGGACGCCTCCCCATTTTGGCGCCGTTTCTTCCGCACCCTATATCCGGCCTGGAGGGCGGCACCAAGGGCTCGACGGCCGATTTTGGCGCGGCAGGACCGCGCGCTTGGTAGGATTCGGCAAAAGCGGCTATATCTGGCCGACAACAGGCTAGGCCCGGATCATCGGATGGAACGCTCGTTCAAGAAGGAAGTCGACGCGCTGCGGCTTGGCGCCGGTGAAGTTTTCCGCGGCGAAGGCATTCTCGCCGTCACCAAGGCTTTGTTGCAATCGGGGGTGAGCTACGTCGGCGGTTATCAAGGCGCGCCGGTGTCGCATCTGCTCGACGTCATGGTGGACGCCGAAGACCTCTTGGCCGATCTCGGCGTCCATGTCGAAACCTGCACCAATGAAGCCGCCGCGGCGGCCATGCTTGGCGCCTCGATCAATTATCCGCTGCGCGGCGCGGTGACGTGGAAATCGATCGTCGGCACCAATGTCGCGGCCGACGCGCTGTCGAATCTAGCCTCGCCCGGCGTCATCGGCGGGGCGCTGATCGTTCTTGGCGAGGATTACGGCGAGGGCGCAAGCGTCATTCAGGAGCGCTCCTACGCCTATGCGATGAAATCCTCGATTTGGCTGCTCGACCCGCGCCCCGATCTGCCGACCATCGTGCAGATGGTCGAGAAGGGCTTCGAGCTTTCCGAGGCAAGCCACGCTCCGGTCATGCTGGACTTACGGGTGCGTGCCTGTCACGTCACCGGCGAGTTCGTTGCCAAGGACAACCGGCGCGGCGCCTATAGCGGCCAGCACCGTCTCGCCGGGCCGCCGCGGTTCGAATATGGCCGCCTCGCGCACCCCCCGGTCATCTTTACCCAAGAGCGCCTGAAACTGGAAGAACGCCTGCCGGCGGCGCGAAAATTTATTCGCGAGCAAGAACTCAACGAGCTTATTCCCGGCGAAATTGACGAGGTCGGCATCATCGTCCTCGGCGGCCTCACCAGCGGGCTGCTTCGCGCGCTGGCCCGGCTTGGTCTCGCCGACCTTTACGGCCGCTCCCGCGTCCCGATCTCGGTGCTCAACGTCGCCTATCCGCTGGTGCCGGAAGAAGTGAAAGATTTTTGCGCGGGCAAACGCGCGGTTCTGGTCGTCGAGGAGGGCTCGCCCGATTATGTCGAGCAGCAGATCAACGTCATTCTTCGCGGCGCGGACATTTCTACCCGGGTGCTTGGCAAGGGCTGCCTGCCCCGGAGCGGCGATTACACGTCGGAAGTGTTCTTGCGGGGCATTGCCGCCTTCGTGACGCAAACGCGTCCGGCGGGAATCGATGCCGATGCCGTCGCCGCGCAGACCGGTGAAATCCTCGCCCATAAAATCGGCGTCGCCGCTGCTCTTGGCGATATTCCGCCGCGTCCGCCGAACTTTTGCACCGGCTGTCCGGAGCGGCCGGTATTCGCGGCGATAAAGCTTGCGCAACGCGAGATCGGCCCCACCCATATCAGCGCCGACATCGGCTGCCATTCGTTCGCGACCTTCGCGCCGTTTTCGCTCGGCAATTCGATCCTCGGCTACGGCATGTCGCTGGCCAGCGCCGCTGCGGTGACGCCGAACATGGAAAAGCGGCCGATCGCGATCATGGGTGACGGCGGCTTTTGGCATAACGGGCTGATCACCGGCGTCGTCTCGAACATGTTCAACAAGGGCGACGGCGTGCTGATCGTGATGCAGAACGGCTACGCCTCGGCGACCGGACAGCAATATCTGCCGTCGAGCAACGCCAATCGCTTCGGCACGCCGACCGGCATTAGTATCGAAAAGACATTGCGGGCGCTTGGCGTCAATTGGCTGCGCACGGTTCGCACCTACAGCGTGTCGAAAATGGTGAAGACACTGAAGGAAGCGATGCGCTCGGCCGAGCGCGGACTCAAGGTGATTATCGCCGACGGCGAGTGCATGCTCGCGCGCCAGCGCCGCATCCGCGCCGAGGATGCCGAAAAGCTCAAGCGCGGCGAACGGGTGGTGAAGACCCGCTACGGCGTCGACGATGAAATCTGCACCGGCGACCACTCCTGTATCCGGTTGTCCGGCTGCCCGTCGCTGACGGTCAAGCCCAATCCCGATCCGCTGCGCGCCGACCCCGTGGCGACCGTCATCGAGAGCTGCGTCGGCTGCGGGCTGTGCGGTGAAGTCGCCCACGCCGCCGTGCTCTGCCCATCGTTCTATCGCACCGACATTGTCAGCAATCCGAATTGGCGGGATCGCACGCTAAGCGACCTGCGAGGTCGCGTCATCGGGTGGCTCGGTGGCAACACAAAGACTTCTTCACTTCCCGCCGCGACGACTGCCGAACTGACGTCACTTACCAGCGCCCCATCTCAAGCGGGGAGGGGACAAGCAGCGCCAGGCGGCGAGGCGCAGCAAACCAAAGTCCGACCGCTGACTGTTCTGATCGCCGCGCTTGGCGGCGAGGGCGGCGGCGTGCTCACCGACTGGATTGTCGCTGCCGCGGCGAGCCAGGGCTTCCCGGTGCAATCGACATCGATCCCGGGCGTCGCCCAGCGCACCGGCGCCACCACCTATCACGTCGAAATGTTTCCGGTGCCGCAACCGGCAGGCGCGCCGCATCCGGTGTTGGCGTTGGCGCCCGGCATCGGCGACGTCGATCTCGTCGTTGCCAGCGAGCTTTTGGAAGCCGGCCGCGCTATTGCCGCCGGCTTTGTCACGCCCGACCGCACCACCACGATCGCCTCGACCAGCCGCTCTTATTTGACGGTCGAGAAAATGGCCATGGCCGACGGCCGCTACGACCCGGATCGACTCATTGCCGCGGTCGAGAGGAATTCGAAGGACGCGCTCCTCCTCGACCTCGAGACGATCGCGCGCAACAGTGGCGCGATGATCAATGCGGTGATGCTGGGCGCCATTGCCGGCGCCGGCGCGCTGCCGATTGCGCCGGAAGCCTTCGAGACGGCGATTCGCGCCGACGGCAAGGCGGTCAGCGCCAATCTGCACGGCTTCCGGGCCGGTTTTGCCGCCGCTCGCGCCGGCTCGCAGCCGCGCGAGGAGCCGAAAAAGCACGGGCGCGCGGCGGCGGCTTCGCTCGCCGATGTCGAAAGCGAGATCGCGGCCATGCCCGATGCGGCGCGCTCATTTGCGACCGAAGGCGTGCGCCGGCTCGCCGCTTATCAGGACCTCGATTACGCGCGGCTTTACCTTGGCCGGCTTAAGCCGATCCACGAGGCCGATACCAAGGCCGGCGCCGGCGGACGCGTGCTCGCTGCAACGGCGCGCCATCTCGCCGTCCGCATGTCCTACGAGGATGTCATCCGCGTGGCTCAAGCCAAGATCGATCCAGCGCGTTTGGACCGCATCCGGCGCGAGCATGCCATCAGGCCGGAGCAAACCGTTGCCGTCACCGAATTCCTCAAACCGGGCGTCGAGGAGTTCTGCTCGGTCATGCCGGCTTGGCTGGCGCGTTCGATTCTGCGCCTGGCTGAGCGTTTTCCTGCGCTCGGCCGCGCGCATTTGGGGATGGCGGTCAACACCGCATCGATCTCCGGCTATTTGCGTTTTTACCTGCTCGCCAAACTGCGCCCCATCCGGCGCACGACTTTCCGCTTCCAGGAAGAGCAGCGCGCGATTGAAGCGTGGCTGCAGGCGATTGCGCAAGCCCTCCCACTCTCGCCCGATCTGGCCATCGAAATTGCCGAATGTGCCCGTCTGATCAAAGGCTACGGCGATACCCACAAGCGGGGCAGCGGCAATTACCGGATCATCGAGCGCGAACTCATGCGGCCGGCGCTTGCCGGCGCCGCTGCGCCGCGCCAGTCGGCGGAAGCGATCGCCAATGCCCGCACCGCGGCGTTGCTTGACCCTGATGGCGAGGCCTTGGCAAAGTGCCTTGCCGACATCCAGGCGCAGTCGAACTGCAGGATCGCCGCCGAATAAGTCGCCGGCCAAGGTCATGCGATGTCGTCGGGAGGCAATTCGAGCCCAAAACCCGGTATTTGGCACCGCCGACATCCCGGCCCGGGGGCAGCGCGCGCCACTGCGGGTTGTCCGCGGCCCGACATAGCCGCCGTCGAAATTTTACTCGGAATTAACCGAGGAGATGAATCCTGTCGGCGACTTCGGATGACTTGACGATGGCGCGCTTCGATCTGTCGATACGCACGAAGCTCGCAATTTGGGCGGCGCTCGGGGTGCTTTTGGTAGCCGGAATGCTCTTGGAGCAACAGATCGGCGACCGCTACGCGGCGCAGTTGCGGCAAATGGCGGCCAATGAGCAGCTCACGGCGGTCGAGGCCCTGCGGGCCGCCAAAGACCTCGGCAATATGCGGCTCGAATTGCGAGAGATACGCTTGGCACTCTCGCCGCACGAGGTCGATGGGGCACTCGATCGGATGCATGCCGCCGTTGCCGCGACAGCCAACCACATCAAATTTGCCGTCGCGCTCAGCGCTACGCCGGCCGACAAGACGCCGCTGCAAAAACTCGCCGCTCTGGCGAAAAATTATGATGCGGTGGGTGTAAAGCTCGCCGCCGCGGCGCGCGATTACGGCGACACCGTTTCGCTAGTCCAGGCAGCCGGCAAAATCGGCGATGCGATGAACGCGCTGGTCGAAAAAACCACCGAGGACCTGATTGGCGCGGCGAAGAACAGCGAACTCCAGGCAACTGCGGAGCGCGAGCATGTCGACCGCATCGATCTCGGCATCGGTCTGTTTGTCATCTGTGTCCTCGGCGGAGCGGCGTTGTTCGGCGTGCTCGCCATCATCGGGCCGATCCGCCGCATCGGCGATGTTTTGTTCGAAATCGCGCATGGCGACAAGGACGTCGTAATTCCCTAGATCGGCCGCGCCGACGAAGTCGGCGATACGGCGCGAGCGGCGCAGACCTTCAAGGAAAAGCTGGGCCGCATCGAGCAATTGGAAATTGCGGAAAAGGAGACGTCACGGCGGATGGCCGAGCAGCGCCGCGCCGACATCGATCATGTCGCCGGCACCTTCGAGACAACCGTCGCCAGTGTCGTCCGCTCGGTATCGGCTTCGTCGACTCAGCTCGAAGCCGCCGCCGAGGCGCTCGGTGAAATGGCGGAAGCAACGCGTGATCTTTCCGGCAAGGTGCTCTCCGCGTCGACCGAAGCCGCGGAGAATGTGCAATCCGTGTCGTTTGCCACCGAGCAGTTGATCGTCTCGGTTGGTGAAATCGGCCGGCAAGTCCGTGAGTCGACGCGGATCGCGCACCAGGCGGTCGCTCAAGCCGGCAAGACCGATGGCCGTATTGCCGAATTGACCCGCGCGGCGGCGCGCATCACCGACGTCGTCAAGCTCATCACCGACATTGCCGAGCAGACCAACCTGTTGGCGCTGAACGCCACCATCGAAGCGGCGCGCGCCGGCGAGTCGGGCAAAGGCTTTGCCATTGTGGCGCAGGAGGTCAAGGCGCTGGCCGCGCAAACCGCGAAGGCGACCAGCGAGATCGGCATGCAGATCGCCGGTGTGCAGGCGGCAACCCAGGATTCGGTCGTCAGCATCAAGGAGATCGGCGACACGATCAGCCGCATCGCCGAGATCGCCGCCGTCATCACCACGGCCGTCGAAGACCAGGAGGGGACCACGCGCCAGATTGCGACCAATGTGCAGGCGGCGACCGGCAGCGCCGCGCATGTCGCCGCCAACATCGCCGAGGTCAATGAGCGCGCCGGCAGCATCACGTCGGCTTCGACGCAGATTTTGGCCTCGGCGAAGTCGTTGTCGCAGGAGGGCAGCCGACTCTCGATTGAGATGGAAAAGCTTCTGGTCGCCGTCTGCGCGGTGTGACGGCGTCAAGCCTGCTTGCCGCTTCGCGGGCAAAAGAACGTCCCTTCGACCTCGACGATGTCGTCTTGATTGAGCCGGCTCACTTCCACGATCGTGCGTGGCGGATAGGGCCCGCCGGCCCACAGCTCTTCCTGGATCCGGTTTACGATAGGCCGGTGGCGGTTCATGTCGGTGACGTAGACCACCAGCCGCACGGCGTCTTGCAGCGTGGCGCCGGCCGCTTCGGCGACCGTCTTCATGTTGAGAAAGGCTTGCCGGACGCGGGGCTCTGCGCCATCGATCAGCGCACCGGTCGCGGGATCGATACCGCGCATGCCGGCGACAAAGACGAAATCGCCGGCGCGCACGCCAAGACTCCAGGTGCCGGTCGGCGTGATGGCCCCGGGCGGTGCCAGAAAATTTGTTTTGGCGGGCGGCATGTGCTGGGAATGGCGTTTATTGGGCGGGCATTATAGCAGCTCAATCCCGCCGTTGCCGGCGCCGTCGTCCCACGCTGATTTTTTTGTTCAGATTTAGCGGTAGCTCGAACATGATGCCGCGTTCCCAATGTTTCGGTGATATGCGGGCCGCCTTGCACCACGAAAAACGGCCAGCGCGAATTCCGGCGCTTTCCCTGGTTTGGCTAATATCGGCTGACGGCCGACCGCTTCGAGTCCGCCTTGCCCCAACAGCGACAGTCGGCCGTTAAAATGCGATCCGTCGTTATCTGCCAATAACGACCGAATGAACCCCCAGCAAAAAATCGCTATTCGATTACCTCGTCGGCGCGAGCGAGTAGCGTGGCCGGTACGGTAAGGCCGAGCGCCTTGGCGGCTTTGAGATTGATGCTAAGCTCGTACTTGGTCGGCGCCTGCACCGGCAAATCGGCCGGCTTCTCGCCTTTGAGGATGCGATCGACGTAGGAAGCCGCGCGGCGGTATTGGTCAGCAAAACTCGGCCCATATGAAATCAATCCGCCGGCGGCAACATAAACACGTTGAACGTACACTGCGGGCAGCTTGTAGTGAGCGGCCGCCGCGATAATCAAATCGCTGTGGGTCGCCGCTATTGCACTCGCCGTCACAATCATTCCTCCATTTGACGACTGCGCGAAAGTTGCGATGGCAGGTTCAATCAGTGCTGGCTCCGTTAGGTCGATTGGGCTTACCTCGATGCCGACCGATGGGGCCACGGATTGGATGACTGCGAACTGGCCGATGCCGGCAGCAATAGCAGGATCGCGAAGCACAGCAGCGCGCGTCACGCTCGGCGCGATCTCCTTGAGCAGTTCCAACCACTTTCCGCACAAATTGTATTCAAACATCATAAAGCCGGTGGCGTTGCGGCCCGGCCGCGACAGACTTTTGACGAAGCCGGAGCCTACGGGGTCGGGAACGATGACAAATACGATCGGAATGGTGTGGGTGGCTTGCAGCAGCACTCCGGCACCCGCATCGCCGCCAGTCACAATCACGTCTGGATCAAGCGCGATCAGTTCCGCTGCATCCTTGCGTGTTTGCGCTTTACCGCCGCCACTCAAGCGGAACTCGATCTGCACGTTGCGCCCTGGCGTCCAACCCAACTGCCGGAGCCCTTCCAGAAATGCTGTTTCGCGCGCCTTAGTACCCGGCGTGTCTGCGGATGTTGGTTCCAAGAAACCGACGAGCGGAACACGCTCGCCTTGCTGCGCCCGCACGGCGAGCGGCCATGTTGCCGCTGCACCGCCAAGAAGCGTGACGAACTCGCGCCGTCTCATGAATTTTGTCCTCAGATCGAGGGCCGTACCCTAGCACACTTTGGATCGAGGACTGTGCTTCGCAATCGCAGCAAAATAGGCTGACCAATGTCTTACTTGGGTCATACGCGTCCGACTCGGTCCCGCATTAGGTCCAGCCATGTCTCCTATGCTTCCAAAGCGGAAGCAAAATTGGAGTGTTGGCATTTGTCGCGATGGGCGACGCCGCACGAGATTGCCGTCCGGCTGGCTGGCGCGTAATCTAATGAGATATGTTGCTTTGGTTGGCGTGGGCCACGCAATTTACCCGGAGGCAAGGATCGTTCCAGCGTTCCGGGTATTCTCCGGGTAATGGTATGGGTCGAAATGCAAGAAATGCCGATGCAATAAGGGTTTTGCGGGCGTAGTTCAGTGGTAGAACATCAGCTTCCCAAGCTGAGTGTCGTGGGTTCGATTCCCATCGCCCGCTCCAATGTTTTCATGTCCGGCCCGGATCGGGACCGGCATAGCCTGTGGTTCGCAAACCTGTAAAAATCGCGATTATGGATTCCGGCTTGCGGGCTCGTGCCCGCGCCCCGGAATGACGTGAAGGAGACTCCCTTGCCCGTAATGAGTGGAAAGCGCGCCTTCCTTGACTTGCTGAAACAGGAAGGCGTCACGGTGATGTTCGGCAATCCCGGCACCACCGAATTGCCGCTGATGGACGCCTTCGCCGTCGAGCACGACATCAAATACATCCTCGGCCTGCAGGA
>JBAQHW010000014.1:0-4502 GCA_049288525.1 Xanthobacteraceae bacterium
GGTTCCGCAGTCGCTGCTCGACACCGATGCCGATTTCAGCCGCGTTCTGAAGGTTTTCAAGACCGAGCATCGGATCGCCATCACCGTGATCGGCTCGGGCTCCTCGGGCCTTGCCGGCCCCGATGGCGCGCATGCGGCGTATCCGGCCCGGCTCGAAGACGTGCTCAAACAGCTGCTGCCTGGCTCCGACATCAAGGTCACCGCGCACGTTCAATCGAAAGAAACGACCGCCGCCATGCTGTCGGGACTCGACAAGGTCCTGGCCGACGACAAGCCAGTCCTGATGATATGGCAGGCCGGCACCGTCGACGCGCTGGACGGCATCGAACCGGATGAGTTTCGCGACACACTCAACGACGGCGTCGAGAAGATTCAAGCGGCTGGCGCGGACCTGATTCTGATGAACATGCAGTTCAGCCCGCACACGGAATCGATGTTCAACATTTCGGCCTATGCCGACGTGATCCGGGCTGTCGCCGAGCAGCATGGCGCGTTGTTGTTCGACCGGCTCGCGATCATGCGTTATTGGAATGATGCCGGGGCATTCGATCTCTATGCCGCGACCAAAAAGTATGATATGGCGCGACGTGTTCATAACTGCATTGGCTGGGCCTTGGCGTCGCAAGTCGTGAACGCGGCACGTCTCGACGCCACGAGAATACAAACAACGCAATGAGTGAAGACGAGAGCGTAAAATCGGTCCGCTGCAAGCGGGCAGCGGTCGTCGCCGCATTTTTTGCAGCGCACATTGTTGCCGCGCACGTGTTTGCAGGGCAAATCCTTGTCACGCCACCCGCCGCCAATGCCCAAGTTATGGGTCAGGAATCCAGCCTTCCGCTGGCTCCTGAACTCATTCCGATAACCGCACTGGCGGCAACGCCCGCTGTCACTCCGGCATTGGCCGCACAGAGCGTGCATCCGGGTTCCGCCGCGCTGGCGAAGCCGGCGGCCTCGGCCACATCGACGCTTGCGCCGCCACACTCTGTCTGCACCGCGCCCGCCGATCTGACGCATTTCGATCGCCCGCTTCTTCACACCATGCGGCGGCTGGCAGGTGGCATGCCGCTGATCATCGTTGCCATCGGTTCGTCGTCGACCGCCGGCGCTCAAGCCAGTTCGCCCGCCGCAACCTATCCCGCCCGGCTCGCGGTCGAGCTGCGAGCGCGGTTTCCGGGGCACGACATCACGGTGTTCAATCGCGGCGTCAACGGCGAAGTGACCGACGAAATGATGGCGCGGTTTGCGGCCGATGTCATCGCGGCGCACCCACAGCTTGTGCTGTGGCAGGTCGGCACCAATTCGGTGTTGCGCGACAAGCCGCTGCAGGCGCATTCGTCGCAGCTGCGTCATGGTCTCGATGAGCTCAAGGCCGCGGGCGTGGACGTCGTTCTTATCGATCCGCAATATGCGCCCAAGGTTCTCGCCAAATCCGAGACGCCGGCCATGGTCGAACAGATTGCACTCGCGACCAAGAAAGAGAATGTCGATCTATTCCGCCGCTTCGCGGTGATGCGCGATTGGCATGAGGTCCAGCATCTCGGCTTCGACGTATTCGTGGCGTCCGACGCGCTGCACATGAACGACTGGGGCTACGCCTGCTGGGCCAAGCTGATCGGCAAGGCCATCGCGGAGGCCGCCACCCGGCCGATCGCGTCGGCCGCGGCCCATCCGGTGCGTCCCGCCGATCAGCCTTAGTTCACACCGCGTCGAGCGCGGTGATGACGTCTTCGACGATATCGTCGGGATGTTCGAGCCCGACCGAAACCCGCACCAGGCCATCGCTGATGCCGAGCGCGGCGCGCTGCGCCGGGGCAATCCGCTGGTGCGTCGTCGTCGCCGGGTGGGTGATCAGGCTCTTGGCATCGCCGAGATTGTTGCTGATGCGCACCAGCTTGAGCGCATCCTGGAAGCGGAAAGCACCCGCCTTGCCGCCCGCGATCTCGAAGGCCAACAGCGTCGAGCCGCCGCGCATCTGCTTTTGCACGACCGCCGCCTGCGGATGGTCGGGGCGGCCGGGGTAAATCAACCGCGTAACTTTGGCATGTCCGGCGATCGCTGCCGCAAGCTTCGTCGCGCTGTCGGTCTGCTGCCGCACCCGCACCGCCAGCGTCTCCAGGCTTTTCAGCAACACCCAGGCATTAAATGGCGACATCGACGGTCCGGTCTGGCGCAGCAGCACATGGATCTTCTCCATGATGAATTTTTGCGATCCGAGAATGACGCCGCCAAGGCAGCGTCCCTGTCCGTCGATGTGCTTGGTCGCCGAATAGACGACGCAGTCGGCGCCGAGGGCGAGCGGGCTTTGAAATAGCGGCGTTGCAAACACATTGTCGACGGTGAGCGTCGCGCCGGCGGCGTGCGCGATGTTCGCCACTTCGGTGATGTCGATCACGTCGAGCGCGGGATTGGTCGGGCTTTCGAGGAAGAAGGCCTTGGTGTTCGGCCGCACCGCGTTGCGCCAGGCGTCGAGATCGCAGCCGTCGACCAGCGTCGAGGCAACGCCGAAGCGCGGCAGATAGTCCTCGATGACGTAGAGGCAGGAGCCGAACATCGCCTTCGACGCCACCACGTGGTCGCCGGCCTTGAGCTGGCCGACCAGCGCCAGGGTGACGGCGGCCATGCCGGTCGCGGTGGCGCGTGCCGCTTCGGCGCCTTCGAACGCCGCCATGCGCCGCTCGAACATGTCAATGGTCGGATTGGCAAAACGCGAATATTGGTAGCCAGGATCCTCGCCCTTGAAGCGGGCCTCCGCCTGGGCGGCATTGTCGTAGACGTAGCCTTGGGTCAGGAACAGCGCCTCCGAGGTCTCGCCGAACTGCGAACGCAGCGTGCCGGCATGCACCAGGCGGGTTTCGGGGCGATAGGTTTTGCTTTTCGACGCGGTCATGCGGCCCTCCTTGGCCAAACAAAAACCCGGCCGGGAGGACAAATCCTCAGGCCGGGCTCACGCGTCCCCGGCCTTTTAGCGATTTATTTTACGTGGCTGCAAGCCGGCCGGCTCAAATGACCACGGGATAAGCGGCTTATACGCCGCGTGCATCTTTGCGTCAAACCGGGCATCGGGTTAGATCGCGAAAGCAAACGCGGTGACCGAAGTGACGCTGTCTTTCGCACCTTCCGACCGGGGCATCCTGCCCGACCGCATGATCGCGGCATTGGCCGATGCCGGCGGCATCAAGGCGCACTATCCATTCGCGCCCGGGCAAATCCAGCCGGCCAGCCTCGATTTGCGGCTCGGCGCCATCGCCTACCGGGTGCGCGCCAGTTTTCTGCCCGGCCCCGGCACGACCGTGGCGGAGCGCCTCATCGACTTGAAGCTGCATGAATTCTCGCTGACCGGCGGCGCGGTGCTGGAGACTAATTGCGTCTATATCGTGCCGCTGATCGAGCGGCTCGCCTTGCCCGCCGACATCGCCGGCGCCACCAACCCCAAAAGCTCGACCGGCCGGCTCGATGTTTTCACCCGCGTCATCGCCGACGAGACCCGCGGCTTCGATCGCATCGAGGCCGGCTACAGCGGCCCGCTCTATGCCGAGGTCAGTCCGAAGACATTCCCCATTCTGGTGCGCGAAGGCTCGCGGTTGTCGCAGTTGCGCTTGCGTCGCGGCGACGTCGTGCTCGGCGCCGAGGAATTGCGCGTGGTGCACGCGCGCGAACGCCTGGTCGACCGTGGCGAAGCGGTGATGGGCGACGGCGTCGCTGTCAGCATCGACCTTGCCGGCGGCGAGAACGGCAAGGCATCCGCGAACGGCGACGGCATCGTCGGCTACCGCGCCAAGCGGCATACCGCCGTCATCGAGGTCGAGCGGCGTGCCGCCTACGAGGTTGCCGATTTCTGGGAGCCGATCACGGCGCGTGGCGACGATAGCCTGATCCTCGACCCGGACGAATTCTACATTCTGGCCTCCAATGAAGCGGTGCAGGTCCCGCCCGATTACGCCGCGGAGATGGTGCCGTTCGATCCGCTGGTCGGCGAATTCCGCGTGCACTATGCCGGCTTCTTCGATCCTGGCTTCGGCTATGCCGGCGCCGGCGGGTTAGGGTCGCGTGCCGTGCTGGAAGTGCGCTCGCGCGAGGTCCCGTTCATTCTCGAGCATGGCCAGATCGTCGGCCGGCTGGTCTACGAAACCATGTTGGGGCGGCCGGATCAGCTCTATGGCGCCGGCATCGGATCGAATTATCAGGCGCAGGGCCTCAAGCTGTCGAAACATTTTCGGAGCTGAGTTCCGCACTGCGCTGGCGTGCCAGCGCGACAGCCCGCCACGCTGCAAGCCCAACCGCGAAAACCGCGACCCAGACCAGCCGCGAACCGTAGCGATCCTGGTAGTGCGAAATCAACGCGCAGAATGCGGCGTTAGCAAGCAAAGCCAGCGTGAGCGTCGCGGCCAGGCCTCCCAAGGCGGCGAATTCGGCGTTGTACAGCCCGTAGATCGCCAGCAGCGGCAGCAATGCCGTGGCCAGCCACGCTACCGGTATATCGACGTCATTGACCATCGTGAATC
>JBAQHW010000015.1:0-2320 GCA_049288525.1 Xanthobacteraceae bacterium
CCGCAGCCCCAAGCAAATGGCCCCGTGGCGAACGCCGCGGCCACTGCTACCGGGCAGCCGGCGCTTCCCCCCTTGCAGCCTCAAACGGGAGGGCAGGCCCTTGGCGCCAACCCCGGCACCACGTCGCTTGGGCAGGCCATACAGACTGCGCAGACGGCAGGGGGACAGCCCCCTGCGCCGCCGCCGGCGGCGCCGGCCGCGGCCGGCGGCATAACGGCACCCCCCGGTGGCGCTGTGATTGCTAGCAACACCAACGGCATGTTGCCGCCCCCCGCGCTCAATCAAATGGTTTCGCGGCGCCTCTTGGGCGACACGTCAATGGAAAGCGGAAGCTCGTTTGGCATGGGCGCGATCGGTCAAATTAATAAGACCGCCTATCAAACAGCCCTTGCGGCAGCTATGCAGCAACAAGGCGTGACGCCCGCGCAGTTGACGCAGCGCACCGCGCAATTCCCCGCGTACCAAAATGGTGTCGAAAGCCTTACCAACATGCAAGTCAACATGGGCACCGCGCGCAATGAGTTTCAGAACTTGTGGCCACAATTCATTGCGCAGGTGAATAAGGTCAACAGCGGGGCCGGGGTGCTTAACAACATTCCGTCTTACAATGCGCTTTCGCAATTCGTGCAAGAGCACAAGGGCGACCCGGACGTTGCGGCATTGGGCAGCTACATGACGGGGCTAGAAAATCAATACGTCCGTGCTGTTTCAACGAGCAAGAACGGCCCGACCGTCAACGATCACCAAAACTTCGACAATCTCATGAACGGCAGTTGGAACGCCGCGCAGCAAAATAGTGTTGGGGCCGCGCTAGGCAACGAAATGCAAGCGGCCCGCAACTCCATTCCGCAAATGAAGCACGAACTAGACGTGCAGTTTGGACTTGCGCCGAAAGACGCGCCTTCGCAACCTGCGCAGCCCGGAGGGGGTGCCACGCCTGCGCCGGGGCCGCAAGGCAACGCCGCACCGCAAGCGTCTCCCTATCGTGCAGCTATCAAACAGATTGAAACGGGAAGCCCGCAGGGCAATTATACAAGCGTCACGAACGCCGGAAACGGTAAAACGGTTTATGGCGCCTATCAGGTGCTTCAAAGCAACATCGGCCCGTGGACGACGCAATACACCGGGAAGGCTCTTACGCCGCAACAATTCCTTAACAGCCCGCAAGCGCAAGACGCGGTGTTTGACGGCAAGTTTGGCGAATATGTGAACAAGTACGGCCCGCAAGGTGCAGCGATGGCTTGGCACGGGGGCGAAGGCGCGCTTAAAAATCCGAGCGCGGCCGACAACCAAGGCATGACAAACGGGGCGTATGGGGCGAAGTTTGCGCAGCTTATTGGGCCGCCCCCCGCCGCTGTTGCACTCCTAAAATCCACTCCTTCGCTCGCGCCTCAATTCGACGCGAAGTACGGCCCTGGGGCGTCGCAGAGGCTCTTATCAACGGCGAGCATGTAAATGGTCGACGCCCCGGCAAACGTCTTCGATCAATTTGACACCGCGAGCTTGCCGAGCGCCACCGCCGCGCCAGCGGGGGTTGCGCCTCAAGGTGGAAACATCTTCGATCAATTTGACGGGGCGCCGAGCGCTGCACCTGCAGCCACCGCTGCGTCACCGGGCGGCACGGACGTTCCCGGTATTGGCTACATGCCCAATGCGTCGCCCGTCTCAAGCGCGGCGATGCAACGAGTTTGGGACAACCCGACGCCCGGCGGCCTCGTCTCGATTATCAAGGGGATTTACACGGGCGCGCAAGCCGGCGCGACCGCAACGAAGATGGCCGCGGGCGGCGACATGGGCGACGACGTTACCGACCAAGCGGCGGCGGCTGCGACTAACTTAGTGGGCGCAGGGATAACCGGCGGCGCGTTGCCAAGTGTGACGGCGAAGCTCGCGCCCACCGCGGCGGACGCCGCGGTGCAGGCCGCGGGACGTATCGGCGTTTTGCTTCCAAAATTTATGGCGACGGATGGATCAATTTTGCCGGCCGCGGCGCAGGGCCTCAAGGCAATCCCCGGAGTTGGCAGCCCTATTTACGCGGGCACCGCTGGCGTGCGCCAAGGGTTAGAGAATGCGATCAACACCGCTGCAACGTCAAGCACCCCGGACGTGGCAGGCGGCGCAGCAAAAGACGCGCTCATTAACAATATAAAGGTGGATACGCCGGGCGCGGTTGGGGCGCTCTACAACACTGCGGAAGGTCTTATGACCGACCCGGACGCCCGCGTGCCGTTAACAAACACAACGGCCATGATTAACCAACTAAAGGCCGCTCGCATCAACGCGAACATGCCGCCCATGGGGCCGGCAATGTCAACGCTAG
>JBAQHW010000016.1:0-10213 GCA_049288525.1 Xanthobacteraceae bacterium
CGCCGATAATGGCGACGAGACAAACTGAGCCCGGCGTTCGTCGTTGCGGTTTCGGAGCTTTGCGCCGCCCGGTGACGACCACAGAGGCATCATTTCCCCCATTCTAGACAGCCGGGAACCGAGCCTCTATAACCGCGCGCTTGCGCAAAGCCCTTCCAACGGGTTTGATTGGCGAGCGCCCAGGTAGCTCAGTCGGTAGAGCACTGCACTGAAAATGCAGGTGTCGGTGGTTCAATTCCGCCCCTGGGCACCACTCATTATTCCAGGCCTCATGGGTTTCGATAGGCGAGCGGCAGCAACGCCGCCAAACGCGTTGCCCATTCACGCCGCCCGTTTTCGTTCGTGATCAGATCCTGACGGATTTCGATCAAGACGTGCTGCAAGCCGCGGCGCTCGGCGTGCACCGGAATGGTGTAGTCGGACGCGTCACTCACCATGTAGGGTGCATTGTCGCCGACGAAGAGACTCTTGTTCGCGTTGAGCAGCGCCATCAGCCGAAGCGCAAAACGCGGATCGCGATTGTAAAGCACGCCGGCATGCCATGGTCGCGGCGCACCTTTGAACACCGGCGTGAAGCTGTGCAGCGAAACCAGCGCCGTGGTGAGGCCGGTCTTTCGCCGGCGATCAAGTTCCGCTTCGATACACTCGTGATAGGGCCAGAAAATTTCGCGGGCCCGCAGCGCCTTGTTCGCCTCGCTCAGGCCGACATTGCCAGGGATCGTCGTGTTTTCGCTGATGTCCGGGATCGACGAAGCAGCATCGAGCGGACGGTTGCAATCGATGACAAGCCGCGAATAGTTTTGCTGGATCAGCGTCGCATCGAGCGCGTCGGACAGAAGCCGGCCGAAATCGGCAATGCCGATGTCCCAGGCAATGTGCCGCACCCGGTCGGCTGCGACAACGCCGAGCTCGGCAAGCGCGCGCGGGATCATGTTGCCCGCATGATCGGCGACCAGCAGGAACTCCGAAAGTCCACCGGCGTTATGGACCGCAACCGGCTCGGGCTCATCGGCCGCCAGCAGGCATTTCGTCAGTTCGTCCATGAAAACTCACGCGGGCGGAAGATCCACGCAATAATTTGGCCCAAGAAATGCATGCATATTCCGGAAACGTCTGGCAAGACTTCGTTGCAGCAGACCGCAGAGACTTGGAATGAAGATCCGCGCCGGATACGAAATTTCCTACGATTGCCCGCAGCCGACGCCGATGATCTTGACGCTGAGCGTGCATCCTTCGCGTTTCGCCGATCTGATCACGCTCGATCGCATACGGCTCGATCCACCGATCGTCCCCAACACCTATCACGACAGCTTCGGCAATTTCTGCCATGTGATCCGCGCCCCGGCCGGCCGGCTGACCATGTCCGCGGATTTCGTGGTGAAAGACAACGGCGAGCCGGACGAAACGGCGCCGCAGGCAGAGCAACACGCACTCGAAGACCTGCCGGTGGGGGTTCTGATCTATTTGCTCGGCAGTCGCTACTGCGAGACCGATCGCTTGTCGAATACCGCGTGGTCGCTGTTCGGTCAGATACCGAAAGGTTGGCCGCTGGTTCAGGCGATCTGCGATTATGTCAACACGCATATCCAATTCGGCTACGCGCACGCGAGTCCGACCAAGACCGCCTGGGACGTGTATTCCGAGCGGCGCGGCGTGTGCCGCGACTTCGCTCATCTCGCGATCGCATTATGCCGGTGCATGAACGTCCCGGCGCGCTACTGCACCGGCTATCTCGGCGACATTGGCGTGCCGCTAGAGGATACGCCGATGGATTTTTCCGCCTGGTTCGAGGCCTATCTCGACGACCGCTGGTACACGTTCGATGCGCGTCACAATTCGCCGCGCATTGGCCGCATCCTGATGGCGCGCGGGCGCGACGCCACCGACGTCGCCATCGTCACCTCATTCGGGCCGTGCACACTCGCGGGATTCAAGGTCGTGACCGACGAAGTGACGTTGCCGGCTGCTCCGGCCGCGCGTTAAGAATGCCCGTGCGCGCGGCGGCATCATACACTACAGTGCCGGTAGCACCGCGCGCGACAGATAGAGAAACAGCGCCACGCCGAGTAGCCCGATCAGCCCCGCCAGCGCCACGTCGAAGCGCGCGCCGCTGCTCGGCACTTCATCGTCGGTTTCAAGCTCTTTGGTGGTGCGGGCAAAACGCCAGCCGGCGACGACGATGATGGCGATGCCGATGGCGATGAAGGCAAGCCCGGCCAGGTTGGCGAAGGTCTGGCTGTGCGGGCTGACTTGCCGTTGCGTCTGCGACGCCATGACCTGCAGAAACAAGTCGAACCGCTCGATCACAAAACCGAAGGCCATGACCGCGATGGCGGTACGGACCCAGGCGAGAAAGGTCCGCTCGTTGGCGGCATGGTCGCTGTAGCGTTTGATCATGGTATCATCTCGATTCGGCAGTTGCCTGCGTACTATAGCGCCGCGGCGACGAGTGCGCTTGCCGCCCCGGACATAAACGGGCAAGTTGCAGCGGTTTCCGGGCAATAAAACACATCAAGGGGGAGTGAAACTCATGGCCGATGCCGCAGGCGAGCAACCCAGTCGCGGACGCTGGTATGTCTTGCTGCTGATCAGCGTGATGTACCTCATCACCTATCTCGATCGCGTCAACATCTCGACCGCCGCGCCGCAGATCAGCAAGGAGTTTGGGTTCGACAAGATCACAATGGGCTTCATCTTCTCAGCCTTTGTCTGGGCCTATGCGCTATTCCAGGTTCCCGGCGGCTGGCTGTCGGACCGCTTCGGGTCGCGCCGCGTGCTCACCGGTGTTGTCGTCTATTGGTCCATCATGACCGCCGCGACCGCCGCCGCTTTCGGCAGCGTCTCTTTCATCGCGATACGGTTCCTGTTCGGCATCGGCGAGGCCGGTGCTTTTCCCGGCGCCACGCGCGCCATGCAGCTTTGGTATCCGCGCCGCGAGCGCGGCCTGGTGCAGGGCGTCACCCATAGCGCCAGCCGGCTCGGCGCCGCTATTGCGCCGCCGATCGTGGTCCTGCTCATGACGACGCTCGGCTGGCGCTCGGTGTTTTATATTTGCGGCGCGGTCGGGATGTTGTGGTCGCTGTGGTGGGCTATAAGCTACCGCAATCTGCCGGAGGAGCATGGCCTCGTTAACAAGGCCGAGTTGGAAGTCATCCGCGGCCGCGGCGCCGGCGGCGAGATCAATGCGCCGCCGATCGAAAAGCAGACCCACGTGCCGTGGAGTACCCTGCTCGGCTCCGGCAATATGTGGGCGATCATGTTCGCCTATTTCACCTATGTTTATTGCCTGTGGATCTTCCTGAGCTGGCTGCCGTCTTATCTGATCGAGGTCCGGCACTTCACGCTGATCAAAGTCGGCATTTTCGCATCGCTGCCGCTGTGGGCCGGAGTCGTCGGTGACACGCTGGGCGGGCTGGCGACCGATTGGCTTCTCAAGAAAACCGGCAGCGCCAAGATCGGCCGGCGCACGGTGGCGATCGTCGGGCTGCTCGGTTGCGCGATCTGCATCGTGCCGGCAGCGCTGACGGCAGACGCCTATGTCGCCGTGGCCTGCCTCACCGCCGCGATGTTCTTTTTGGAGTTCACCATTGGGCCGTCATGGGCGGTGCCGATGGATACCGGCGGCAAATATTCCGGAACGGTGTCCGGCATGATGAACATGGCGGGCAATTTCGGCGGCGCGCTGTCGCCGATCGTCTTCGGCTTCCTCGCCGAAGGCGGCAACTGGCAGGCGCCGTTCATCGTTGCGGCCGGGCTCTTGGTGATCGGCTCGGCAGTCTGGGCGTTCTGGCTCGATCCCGACCGGAATATCCTGACGGCTTGATCGGCACGACGGGTTTTGAGCTTTTGCGGCCGGCCGCTTCGCGACGAGCGGCCGGCCTTTTCGTTCGTTCCGCGCGGACGCGGCGGTTCATTAACGAAGCGTAAATTGCTGTTGGCTAGGAATGACAGCGGTGGGCAATCTCGCAGGCGGAAGCACGATGCTTGTTGTCGTGACGGCATGCGCCGTTGTCGTGTGGACGGGCGCCATGATTATGTTCGCGCTCTGGCGCGACCGTAGAGCCCGGATGCTCGCTTTGGTGATGAACAATATGAACCAGGGCGCCGTCATGTTCGACGCCGCCGGCCGCCTGGTCGTTTGCAATGCCCGCTATCGCGATATCTACGCAATGCCGCCGGACATGGTGAAACCCGGCGCTAAGCTCACCGATATCATCCGCCATCGTTTTAAATCCGGAAACCTCGATCGCGATCCGGCTCAGTACTCCGCCGAACTCATGGACATGATGCGTTCCGGGAAGGAAATCAGTTTTGTCTCGGAGCTCGCCGACGGTCGCTCCATTTCGGTCGTCAATCGCGCGATAGCCGGCACCGGCTACTGGCTCGGAACGCATCATGACATCACGGCGCGCCGGGCGGCCGAACGCAACAGTGCGCTGCTTTCCGAGCAGGCGGCGCGCCGCGCCGTCCTCGACGACGCCATCGTCTGGTTTCGCGGTTGTGTCGAAAGCGCGCTCAATACCGTCAGCGACTGCGCCGCGACGATGAAATCGACCGCCGCCGGGCTGTCGGCGACATCGAACGATACTGCGACCCATACCGCCGGCGCGGTACGAACGTCCAACGACGCCTTCGGCGGCGTCGAGAGCGCGGCCGCCGCTGCGGATGAATTGTCGAAATCGATCGCGGAAATCAACCGGCAAGTGGTCAACGCCAGCGAGGTGGTGCGCACCGCGGCCGCCGAAGCCCAATCGACCAACACCATCATTGGCGGTCTTGCCCAGGCGGCACAGAAGATCGATGACGTCGTCAAGCTCATCCAGAGCGTCGCCGGGCAGACCAATCTGCTTGCGCTCAATGCCACCATCGAAGCGGCGCGGGCCGGCGCGGCGGGCAAGGGCTTTGCCGTGGTCGCCTCGGAGGTCAAGGCGCTGGCGGTGCAAACCGCCAAGGCGACCGATGACATCGCTTCTCAGATCTCCGCGGTACAGTCCGCGACGCAAAGCGCCGTGCGCGCCATCGGCAGCATCACCGGCCGGATGGAGGAAATCCGCCAATTCACCACGGCGATTGCAAGCTCGATCGAAGAGCAGCATGCGGCAACCGGCGAGATTTCCAACAACGTCACCTCGGCCGCCATCGGTACGCGATCGGTGGTTGCAGTGCTGGAACGGGTCTCGCACGCGATCGGCGATATGCGCGGCTCGGCAGACACCGTGCTGACGGCGTCGATGGCCGTCGAGAAAGCCGCTGACAGCCTGCGCGACAGTGTCGATGGCTTCCTCAGCAAGGTTGCGGTCTAAAACCGGATCAGGAGGCGCGCGGCGGCGGCTCCGCAGCCACCCGGGCGAAGGTCGACATGATTTTCAACCCGGCCTTGATCGAACCGCGCAGCGAACCGGCCACTTTCGACTCGCCGCCAAGGCGACGCCGATAGTCCACCGGCAATTCGAGAACGCGCAGCCCGGTACGCGCCGCGCGCATCTGCATTTCGAGATTCCAGCCATAGGTCATCTCGCGCATGCCGAGCGCGAGCAACGTATCGCGGCGAATGGCCCGGAACGCGCACATGTCGGTATAGCGCACGCCATAAAGCTGCTTGGTCAGCCAGCCGGCCGCAAGCCCGGCGGCGATCTGATGCCACGCCATGCTTCCCGGCTGACGCGCGCCGCGCGCACGCGAGGCGATGACAAAATCGAACCGGCCGTCCTGGATCGGCGTCACCAGAGCGGCAATTGCTCCCGGATCGTCGGCGCCGTCGCCATCCATGAAGACGATGATATCGGCGTCCGTAGCCGCCTTCGCGCCGGCGAGGCAGGCGAGGCCGTAACCGCGGCCGACCGAAACGACATCGGCTCCGGCATCGCGCGCTTGCTGCAGAGTGCCGTCGGTCGAGCCGCCGTCGGCCACGATAATCCTGCCGACGACATCGCGGGGCAGTTCGGCGACGACGGCGGCTATGGATTCGGCTTCATTGAATGTCGGAATGACGACCGCGACTGGCGCCGCTTCCGAACTCATCGCTACAGGCTCCAGCGCAAGCCACAACTGGCGCAAGCCTGCGGCGGCGTATTCGATTTGAGCGCCTTGCGGAATTCGCCATAGGCCGGACCGGTCCAGATTTCGCGCAGGGACTGCTGCGTGGCGTCGCCGAGCGTATAGTTCTCGTAACCGCGTTGGGAAAAAGGCGCGATGCAGCACGGCAAGGCGCGACCGTTGGCGGTGAAATACATGACGGTCCATGGGCGCCGGCACAACGACCACGGCGAACCATTGTCGTGGCGTTTTAGACTGATGCCGGGCTCCGAGGCGCCGCCCGAAGCGCTGAATTCGATGCCGAGGCTGCGCGCCAATTCGGCCGCGCGATCGATATGCACGGCCTCCTCGCCCGATAGCCGCTCGTAAAGCGCCTGATCCGGCCGTGCCAATCCGAAGGCGTTATCGTTGAAGAACACCATGCGTTGCAGGTGCACTTCCTTGACGCCGGTTTCCGCCGCGACGCGCACGAAATCAGGCAACTCGGCGATGGTTTCGCGCAAGCCCGTCAGCCACGCCGACACTGCCGGTTTTGCGTGACCTTCACGCTCCTGCAATTCGCGAAAGGCGCGGACGTTCTTGAGGATGCGATTGAAATAATTCTTGCCGCGAATGGCGAGATACGACTTGGCATTGGCCGCATCGAAGGATACGCGCAACTCGTCCAGCTCGGCGGCGATCAGGGCCCGGCCGTTCTTTTCGTTCAATACGGTGCCGTTGGTGTTGAACAGGACATAGGTGCCGCGATCCTTCAGATAACGCACCATCCGCGGCAAATTCCTGACCAGCATCGGCTCGCCGACGCCGTGCAGCACGGCACGCTGCAGCTGCGGGATCTGATCGACAATCGAGGTGAACAGCTCCCAGCTCATATCGGCCGGCGGTTCGAGCTCCGCATAGGTACGCGGGCACGTCGTACACAGAAGATTGCAGCGGTTGGTCGTCTCCAGATAAAGGCAAACCGGCTCGTGCTCGGGGGTTTCACTGTCCCCCGTTACGCTTTCGAAGTAGCGTTGCGGATCGACGGCGCGTCTGGTTGCAGTGTTTTGCATCGGTCTCGAACCTTGTTAGCCGCCGGCGCTCAAACGCGCATTTCGGCAATTTGCGCCACGCGTTCGATCCGGCCGTCGAAATCGCGCTCCTGCCGCAGCCGGTCGATCAATTTTGTCGTCTGCACCGCATGGTGCGGAGAGGGGCCGCGATGCGGGCTTCGATCTTCGCCGCGCAGCTCCGCATTCAAACGCCGCAACCCGTCCACATCGTCGACGTCGTACCAGACCGGCAGTGTATGGACTTGGAGACCGATTTCGCGGGCGCGCGCCAGCGTCTGCTCCGCGACCCGTTCGGTACTCCAGGCGATGTCGGCAAACATCCGGCGGTGCGACGCCTTGAGCCCGAGCAGATAATAGCCGCCGTCGGTCGACGGGCCGAGGACTGCCCGATCGCCCGGCTTGGCCAGTGCTGCTGCGGTTTCGATCAACCACGCCGTGGGCAAAGTCGGGCTGTCGGAATTGAGTACGACGGCGGCGCCGTGCCCGCGCGCGAGAATCTGCTCGATGGTGTGGAACAGGCAATCGCCGAAATTCGGCAGCCAGGCGCCGATCAGGCCAATCGCTCCAGGCAGGATATGACGGAAGAAATCCTCAGTGCCGGTCGGTCCGAAAGCCGCGTAACCGGCGATGCCGCCGTGGGCCGTGGCGTGGCGCGCCGCCAGCAGCACATTGTCGGCGACGTCACATAAGAACGCGGTATTGAGCGCGGCGGCTTCGTCGAAAGTGAGCGGCGGTACCAGGCGGGTCTTAGCGCGTCCCGGCGCCGACGCCTTCGCCATGAAAGCGACCCCGCAACCAGCGACCGCAGCGGCCGGCGCGGACTCCTCCCTGAGTCGATCCGCACGATCCATCCGATGCCCCCTTATAATCAACTCAACAACGCAATATCGCTTGCTTGCCAAAGCGGCCGGCCGAGCGCCAATCACTTCCGCCTCAAAGCTATCAAATCGCGAGATACCGAAAAGTTATTGACATCACAAAGTCGTGATCCCTCGCCGGTATTCATCGGCGGGCGAGCGCCACGCTGATGCTGGCATTGGCGGGCAGGACCGTATCGTCCTTAGCGTTCCAAGTCGGTGCGGCGGCATAGGCGCTCGGCGGCATATCCAGGGAAGCGAGCTGACGGCCGAAGATGCCCACGACTTCGATCGGCACGGCAACCGGCCGCGCGCCCCAGCCGAACCATCCGCCATAAGCGACGATCAATTCGATATTGCCCCGTGGCGTGCGCACGACCTGACGGACATGGCCGAGCGTGCGACTGTCGTCGTCGAGCACTGGGATACCGATGAGATCGCCGACCTTGACCGGTTGCGGGAAACGCCGGCGCATGCGCTCGGCCTCCGCCATGTGCTGCGCCGCCATGACTTTGTCTTCGGTGCCCATGCCGGTGGGCGGGACCATCGCCTGCGCCACGACGAACGGCCAGTCAGACGGCGCGGCCGGCACGGCGCGTGCGGCGAGCAAAACCGTGAGCAGGCAGGTTATGCCAGGATAGAGAGTCCTGCGGTGCAGCGGCATCAGCGTCTCCAGTCAATCGTCGCCATCAATTTTGCCCCGCGATTTTGTGAACCGGCTTGTCTTGCCCATCAAATGGCCCGCCCGTAGTGTCGGCAAACCGTCACCCGGAATCGTCACTTACGGAATCGCTATGCCGGAGCCGTCCGCAAGCACAGCCGTACAGAATATCCGGCTGCATCCTCTGCCGCTCCGCATCATGCATTGGATCAATGCGATAGCGATTTTCATCATGATCGGCAGCGGATGGAAGATCTATAACGATGATGTGATCTTCGGCTTTCTGCATTTTCCCGACTGGCTCGTGATCGGCAAATGGGCGCAGTACGGATTGCAGTGGCATTTTTTCGGCATGTGGCTCTTCGTCCTCAACGGCATCGCCTACTTCACCTATGGCATTATCGGTGGTCGCTTCCGGCGCAAATTGTTTCCGATCGCGATCGGTGAGCTCTTTGCCACCGTGGGCGATGCGCTGCGTTTCCGGCTACGGCATGACGATTTGACCCATTACAACGCGGTGCAGAAGGTCCTTTATCTCGGCGTCATGGTGGTGGGCGTGCTAATCGTGATTTCCGGCCTGGCGCTATGGAAGCCGGTGCAATTCTCCGCGCTCTCGGACTTGTTCGGCAGCTTCCAGACCATCCGGCTGGTGCATTTCTTCTGCATGTCCGCGATCGTCGCCTTCATCCTCGTCCATGTGAGTTTGGCATTGCTGGTGCCGCAGAGTCTCGTCGCCATGGTGACGGGTGGACCGGCGGTGGACGAGGGGCCCGCGGACCTTGCGCCGGCGGCACCGGAAGCCGAAGCAACCTGATGACGCGGTGACCTCATGCCGATCCGAATCCCCACCCCGTCGATCGTGCTGCCGCGAGAGCCGGCATTGCGGCATGGCTTCGATCGGCGAGCGCTGTTGCGCGGCGCCGCCGGCATCGGTGCACTCGGCTTGTTGACCGGCTGCGACGTCAGCGAGGAGCCGCCGGTCCAGAAATTCCTGCGAACGGTGTCGGCCTGGAACGACGGCGTGCAGGAAACGATATTTCGTCCCAACCATCTGGCGCCGACGTTCTCGCCGTCGCAGGTGGTCAAACCGCCGCGCTTCAATGCCTATTACGATATCGAGGACGTCAAGCCGGTCGACGGCGCAACCTGGAAGCTGGAGCTGGTCGGCCGGATTGAAAACAAGCAGCCGTGGACGGTGCAACAGATTTATCAATTGCCGGAGCAGGAAGATATCATCCGGCACATCTGCGTCGAGGGCTGGGATTATATCGGCCAATGGTCGGGGCCGAACCTGCGCGCGTTTCTCACCCGGATCGGCGCCGACCTGAAAGCGAAATACGTCTATTTCATCTGCAACGACAACTTCACCGAAAGCATCGACATGGCGACGGCGCTGCATCCGCAGACCATCCTCGCCACCAAATATGCCGGCGACATCATCGCCGATCCGTTCGGCTATCCGCTGCGGCTGCGGACCTCGACCAAACTCGGCTACAAGAACGCGAAATGGATCAGGGCGATCGAGGTCACCAATGATTTTCGCGAGACGTTCTGGAGCAAACAGGGCGAAAACTGGTTTGCCGGGATTTAGAGCATGATCCGGAAAA
>JBAQHW010000017.1:0-19070 GCA_049288525.1 Xanthobacteraceae bacterium
GCAGAAGCGCGACCACCCAGATCGTGTAAGCAAGCATGCGGTGGTCGAACTGCACCGTCAGGGGATTTTCGAAGAAGTTGCGCCACAGCGGACTGTCGAAAAACAGCCGCGACGCCTCGGGCACCACCGCGCCGTCAATCAACGGCCAGGTATTGTAAACGTAGCCGGCGCGCAGGCCGGCAACGAGCGCGCCGAGATAGATTTGGCCCAGCACCAATGCGAGGAGTACGTGGGCGACGGTACGGTTGAAGGCGGGCACCAAGGTTGTCGCACGCTCATCGAGCCGCCGGGCGGTCCACAGGATCGCCACGTAGATCAAGCAGGCCAACAACAGATGCGTCGCCAGCCGGTATTGCGAAACTTCGACGCGATGAACCAAGCCGGACGCGACCATCCACCAGCCGACGGCGCCTTGCAGCGCGCCAAGTCCGAATATGAACCACAACCGTCCACGCAGCGGCGGACCGATCCAGCCGCGCCAGAGGAACCAAAGGAACGGCAAAAGAAACGCGGCGCCAATGGTGCGGCCAAGCAGCCGGTGCGTCCATTCCCACCAATAGATGCTCTTGAAGGCATCCAGACTCATGCCGCGGTTGAGCGCGCGGTACTGCGGAATAGCCTGGTATTTCTCGAATTCCGCCTGCCATTGCGGTTGGCTAAGCGGCGGCACCACGCCCATGACCGGTTGCCATTCCGTGATCGACAAGCCTGACTCAGTCAGCCGCGTCGCACCACCGACGAGCACCATCGCCACGATCAGTGCGGCCACGGCATAGAGCCAAAGCCTGATCGCGCGTGTCCGATATGAGACTGCGTCCGGCATGTCGGTCGGCTGACGATGCTCGCTTGTCTGGGGTGCGCGGACCATATAGTGGTCGCGCTGCCCTCGCAACCGAAGCGTAAACCCGCCATGCCCATTCGCCTGCGCAAATTCATCGGCGCCGTGGTTCTCTTGGTTTTGGTCATCGTGTGGGCTCTGGTGGCGATGGCGCTGGCGCAAACGCCGGTCATCCGCGACAATTCGGCGCTGTCGGCTGCTTATTATGTGATCGCCGGACTGGGCTGGGTGCTGCCGGCGATGCCGATCATCTCATGGATGAGCCGGCAGAAACGCTGAAAATCCGGTCAGGCCGCGTCCCGCCGGCGGAACCCGTTCCACATCGCCGTGGCGGCGCCAGACAACAGCACGCGTACATAACGGATGCGCTGGTAATCGCCGTTGAGCGAAATCCGCGGCAGCGCCAGCATGCGCCGGCTGTGTCCGGGAAACAACACGCCGGGCCGCGTGGTCACGGCGGTCTTAAAGCCGAGTTCGGCCGCGATCTCGAATTCGCGCGCGCCGGCGGAGCCGCGGTCGCCGAACGGATACGACAAATGCTGCGGCCGGAGCGCCAACGCGGCTTCAATCACCGAGCGGCCCAAATCCACTTCCGAGCGCACGGAATCCCGCGTGAGCTTTGCCAGCATCGGGTGATTGACGGTGTGGGCGCCGACAGTGACCAGCGGATCGGCGGCGAGCTCGGCGAGCTCCGGCCAGTTCATGCAGAGTTCGTTGCAAAACGCCGCGATATCGACATGATAGAAGGCGGCAAGGTTGCGGATCACCTCGCGTAATTCGGCTTCCGTGGAGCGGCCGCGCACCCACCAATAAAGCTCGTCGTAGAGCGTACGCTTTTCGGCGACCGTGCCGCAGTCGAATTTGCAATCCCTGCCGTCGATGACCAGGCCGATGCGATCGTTGCGGGCGATCACGGCTTCAAGCACCAGCCACCACAGTTCGCCGAGCCGATCCGGAAAACTCGTCGGCACATAGACCGCGAACGGCACGCGTGCGTCTTTGAGGATCGGATAGGCCCATTGCAGCGTGTCGCGATAGCCGTCGTCGAAGGTCAGGCATACGAAGCGGCGGGAAAAATCGCGCTCGGTCATACGCCGATGCAGTTCGTCGAGACTGACAAAATCGAAACCGGACCGGCGCAGCATCCGCACCACCCGCGTCAGGAAACGCGGCGTCACTTCGAGCAGACGATTGGGCTGGAAACGGTCCGGCCGCGGCGGCCGTACGTGATGCAAGGTCAGAATTGCCCCGACGCCGCCCAAGAACGGCCGCAGCGCGACGTGCGCGCCGGTGAAATACAGCGATTCCAGGCCGCCGCGAATGATCGTGCGCTTCAGTCCGGCCACCGGAATTCCTTCTTCAAGGCGCAGGCGCCGGCGTTTGCCAAAATCATGACCAAGATCATCACCAAAAAAAAGCCGGAGCCAATCTTTTGCCAAGACCGAGGCCGGGTCAATTGCCGTCGCCAGGCGCACGGATCGGATGGGAACCGTCGCGGGCGTTACGCGGCGACTGCCGTCTCTCCAGGTGCGGCATTGGCACCGACCAATATGCGCACGTCGGCGAAGCCGGCGCCCAGGAGAAGCTCTCGCGCCGCGGCAGTGGCGGCGTTGGTCAAAGAGTCGGTCACCAGCACGGCATGAGGCGCGATCTCGGCGACGCGCTCGACCTCGGCACCGGCGGCGTCGCCGGCGTCGATGACGACATGATCGTAACTGCGCCCCAAAGCATTGAAATTCGCCACCATGCCCGGCGCTGCGAGGAGACTGGTTCGGTCGACCGGTCCCTGCCCCGCTAATACCAGGTGCAGCGGTGACAGCCTATCCTTGGTGATGATGGCGCCGAACGAAGTTGCGCCGCGGGCCAATTCGGCAAGCCCGGCAGCGCCCGGTTCGGTCGAAATCGCCCGGATGGCGGTACTGCGCGAAGCCAGTCCGACCAAGACCACGCGTGAATCGTCCGCCAGCGCGCGGGCAAGCTTGATCGCGGCTTGGCTCGCGCTTAGTCCCGGCGTCGCACTGAACACCGCGACCCGTTGCCCGGCGCTGCCAGACTGCCTCACATTATCCGCGACGATGCCGATCGAGCTGGCGGCAAAGCGGGGAGCTGGCGGCGGCCGTGGTGGTTCATTCATGAACGTCTGCAGCCGCGTGCCAGGCCCGTCGGACACGGGAACCACCGGTTCCGCTCGCACCGGCACGACGTTGACCGGCGCGGCCAGGATTTCCCTGGTCACGATCATGCCGGAACTGAGCATCAGCGTCGCGAACGTCGCGATCAGGATCGTCGGCAGCTTCTTCGGGTAGGTGGGAATGGCGGACGGCGTCGCCTGCGAAACCACGCGCGCGTCTGCCGGCGTCGAATCCGGCGTGCCGTGAGACACCGCCTCACGGTATTTGGTGAGGTAGGATTCCAGCAAATCGCGCTGTGACTTTGCGTCACGCTCGAGCGCGCGCAATTGAACGTCCTGGCCGTTCGTCGATGCCGCCTGATTTTTCAGCTGGTCGAGGCTGGCGGTGAGCGTGTCGACCCGGGCACTGGCAAGCTTGGCGTCATTCTCGAACGAGCGCGCAATGGTTGCGGCCTCGGCCCTGATCTGGTTGTCGAGATCGGCGATCTGCGCCTTGAGCTCGATGATCCGCGGATGACCGTCCATCAGCGTCGCCGACTGCTCGGCGAGTTGCGCGCGCAAGGTGACGCGCTGTTCGGCCAGCCGTCGGATGAGTTCCGAATTGAGAATATCCGAGGATTCGATCGGCTGGCCGGAGTGCAGCATCTCGCGGATCAATTTGGCCTTAGCCTCGGCGTCGGCCTTTTGTGCGCTCGCGGCGGCGACTTGCGCGTTGAGATCGCCTAACGACTGGGCCGAGAGCGTGGTGTTGTTGGTGCCGATCAAAAGATTGGACTTGGCGCGAAAAGCCTCGACCTTGCTTTCGGCCTCCTCGACATTCTTGCGCAATGTTTCGATCTGGCCGGCAAGCCATTGGCCAGCCGACTTGGCTTGCTCCTCCTTGGCCTGGCGCTGGCGTTCCAGGTAGCCGTCGGCGATCGCATTGGCGACTTGAGCGGCCAGCACCGGGTCTTCGGACAGGAAATCGATATCGATGATACGCGACTTTTCGACCGGATATACGCTCAAGCGATCGTAATAGGACTGAAGGACGCGCTCCTCCGGAGTCATGCTCAACGGGTCTTTGGCGAAGCCGAACAGGCCGAGCACGGCACGCAGCGGCGAAACGCCGGCGAGCGCCGGATCGAATTCGGGACGCTTGGCGAGATTGAGCTTCTTGATGACCTCGAGCGCAAGATCACGCGACAGCATGATTTGCGCCTGGCTCGTCACCGCCTCTTGATCGATCGTCGGATCGTTGATGGTCTTGTCGACGTCGGGGCGAAGATAAGCGTTGCTGCGCTCTTCCAGATAAACCCGCGCTTCCGAGGAGTAGCGCGGCGCGATCATTTGCACGACGACGAATGTGACCAGTGCGACCACGAGAGTCGGCAGCAGAACCTTCAATCGCTTGCGCCAGAGCGTCGCGCCGAGCGCCGGAAGATCGAGCGCGGAGTCGTATGGATCTTTCCCGCGCGACGGTGGTGGCGGCGGCGGCGGCGGCTCACTCGACGCCACGCTGCTCGCAGCACGCTTACGAAAATACTTGCCAACCGACCACAAAGCCATGCCTGATCACAAACTATTAAGGTTGCCATTCGGTTAAGGCCGCGGCCCATTCTGAAAGAATGGTTAAGGCCGCGCGGTCGGCCGACGTGAGGGTTTATTAACCGGCGTACCCCTCAATCGCCTTAATTTTTCGTCGTCAAGTTTAAGGACCACACGTGGGCGATACGCCGCCTCTGAGCAACACCCTCGCCCGCGTTTCACTCGGCCGGCGCGAGGAACTTGCGCGCGCACCGGCCGATGACCGGCGGCACGCCGCCACCGTGCCCACGTGCTTGAAAATCATCCACGTCTTGCGCGCACCGCTCGGCGGATTGTTCCGGCACGTGATGGACGTAGCCAAGGGCCAGATCGAGCGCGGCCACCGCGTCGGCCTGATCGTCGATTCGACGACCGGCGGGGCGCGCGCCGCCGCCATTCTCGGCGAATTTGCGCCGCGGCTTGCGCTCGGCGTCGAGCGGGTTCCAATCGCGCGGCCATTGAGCCTCAGCGACGTCTTCGCGCTGTCGCGCATTTCGCGCCGTATCAAGTCGCTTGCGCCCGACGTGCTGCACGGGCACGGCGCCAAGGGTGCGGCTCTCACGCGTCTGACGTCCGCCGCTCCGGACGCCATACGCGCCTATACGCCGCACGGCGGATCGCTGGTCTACTGTCCCGGCACGCTGAGCGGCGGCTTTTACCGGACGATCGAACGCATCCTTAACCCGTATACCGACCTGTTTTTGTTCGAAAGCGGCTATATCGCCGAATTGTACCGTTCGGTGGTGGCGCCGCCGCGGGCCATGGTGCGCGTCGTGCGCAACGGCATCGCCGAGTCGGAGTTCGAGCAAGTGACGCCGCAAGCCGACGCCACCGACATCGTCTGCGTCGGCGAGCTGCGTCCGGTCAAGGCAATGGACGTGCTGATCGAGGCGCTGGCGCTCTTGGCGCAATCCGGCCGCCGGGTCACCGCGACGATCGCGGGTGAAGGCCCCGACGCCGCCAAGCTTCAGGCGCTGTCCGTCCGGTTCGGGCTTGCCGATCAAATCCGCTTTATCGGCTATTGTGCGGCGCGCACCGCGTTCTCGATGGGCCGGATGCTGGTCATCCCGTCGCGCGCGGAGTCTCTACCCTACGTCGTGCTCGAAGCCGCAGCCGCCGGGCTGCCGATCGTTGCCACCAAAGTCGGCGGAGTCCCGGAAATCTTCGGGTCGCAGTCGGACGGGCTCATTCCGTTTGACGATGTGCCGGCCCTGGGCGCGGCGATCGCCCAGGCGCTGGACAATCCGGAAAAAATGCAACTGGGCGTGCAATCCCTGAAAACGCGAATTCGCAGCGAATTTTCCCTATCCACGATGGTGGAAGGCAATCTCGCGGCCTATCGCGACGCTATTGCCGCACGGGAAATTGCTCGATTGGCATAACTATTTTTTGAACATTATTCACTACGTTGCCGCCGCATCGCCGGAGCGCGCCTGGGGGGATCACGCGCCCGCGCGGGGAGAAGCGTCCGAAGCTATGTCAGATCCCGTACAAAGCACGATATTCGAGACTGCTGCTGCGGTCTCATCGGCAGTCAGAGCCATGCCGGGTGCGACGGCCAGGGCATCGGCGCCGCGCGCGCTGTCCGCCGCGGCGCTTGCGGTTGCCGGCCAGCACTTCAAGGACGCCTATTCGCCGATCGTTCTCGCCGGCGCGGTTCGCACGATCGAGGCTGTCCTGGTCGCGGCAATCGGGCTTTTGCTGTATTTTTGGCTGGCAGCCGGCGTCGCGGATTCCGCGCGCTATTACGTCGGCGGCATCGCCGGAATTTCGCTCCTGTCCTTATTGGCGTTCCAGGCGGCCGATATCTATCAGGTGCAAGCCTTTCGCGGCCACGAAAAGCAATATATGCGGCTCGCCTCGGCGTGGTCGGTGGTGTTTCTGATCGCCGTCACCGTGTCTTATTTCAGCAAATCCGGCGATCAGTTTTCCCGCGCGTGGCTCGGCAGCTATTACGTCATTGGGCTCTGCGCGCTGATCTCATTCCGGCGGGCTTTGTTCCTGCTGGTTCGCCGCTGGACCCGGCAAGGCCGTCTCGACCGCCGCACCGTCGTGGTCGGCGCCGGCGGCAGCGGCGAAACGCTGATCTCGGCGTTGGCCGCCCAGCGCGATTCCGACGTACGCATTGTCGGCGCATTCGACGATCGCGGCGACGACCGCACCGCGACAAGCTGCAGCGGCGTGCCCAAGCTCGGCACCGTCGACGATCTGGTGGAGTTCGCCCGGCACACCCGCGTCGACCTCGTCATATTCTCGCTGCCGGTCTCCGCCGAGGGCCGCATCCTGCAGATGCTGAAGAAGCTCTGGGTGCTGCCGGTCGACATCCGGCTCGCCGCGCACACCAACAAGCTGCGATTTCGCCCGCGCGCCTATTCCTATATCGGCCACGTCCCGGTGCTCGACATATTCGACCGGCCAATTGCGGATTGGGACGTGGTGATGAAATGGCTGTTCGACAAGATCATCGGCTCGCTGGTGCTGATCGCCGTCGCGCCGATCATGGTTTTGATCGCCATCGCCATCAAGCTCGACAGCAAAGGGCCGGTGCTGTTCAAGCAGCGGCGCTACGGCTTCAACAACAAATTCGTCGAAATCTACAAATTCCGTTCCATGTATGCGGAGGCGACCGACGCCGACGCAAGGAAACTGGTCACCAAGGGCGACCCCCGGGTGACGCGCGTCGGCCGCTTCATCCGCAAAACCAGCCTCGACGAATTGCCGCAGCTTTTCAACGTCGTCTTCACCGGCAACATGTCGCTGGTCGGGCCGCGGCCGCACGCGATTGCGGCGAAAGCAGCCGATCATCTGTACGACGAAGCGGTCGACGGATATTTCGCCCGGCACCGGGTCAAGCCGGGCATCACCGGCTGGGCCCAGATCAACGGCTGGCGAGGTGAGACCGACAGCCGCGAAAAAATCCTGCACCGCGTCGAGCACGATCTTTTTTACATCGAGAACTGGTCGATCCTGTTCGATCTTTACATCGTGCTGCGCACGCCGTTTGCGCTGATCCGCGGCGAAGGCGCCTATTAAAACACCGGAGCGCACGCTGGCGGTATTTTTACCGCAGCGCAAATCCCAAAATGCTTTCGCGGACGCCCTTGCTCTCGCAATCGGAGCGTTGCGACACAAAGCGGGCGCCGCTGTCCGTGACGCAACTGTAAAGCGCGGTCGTACCCAGCCGTTCGGACTGAAACAGATAGCCACCGGGACGGCGGCGCTCGCTATCTTCGGCGGCACAGCGGCCGGCGGGAGCGAGAAAGCCAGTGCCTGTCTGTTCGGAGAAGCATTCGTCCAATTTAACGCCGTCGCCCTGCGGCGGCGGCGCGGTCATGACATAGCCGAGACCGCGATCAAATTTGTAGCTGCGCGCCGGCGATATCGTCGGGCCCGTGGTGGTCCAGGTATCGCCGTCCGCGTCGACCCAGCGCGATAGGGCCGTGCGAACTTGCGGATATTGCGGAACGGCGGCCGCCCCGATCGACGCCTCCTGAACCACCAGATAGCGCCGGCTGAAATCCTCGCCCGGCGGCACATACATATAGGTCAGGAAGAACCGCCGGGCGATATTGTTGAAGCCGCGATCGGCGATCATGCTCGGATAGGCGTAGAGCTCGGTAGACGCCGGGCGCTGCCAGTTGTCCTGGTCGTAAAGAACGAGCGGCGCGGGGAGCGTGGCGAAATGGACCTTGTCTTCGGAAATGGAAAGCCGCAACGACTGGTTCGGTGCCACCAGCAACACCAGGCCGGTGCCGCTCCAATACGCCGCGCTCATGCCGAAGGGTCCGTTCAACGCCGCGCCAGTTCCGCCGATGCCCGGCGCATCCCAGCCGCGTCCGCTCCATTTGAACCACTTGCCTGGAGCGGGATTTTCGATCGGCGCGCGCGCAACGACGTTCTTGTTGTCCCGGCGGCGTAGGCAATACGCGTACCAATAACCGTCATGACCGTCGACCGCGGTGCAATCGCCCTCGCCTTGCGAATGCGACAGGTCGACCTCATCGGTGGAAATGATCGCCCCGAGGAGATGCCAGGTGAGGCCGTAGTCTTCGGATCGAGCGATCGACATCCATTTATAGCTGCCCTTCGGGTCGTCGCAGCGCGTTTCGTTGTGGATCAGACCATAGAGAACGCCCAAGCCTTGCATGGCCGTGGTGATCCAGCGCCCGCAATCCGACGGACTGCCTGGTGGGCCCGGCTTGAGCACGACCTGCGCGTTGCCGCCGAGCGCCGCCGGCGTCGGCCCGTCGACCGCGAGCGTCGTGCCGCCGCCGATAAAACCGCGAAAGCCGCCGTCGGGCAGCTTGATGACGCTGACTGGCGCATCGGGTTCGTGCGGCGAAGGCCCCCGCACCACGATTGGCCGCTCCAGACGAACGGTAATGCATTGCAGGCAGGGCGGCATGCCGGCTTGCCCGCCGTCTTGCAGGCCGCTTTGGGCCGCAGCCGCGTTGACGGCCGCAATGCTGACGATCGCCAGCGACGCCGCGAAACTGCGCCAGCCGGACCGGTCGATTTGAGAGACTGCGCGCATTTCTCCCCCAAATCGGAGACCTCGAACCGCGTTTCGTGGTGCTGCCCGTTTAGCATCGCATGAAGCGGCGACGCCAGATCGCCGAAATCACGAAGGCGATGTTTGCCGATTGTTTACCATGTTGGCCGACGCTGTGGCCGCACAATGCGAAGCGCGCTAAGCCCCGGTTCAACATATCGAGTTTCGCGTCATGAGTTCCCTGGATCATGTAGCGGGGCGGTTCGAGCTCCCGGCGGCGCACACGCCTGCAAATGCGCTGGCCGACCGTTTCCTGCATGTCGCTCTCTATCTCACCGTGGTGTCGAGCTTCTTCGTCGTCGTTGAGCCGGCGCCCTATGAATATCTTGCCGCGGTGCTTGGCCTAGCTTGTATCCTCGCACGCGTCTCGCTCAACCGTATCGTGCTGGTACCTTTTCTTCTGTTGCTCATTCGCGACGCCAGCGGCGCAATCGGCTTGCTCAATATCCTCGACTTCGGTTGGATCAGACTGCAGGGGCCGCCGAGCCCGCTGGTTGCCGATTTCGACTATCCCGACTCGATCCGCTTTCTTGGAACGTCGTTTTATCTCGGGCTTTCCGGAGTCATGATCGCCTGTATCGTGTCGCAAGACACCTCACGGCGCATCGCCACGCTTCGCTCCGCTTACATTATGGCGGCCATCATCGCCTCGGTTTACGGCGCGCTGGGATATTTCGCCACCACTTACCACCTCTTTCCCGGTCTCGATTTTCTCAATGCCAGCGACCGTGCTCAGGGCGGCTTCAAGGGCCCAAATGACCTGGGCGCTTTCTTGATTCCGGCGCTGCTGTGGCTCATCCAGAGTTTTTTCGTCGACAAGATTCGCCTTCGCGACGTCGTCGCGGCGATCGTCATCTTCACTGGCTTGCTGCTGACGTTTTCACGCGGCGCCTGGGGAACGCTGTTGTTCAGCACCGTTTTGATGACCTACTTCCTCTTTGTCACCCAAACCGACGCTCGTTCGCGTAACCGGATTATTGTGCTCGCTTTGGCAGGCCTTGTCGTTGCCGTCGGGGTCTTCGGGGTGCTCAGCACGACGGATGGATTCAGCCGCACGTTCGAAGAGCGCAGCCAATTTCAGGCCTACGACATCAACGCCGACAACAGGTCCCGCCTCAATCTTGAGGAAGACAGTCTGCGCGAAGTTTTCAATCATCCGCTCGGCATGGGACCTTGGGGCTTTGCCCATGCCACCAACTGGGTGTCGCATGAGACTTTTCTCGGCACCATGCTGAACCACGGCTGGATCGGCGGTTGCGCTTATCTGACGCTGATCGTGCTGTCATTGATCGTGGGTTTCCGTTCCATGTGGCTGCGCACGCGGTGGCAACCGTTTCTGATCGCGACCTATGCGTCGTTCATCGCAATGGTGCTGGAAGGGATATGGGGCGACACCGATCACTGGCGGCACTTTTACGTCATGCTGGGGTTGGTGTGGGGATTGGTGGCCGCCACCCATAAGGCAACGTGGACGATGCATGCGAAAACGGCTTCGGATCGGAACGCTCTTTTAAGCGGTTTTGGACCAATATCCCCGCAAAATGCGGAACAGCCCTTGTGATTTCAACGCTATCAAACCGGCCGCGGTCGATCGTCTTTCTCGGCAGCGCCCACGACAACGGCGGCACCTCGATCCTGGCGAGCGGCTTGGCCGAAGCCATGCGCAAGCGCGGCCACCAGGTCGAGGAGTGGTATTTGTTCGGCTCGCGAGGCGATGCGCCCGCCGGCGCCCGCATTTTCGAGACCGGATCGCGTTCGCGCTCGCCGGTCGTGTTGCTACGGCTGTTTGCGCGCCTTTTGGTTGCGCTCCGCCAGCGGAAACCTGACGTCCTGTTCGGACTGCAGCCGCTGTCGAACGTCCTGACCGGCGTCCTCGGCTTGTTTGCCGGTGTGCGGCACCGCGTGCCGACCTACCACGGTCCCCGGCCGTGGGTGACTCCACTGTTTGTCACCCTCGACGAGATCGTCAATCGGCTCGGTTTCTATACGCAGATGATCGCGTGCGCGAACAGCGTAGCGCAAACGTTCGACCGACAGGACATGACAGTCGTCGTCAACGGCCATGATGTGCCGAAGGCGTTTCCTCGCAACGAGCCGCGTGCCGCATTTGGCCTGCCGGCCGAGGGCCCGGTTCTGGGCCAGATCGGCCGCTTGAGCCATCAAAAGAACCAGAGCTTCAGTATCGAATTGCTGCAACGGCTGCCGCAAGCGCACCTGCTGCTCGTCGGCATCGGCCCCGACGAGGCTGAGCTCACGGCGCAAATTGCCGCCGCCGGGCTTGCCGAGCGCGTGCACATCGTCCCCGCCATCGCGCACGAGCGCATCGGCCAGTTTTATACCGCGGTCGATCTCGTGCTGTTTCCCTCGCGCTACGAGGGATTGAGCCTCGCCGCCATCGAAGCCATCCATGCCGGCGTGCCGCCGCTGTGCAGCGATATTCCTTCGTTCCGGGAAATGTTCGCCGCTTCGCCATTACTGACGACGACGCTGATATTGCCGGCGTCCGACCCGTCGGTGTGGCTCGCGCGCATCAACAAGCTCCTCAGGGACGAGGACCTGCGCCGGCAGATCGCGGCGGAACTGGCGCGACTGTCGCCCGCTTACAGTTTTGACGCCATGGCCGACCAATATCTGCGGCTCATCGAGCAATGGGATGCGCCGCCGCAGAACGCCATGCGTAAAGCCGTCCCCCGCGGCGTTTAAGCCCCTGTTTATGACGGCGGGAACCTTTCCGGTCCCGGATCGGGCGCTATCGGCCCGATTCACGGTTTGGTTAGCACCCAACCGCTAGTGTTTCCCGGCATTTTCACCATTTGCCGACAGCCGAACCGTGCACGCGCCCTTGCAGTCCTTGTCCCGTTCCGCGTCCGCCGATCAAGACGCTTCGCCGTCTTCCGAGGAAAGCGGACGCGCGCCGCCGCGCCGTCATCCGTTGCGGCGGCTCTGGCAGCAATTGCCGCAACATAGGCGATCGCAAATCATAGCAAAGGTCAGCAGGCTGCTGGCGCCGTTCCCCGACCGCACCCCGGCCGGCGGATTTCCCATCGCCATCGCCGGCCTGTACTCGACCATGAGCGGCATCGGCGAAGGAGCCCGCCTCGCTTATGACGCGCTCGAAGCCGCCGGCATGGCGCCCGCCGCGTTCGACATCAGCGCCGCTTTCGGTCAAGCCGAGATCGCGGGGCCGCCGCGGCGCGCCATCGTTCCAGGATCGGGCGGTACGCTCGTTGTTCATCACAACGCGCCGTTCTTGCCGCACGCGCTATGGGCGCTCGGCCGCGCCCGCGTGCGCGGGCGCCGCGTCATCGGTTATTGGGCCTGGGAATTCCCACGCATCCCGGATTCCTGGCGCTTGAGCCTGCCCTATCTGCACGAAGTCTGGGTGCCGAGCGAACTGGCGCGCCAAGCGGTGACGTCGGCGACCGATCTGCCGGTTCACGTCGTGCCGCATCCGCTGCCGCCACCTTCAGTGACGCCGAACATGCGCGCGCGGCTCGGCCTGCCGGCCGACGCGCTGATTGTGCTCACCGCCTTTCATATGGGCTCGGCGTTCACGCGCAAAAATCCGCTCGCCGCCATTGCCGCCTTCCGCCGCGCCTTCGGCGACGCGCCCAACCGTATCCTGGTCATCAAGCTGATCGATCACGGCGCTTCGCCGATCGCGCGAGAAGCTCTCGAACGCGCGATTGCCGGAGCTTCGAATATCCGGCTCCTCAATGTGATGCTGCCGCCGGCGGACATGTCCGGCCTGATGGCTGACGTCGACATCGTGTTGTCGATGCACCGCTCCGAAGGTTTTGGCTTGGTGCCGGCGGAAGCTATGCAACTCGGCAAGCCGGTCGTGGCGACCGGCTGGTCGGGCAATATGGATTTCATGAACGCGCGCAACTCGGCTCCGGTGTCCTATCGGCTGGTCCCGGTCGAGGACCCTTACGATGGTGCCTTCCTTGCCGACGGCCAGTGCTGGGCCGACGCCGATGTCGAGGATGCCGCCGCGTGGCTGCGCCGTCTCGCCGCCGATCCGCAATTGCGCCGGAGCCTCGGTGAAATCGCCGGCGCCGACATCGCCCGGCAGCTTTCGCCGGCGACCATCGCGGGGCGGATCGCTACGCTCATCGAAGCGGCAAAGGCGGCGTGACATGAACCGCGATGCGATCCGCTCATCGTGCTCGCCGCGCCGGCGCCTCATACGCCGATGAGCCAGAAGCGCCTCGTCTCCTATCGCTACTTGGCGCTGCGCGCCTCGACGGCGGCCGGCACTTTGGGCGCCGGCCTGCTGCAGACGTTCGTCTTCGCCCGCGTTTTCACCCCGGAACGGTTCTCGCTGTACATCTTTCTCGGCGTACTCGGCTACATGCTGTATCTGGCCGATGCCGGCATGGTCAAAGTGCTGTTCGTCGATTTGCGGCAACGGTTCTTGGACAAGCGGCCGCTGCGTGGCATCGCCGGACAAGCGACCGCGATGTTCGTTTTGTATTGCGGAATTGCCGCGCTAGCCTCGCTGATCTGCTTCGTGACGCTCGTGACGCTGCTGCACTACTCCGCTGCCGACGGCACGCAATTGGCGCTGTTCTTTCTTTTCAACGCGGTCAATCTGCCGTGGCTAGGACTGCGCTATTTCAGCATTGCCATCGACGAATACATCTATTTCGAGACCCTGGAAGCCGCACGGCGTGGCCTGAACGCAGTTGCGCTGCTGGGCCTGCTGTTCGGGCTGCCGATTCTTGTCTTTCTTCTGATCATTAATGCCGGCTGGCTCGTTGCCGTTTGTGCAGCCGTCGTGAAGCTGCGTCAACGTCGCACCATTGCCGCCAATTTTCGTACAAGCTTCGCTCACTTTGTCAGATTTGTCCGCGGCAACCGCCAGAAGATCTTCAATAGCGGCGTCTATATCTTCAGCGAGAACTACATTTACAATTTTCCCTATTTCCTAGTGCCGTGGGCTTACGGCCTCGGTGCACCGACCATTATTCTCGACACGACGTTTAAAGTGTGCCGTGCCGCCAACCAGTTCTACAGCGCGGCTTGCGACAGCCTCGTGCCGCGGCAGACCAGCGCGCTCGCCGAACGCGACGGCCCGGCGATGATCCGTGCGACGTGGCTGGCGATCGCGCTCTGCGGCATTCCGGCAGTGGCCGCGAGCGCGGTTTTGATCGGTGCCGGCAACAAGATTTTCGCCGTGTTGCTCGGTCCGGCGGCGGTGATGCCGCCGGAAGCAATGCCAATCATCATCATGCTGCTCATCGGCAATCTGGCACAGATGATATCGCACAGCGTCCTGGTGCATACCGGCTACTTCAAGGAAGTGGCGCGGATTTCCTTCGGCCTTGTCGTCGCCATGACCGGCGTTGCAGCGCTCACGCTGTGGGCGCATCTCGACATCGTGCAATTCCTGAACGCCTTCGCGACCGTCTATACCTGGGGCGCGCTGATTGCCATCGCGCTGATGATTCGTGGACCGATCCGGCTCGCCCAGGAAGGGCGCGCTTACGCTGCCCAGGGGGCTTAGCCGGCGATGCGTATTCTCATCACATCGGCTCCGTTCCATCCTTCGCTCGGCGGCATCGAAACGGCGACGAATCTACAGGCAAGCGGCCTCATCGAGCGTGGCTACGACGTGACCGTGGTCACGCCCACCCCGGGCGACTGCGGCGGCTATCCCTACAAGGTCGTGCGAAACGCCAAACCCGTGGCCTTTCTGCGCTTGGTGCGTGACAGCGATCTGATGTGGCAGGGCCATGTGAGCCTGCGGTTGTTGTGGTGCGCTGCGCTTGCTTGTTCGCCCGTAACGTCTTTGTCAGCAGCATATTTGCGCGATGCCGCGAAATCGCCCGGACCCGTCATCCCCAATTCTTACGATGAGAGGACTTTCCGCGCGCTGCCTGACGTGCCGCGTGATCGCGACGTCGTCTATCTCGGTCGTCTGAAGGCGTTCAAGGGTCCAGACCTCGTCGTCGATGCACTGGCGAGGCTCGCGGCCGCCAACAAGCGCTTGAGCGCGACCATGATCGGCATGGGCCCGCAAGTCGACGAGCTCAAAGAACAAGCTGCAAGGGCTGGCATCGCCGCGCAGGTGAAATTTCCAGGGCCTTTGCAGGGTGATGCGCTGGTTCGCGCGATCAACCGTCACCGCATCATGGTGGTGCCGTCGCGCTGGGAAGAACCCTTCGGTCTCGTTGCGCTCGAGGGAATGGCCCGCGGCGGCGGCGTCGCGAACAGCGGCGGCCTGCCCGAAGTCGCCGGCCCCTGCGGCCCGGTCGTGCCGAAGGACGATCCGGCGGCTCTCGCCGCGAAGCTCGATCGCCTCGTCAGCCATCCCGAAATCGTGGCGCAATATCGCCAGGCCGTTCCGCAGCATCTCGCCAAGTTCCGGACCACGCCGCTGCTCGATGCTTGTAAAGCGGCGATCCGCGAGGCAATCGCTAATTCCCGCTATGCGCCCGCTTCCAGGCAGGCGACGAATCCATCGCTGCAGCGCCACTAACCGGAAATCGGACTACAGGCAGACGTCGGCCATGCACGCCAACATTGGATCGCTCCCTGAAGCCGCGGCGCCGATCGACAGGCGGCAAGAACGGCTGATCTCGATTCCCTTCCTGTTGCTGCGCGCCGCTACAGCGGGCGGCGCTTTGGCAATGGGATTTGTCCAGACCTTCGTCTTTGCGCGCGTGCTCTCGCCGGAGCGTTTTTCCATCTTCATCGTGGTCGGAGCGATCGGCTATACGCTGTGGCTTGCCGAGCTCGGGCTGCCGAGCGTCCTGTTCGTGAACCTGCGCGCCCCACATCTGGCGCGCCGGCGCGACGAGCAGGCTGCGCATCAGGCAACCGCCGTGACCTTGTTTTATGTCGCGATCGCCGTAACGGCGGCCCTGCTCTGCTTCATCATCACCCTGGCGCAGCCGGCCGCGACATTCACCACGGCCGCGGAACTTGCGCTTTTTCTTTTGAGCATCGCCCTCAATCTCGCCTGGACCTCGCTCCGCAGCATCAGTATCGCGGTCGATCTTTTCGTCTTCTTCGAAAGCCTCGACTTGATCCGGCGCACGGTCGTTGTCGCGGCCATGCTGGCGGTGCTGGCCGGATTGCCGCTCATCGCCTTCCTGATCGTCGCCAATGTGCTGTGGGCCGTCCTGTTCGCGGGCGCGGCCGGACGTCTCATCGGCCGCGGCGCCCTGTCGCCGCGGTGGCGCGGGGCGCCGCGGCAACTTCTCGCGTTCTTTCGCACCAACCCTCACGCCGCCGCGCGCAGCAGCGCCGGTGCGCTGAGCAACGGGCTGGTCGTGCTGTTTCCTTATTACGTCGTGCCGATGATGTTCGGCCTCGGCGCCGCTCCGATCATCCTGGAGGTGACGTTCCGAATCTTCCGTGGTGTCTGCGGCATTTTTGGCGCGATCTGCGACCTCGCCGTGCCCGGGCAGACCCGCGCGCTCGCCGCGCGCGACAGCGACCGGCTGGTGCGAACGACGCTGGCGGCGGCGGCGCTCTGTTGCGTGCCCGCGGCGGCCGCTTGCGGGTTGTTGCTTTTTGCCGGCGGTCCGCTGTTTTCCTATCTGTTGCGCTCCGCCGCAACGGTGCCGCATACGGTGACGCCCATCCTGCTCGTTCTGTTGATCGCAAGCGTGCCGCAAATCGTCTCGGAGGGGCTGCTGCAATACACCGGCTATTTCCGCAGCCTCGCCTATAACGCCGTCGCCATCGCGATTGGCACAGTCATCGCGACCTCGCTGACCTTTTTTGCCGGCTTCGGCCTGATCGGTTTTCTTGCCACTTACGCCGCCGCTTATGCCGTCGGCGCGGTCGCCATGGCGATCGCCGCCTGGCGCGGTCCGGTGCTGGCGGCACGCCGTCACCCCTGACGGTCCCGGCGACTCAGGCCGTGACGGGACTTGCTCTTGGGCCCATCAGCGTCGACCGCAGACACAGATTGCTCGGCCGCTCGATAATCCGGTACGACACCAGCGCCGGCCCGATGGAGGCCGCGACCATAAATGGGATGGCCACAACGATTGCCATCGGATTAGGCGTGAAGTGGCTGATGATCTTCTGCGCCGGATACACCAGATAGGGATGAAACAGATAGAGCGAATAGCTCGCGTCGCCGATGGCCAGCAACGCGGCCGGCACTTTTATCTTGCCTTCGCACGCGACGACTGCCGCGGCCGGAAGGCCGAACGACAGCGGTTCTATTCCAATCGAAGCTTTTCCTCGTTTCCTCCCATCCCATAAAAACCAGCAATAATGCACCTAGCGTCAGCGCAAATCCGGGGCTGACAGAGAGTTTCACACCCTTCTGCCAGCCGACAAATATCCAGACGCCGAGCAAAAACTCCAGCATGATCGGTCGTGTCCAGAACTGAAACGGCTCGGTGTGGATTGGGAACAACAGCCCGATCAGGACCAGCGACGTAATAACGGCCGTCGCGATGATGGGAGCGAGCCTTGCACCGAAGCTCAAAGCGAACGCGAAGATCCCATAGAAGAATATTTCGTAATTGAGTGTCCAGCCAAGAAAAAGCACGGGGTGGGTCAACCCGTTGTCCTTGACGTAAGGGATGAAGAACAAGGACTTGATCAGCTCCGTAACGTTCGTGGTCGTGCTATTCAGCAGGCTCGAGGCGATGCCGGCGATGGCGAAAACGGCTAGGGTTCCCAGCCGGCATGATCCGGAAAAAAAGCCTGCCCTCTGACGTGATCCGAGGGTGGATGCCGGTTTTCCGAAAAGATCATGCTCCAATCGAGAAACTAGCTAGTGGTCCGATTCTAACATTCGCACCCCTGTCCGGCATGCCATTATGCGAATGTTGGAATCAAAGGACCACTAGCAAATGTCAGTCCTAGTGGAGCTTTTGAATTTGACATTCGCTTCACGAGTTTGCGGCTGGGTGGGTAGCGAATGTCAAATCCGCTCCACTAGACTGTCGAGCGCATCTGCATCAGAGCAGACTGACGCAGCGCAACGCCAGCGCCGCAAGCCAGACCAATCCAGTCAGGCACAGCGCGCAAAACACCGCTGCCGAGCCGAAATCCTTGATGCGGCGGATATCGCTGTTCAGTTCGGGCGTGACGTGATCGGCGAGTTTTTCGATCCCCGTATTGAGAAATTCAACCGCCAGAATGACCAGGACGGCGCCGATCATGGCCACGTACCAGGCGACGCTTGGCGCGATCAGGAGGCCGGCCGGCACGGCGATGACGAAAAGCACCGCCTCATCGCGCAGCGCCGGCTCGGTCTTAAAGCCATCGGCAAGGCCGCGAAGCGAATTCCGGGTGGCGCTGAAAAGTCGCTTCAAGATCGATCCCGGGAATCAGGCCGACAGAACGATGACCATGACCACCTTACGTTGCGAATTTACGAAAGGCGAGCCGATGTTGCGGGCGCAAGCAACGGTCACTATAGTCGCCCCGTTTCGGAGCGTAGCGCAGCCCGGTTAGCGCACCAGTCTGGGGGACTGGGGGTCCCGAGTTCAAATCTCGGCGCTCCGACCATCCTCGCCAAAAAATCAGGCCTAAATTGGCAACCTCAGCTCCCGACCGACTACCCACTTGCGAACCGTTTGCAAAATTGTTCCTCTGACGTTCCTCCGTCATGAGGCAAGGGGCCGACTTACGTTGGACATCGCACCAGGTCCGCTAAATGCCGAACGGGGAACGTTGTGCTAGTGGTCCGATTCTAACATTCGCACCCCCGTCCAGCATGCCATTATGCGAATGTTAGAATCAAAGGACCACTAGCAAATGTCAGTCCTAGTGGAGCTTTTGGATTTGACATTCGCTTCACGAGTTTGCTGCTGGGTGGGTAGCGAATGCCAAATCCGCTCCACTAGGTGAATCCAACGTCGCTCTATTTGGCTCCGTCAAGTGAGGTTGCTATTTTGGTGACAGAGCAGCTTACCAGAATGGACGCAAAGAAGCCCCTAATCTTCGGTGCATCGGCGCTGATGATACTAATCTTGCCGCGAACACTTCTGCAGACGAGCTTCCAA
>JBAQHW010000018.1:0-14014 GCA_049288525.1 Xanthobacteraceae bacterium
CCGGGCTTGGCCGCAGCGGCCGATCTTCCCGTCCAGCCGACAACAGTGCCGACGGCGCCGGCGGTCTACGCGCCTGCCGTTCCCGACTGGATCGTCACCATCGGACTTGAAGGCCGCATCATTCCCGCTTTCCCGGGCTCCTCGGATAAGGACTTCGGCTGGTCGGCGTTGCCGCTTTTCAGCATTCGAAAGCAAGGCGAGCCGCCGGACTTTTTCGGACCGCGCGACAGTTTCAGCTTTAGCGTCATCAATACCCCTGCGTTCCAATTTGGTCCCGCTGTGCAAATCATCAACCAGCGCAAGGCGTCGGATTATGCGGAGACTAACGGCCTGGCCGACGTGAATTACGCGGCGCAGGTGGGCGCTTTTGCCAATTTCTGGCCGCTACCGTGGTTGCGGCTGCGCGGCGAAGCGCGCCAAGGGATCGGCGGCGAGACCGGCGTGACCGGAGACGTTTTTCTCGATGCGGTGGTGCCGATCGGGCAGTGGACGCTGTCTGCCGGGCCGCGGGTAACTTTGCAGACGGCGGCGGCGACATCGCCCTATTTCAGCATCACGGCAGCGCAAGCTACCACGGCCAATCTTCTGCAACCAGGCTTGGCGCCATTGACTCCCTATCATGCCGGCGGCGGCCTCTATTCCTACGGCGCCGGCACACAGCTGCAATACGCGTTCAACGAAACATGGACCGCTCACGCCTTCGTCGAATATCAGCGGCTCACCGATTCGGCGGCCGATTCACCGCTGGTGACCCAACGCGGCTCGCCCAATCAGTTCATTTACGGTCTCGGCGCGACCTATTCCTTCAACATGCACCCGCTATGGTAGGCGCTAGCGTCCGTCGCGCCGCGTCATAAAGGCCAGCCGCTCGAACAGGTGCACGTCCTGCTCGTTCTTGATCAGCGCGCCGTGCAGCGGCGGAATGAGCCGCTTCGGGTCCCGCTCGCGCAGCGTCTCGACCGAAATGTCCTCGACCATGAGAAGCTTCAGCCAATCAAGCAGCTCGGACGTTGAAGGCTTCTTCTTCATGCCCGGCACTTCGCGGATCTCATAGAACAGCTTCAGCGCTTCGGCGACCAGGTGATTCTTGATGCCGGGGAAATGCACCTCGACGATGGCTCGCATGGTATCTGAATCGGGGAAGCGGATGTAGTGGAAGAAGCAGCGGCGCAAAAACGCGTCCGGCAGTTCCTTTTCGTTGTTCGACGTAATCACGACGATCGGTCGGCGGCGCGCATGGATGGTCTCGCCGGTTTCGTAGACAAAGAACTCCATGCGATCGAGCTCCTGCAGCAGATCGTTGGGGAATTCGATGTCGGCTTTGTCGATCTCGTCGATCAGCAGCACCGGACGCTCGTCGGCGACGAAGGCCTCCCATAATTTTCCGCGCTTGATGTAATTGCGGATATCCTTCACCCGCGCGTCGCCTAATTGGCCGTCGCGCAGGCGGGTGACCGCATCGTATTCATACAGCCCCTGCATCGCCTTGGTGGTCGAGTTGATGTGCCATTCGATCAGCGGCGCCGACAGCGCCTTGGCGATCTCGATCGCCAGCACGGTCTTGCCGGTGCCAGGTTCGCCTTTGACCAGCAAAGGCCGCTCGAGCGCGATCGCGGCATTGACCGCCACTTTGAGATCGTCGGTGGCGACGTAGGAGCCGGTACCTTCGAAACGCATGTTCCGCTCAATGTTTCATCGCTTAAGTAAAGCTCGACACTGATGGCACAGCGCATCACGCCCGGCAATTTTTGCCCGTGGTGCGGCAGAAGTGCACCAGGCGCGGGTCGCGCCGCCAAACTAAGCTGCTGATTCTAAAGCGGAAAAATGTGGCACGCCGCTTGCTGCCGCCGCTGTTGCGTGCGGCTGTGTGCCGCTGTCGTGTTGAGATCGAGTTGGAGACAAGTCATGGGTATCTTCGATGCGTTGACCACCGCAGTGGCTGGTCTACAGGCGCAGTCCTTCGCTCTTCTGAACATTTCCGGCAACATCGCTAACTCGGAAACGACCGGCTACAAGGAAACCGACACCAGTTTCCAGGACTTGGTCTCAGCGGCGGCGCAAAACCAACAGACCGCGGACGGCGTTATCTCGAACTCAGTCTCCACAAATACCGTGCAGGGAACGATCACCAGCACGTCGGTCGCAACCGATATGGCCATCAACGGCGAGGGCTGGTTCGTGGTGGCGCAGCCGACCGGGCAAGCCGACAATCAGCCGGTGTTCAACGGCGTAAATGACTACACGCAAGCCGGCGACTTCGCGCTGAATAATTCCGGGTATCTGGTCAACGGCTCCGGCTATTACCTGATGGGCATTCCGATCAACCAGGCCACCGGGAACGCTGAAGGAAGCGTTCCGCAGGTTTTGCAATTCAACAACAATTTTTCACCGGCCGTGGCGACGACGTCCGTCAGCTATGAGGCCAATCTGCCGAGTACGCCTTCGTCCGGCACTCTCGATCCGAGCGATTTTGCTAATAACCCAATTGCTGGAGCTGAAATCATCGGTACCGGGGCGGCCTTGTCGCCCGATGCGGCGGCTGCGGGGACCGGGTCGGTCAATACTCTTACCGACGCCACCACGCTGACCTCGCTGGGCATGGCTTCGGGCGATGTCATCTCGGTCGGCGATGGCACCAATACCACCCAATTTGCGGTGACGAATACCAGCACCGTCGGGGACCTGATCGACGCCATCAACTCCGGCACGACGGGCAACGCGGCGGTCAGCGCGACCCTCAATTCCGGCAGCCTGGTGTTGACCGGAAGCAACGACACCGCCACGGTGTCGATCACCGGCACTGGCGCCACTGACGCGGCGGACCTCGGGTTTGGCTCATCAAACAACACCTTTCAGCCGACCAATCTGCTGACGCAAGGGTTGAGCGGTAAAACGCTGACCGTTTCGGTAGGCGGCGGTGCGGCACAGACTATCGCTTTTGGCACCGGCGCCGGCGACGTCGCCACGCTTGCGCAATTGCAGACCGCCGTTCAAGGGCTCACCGGCGCTGTCGGCTCGGTCAATACCAGCAACGGCAATATCAGCCTGTTGGCGACCGACCCGACCGCCTCGCTCGTCATTGGGGGCAGTGCATCGCCCTCGGCATTCGGCATCCAAAATGCATCCGTCTCGCCTGGCAACGGGACCGTCATCGGCAGCGACCTGTCGACCTTCACTAATCAATCGATCGACGGTGGGTCCATCACTTCCTACGACAGTGAAGGCAATCCACTTAACGTCCAATTCCGATGGGCCGAAGTGAGCAATAGCAATGGCCAGGGTGTTTGGAATCTATATTACCAGACCAATTCCAGTGCCACGGGCTCGGAGTCGGCCTGGCAGAATGTCGGTACGAATTTCATTTTCAACTCGAGCGGACAGCTAATCCAGCCGACAACCAGCGCGCTTACTATCCCGAGTCTGACCGTCAATGGCGACACGTTGAGCAACGTCGAGCTCAATTTTGGCAGCAACGGCCTTACTCAATTCGCCGATACAAGTTCAAGCAGTGCAGCGCAGGTCAGTGAATTGCAACAGAACGGCTACGCCGCCGGTCAATTGGAGTCGGTTTCAGTCAACACCCAGAACCAAGTCGTGGGTTCGTTTTCGAATGGCCAGACCGTTGCGTTGGCGGATATCACGCTCGCGACATTCAACGGTCCGGATTCGCTGCAGGCACTCAACGGCGGCGCTTACGCGGCGACGACCGGGTCTGGTCCGCCGATTTACGGTGCGACTGGCACCATTCAAGGCAGCTCGCTGGAGTCGTCGAACGTCGACATTGCCACCCAGTTCAGCGATTTGATTGTGGCGCAACAGGCCTATGGGGCCAACGCCCGCGTGATGCAGACGGCCGATCAGATGATCCAGAGTCTGCTGCAAGTGATCCAGTGACAATAGATGGGATTGGCTGGTGAAGAGAGCCGGCGCATCGTTCTCAAACTGTGACACGCGTGGACCGGCGCCATGAGCATCAATCAAGCGCTGTCGGTCGCGGTGGCGGGCGTAAACGTCACCCAGCAGGCGCTGTCAGTGGTCGCCGGCAACGTGGCGAACGCCAACACGCCCGGCTATGTCGACGAGAGCCTCGGCCAGCAAGAATTTGCGGTCGTCGGCCAGCCGGGCACGAGCGTCGACGTCACCGGCATCAACCGCAATCTGAGCACGCTGCTGCAGAACCAGTTGTGGACGGAAACCTCCGGCGATTCCTATGCCGACACGACGTCGCAGCTCTACCAGCAGCTCCAGCAAATCTACGGCACCCCGGGCTCGTCAACGTCGTTTGACGCGATCTTCGATAATTTCACCTCCGCGCTGCAAACGCTGGCGACCAGCCCAAGCTCTTACTCGGCGCAGACCGGCGCGGTCAGCGCAGCGCAAAGCCTGGCGCAAAATCTCAATTCGATGACGGCGACAATTCAGCAGCTGCGCACACAATCTGAGCAGGGCATCGCCAGCGGCGTGCAAACCGCCAACACGATGTTGCAGAATATCGCGCAAATCAATCAGCAACTCGTTGCCTCGACGTCCGATAGCGCTGCGGCCTCGCTCGAGGACCAGCGCGATCAGGACATTACGCAGCTCTCGCAGTTGATGAACGTCACGGTGAACGAAGGGGCCGATAACCAAGTATCGATCTATACCGGCAACGGCCAGCAATTGGTTGCCAATAACCAGGCTTCGCAGCTTTCATTCAACGACGTGGGCTCGCTGTCGGCGACTTCACAATGGAGCGCCGATCCGAGCCAGGACAGCGCCGGCACGATTACGCTGACCTCGCCGAGCGGCCAGACCACCGACCTTATCGCCAGCGGCGCCTTTCAGTCGGGGCAGATCGGCGCCTATGTGCAGATGCGGGATACGATCCTGCCGCAGGCGCAGAGCCAGCTCGACGAGATGGCGAACCAGATGTCGCAGGCGTTGTCCAACCAGACAACCGCCGGCACCGCCGTGACCTCCGGTTCACAAGCCGGGTTCAGCGTGGATGTCGGCAGCGTGGTGCCGGGCAATACGGTGCAGCTTACTTACACCAACGCCCAAAACGTCCAGCAAACCGTCACTATTGTCGCACTGGGAGCCGGCGGTACATTGCCGACTCAAGCATCCGGTTTGACCAACCAAGTAATCGGGGTAAATTTCTCCGGCGGCATGAGTTCGGTCGTCTCGCAACTCAATTCCGCGCTCGGCACCAACCTCCAATTCTCCAATCCGTCTGGCACTGTTTTGCAGGTGCTTAACAACGGCGCCGGCAATACGGTCAGCGCAATGTCAGCGACGACGACCGCAACCTCCTTGCAGAGCGGCAGTCCGCAACTGCCGTTCTTTACCGACGGCACGGCGCCGATCACCGGCGCGATCACGTCGGACGGCTCGCAAACGACAGGCCTCGCTGGCGAGATCGAAGTCAATCCGGCGCTTGTCGCCTCGCCGTCGAGCATTGTCGCCTATGCGGCGAATACCGCTTCCGGCGATCCAACGCTGCCGAACTTCCTGCTCAACCAGATGACCCAGGCGACGCTGACCTATTCCCCGGCGACCGGGCTCGGCACCGCGGCGTCGCCGTTTAGCGGCACGCTGACGCAATATATGAGTGCGGTGGTGAGTCAGCAGTCGCAGGCGGCCAACGCAGCGAGCAACCTTCAGCAGGGCCAGGACACAGTTCTCACCTCTCTGCAGCAGCGTTTCAACGACCAGTCCGGCGTCAATATCGACACCGAAATGTCGAACCTGATTACGCTGCAAAACGCCTATGGGGCCAACGCGCGGGTGATGTCGACCGTCCAACAGATGATGCAGACGTTGTTACAGATAGGTTCGTAATGAGTATCACGGGACCGGGATCGATTACCGCGGCCAACGTTGCGGCGCAGAACAGTATGATGAACCAGCTTAATACGCTGGGAGAGGAGCTGGCGAGCGGCGAGGCGGCGCAAACCTATTCCGGGCTGCAGGATCAAGCCGGGGTGGCGCTGTCGCTCAACAGCCAGCTCTCCGCCATTAACGGCTATAGCAACACCGCGACGATGGTCGGAACCACGCTCGGCGTGGCGCAGTCGGTATTGACCCAGCTCGGCAGCGCCGGTTCCGCAATGGTGCAGGCAATTTCCGGGCAAGGCGCGTTCAGTCTCAACAATAACGGGCAGACGACCACTCAGGCTTCCGCCGTGGCGCAGCTCGACAACATTGTGTCGCTTCTCAACACCCAGGTCGGTAGTAATTACATTTTCTCCGGCAGCGGCACGAATCAGCCGTCAGTCGCCAGCGCGACCGACATTCTTAACGGTAACGGCGCGCAAGCCGGGCTGACGCAGGTGATCGCGGAGCGCCAACAGGCCGACCTTGGAGTGAGCGGATTAGGCCACCTCAGTGCCACCACGTCGGGCTCGACCGTGACACTCAGCCAGGACGGTACGCCGTTCGGCTTCCAGCTCACGGGTGTCGATTCCAGTTTGACCGGCGCGACCACTACCGGGCCATCGGGGTCGCCGCCTTCAATCGGGATCGATCTCGGATCCAATCCGAACGACGGCGACACCATCCAATTCCAACTCACGCTTCCCGACGGATCGACGCAAACAATTTCGCTGCAAGCGACGACGAATTCCCCGCCGGGCACCAATCAGTTCACCATCGGTACCTTGCCGTCCGATACCGCGAGCAATCTGCAAGCCGCGCTGACCACCGCCGTCGGCAGCTTGGCGCAGACGGCGCTGCCCGCCGCGTCCGCCATGGCTGCAGCCACTGACTTTTTCGATGATCCGCCACAGCGGGTTAACGGCTCGCCGCCCGACACATCCACCGCCTTGGTGAACGGCACGGCCGCTAATACGGTGTTCTGGTATACCGGAGAAAACAGCTCGACCCCGGCGCTCCAAACCGCCACCGCGCAAGTCGGACCGTCGATGACGATCGACTACGGCATGCAGGCCAACGAGCAGGCTCTCACCACATTGGTCGCCAATGTCGCGGTGCTTGCGGCCACGACCTATTCGGCGAGCGATCCGAACGCGCAGGGAAATTATCAGACCCTAAGCCAGGACGTGGCCGCCAACCTAGACGGCCAGCCGGGTACGCAGACCGTCAGCGATATCGAAGCTGACCTCGCCAATGCGCAAACGACGCTTAGCAATGCAACGACGCTGAATACGCAAACCCAGACCACGCTGCAGAGCATGATGCAGAACATTGATGGCGTGAACCAAAATCAGATCGGCGAGGATATTTTGACGCTGCAGAATAGCCTGTCGGCGTCGATGTCGGTCACCGCTCGGCTGGCCCAGCTGAGCCTGGTCAATGACCTCGGCCCGGTCACCGGATAGCACGCGCGTTCAAGCCGCGGTCTTCGTTCTGATGAAAATCGAGTCCGCGGCGCAGGTGGCGTTGCGCCCGAAATTATCGGTAAAGCGCGTATCCACCAGGTAGGTGCCGGCATGCGCGCCGACAAACCGCCGCAGGACGTCGCGCTTCACGTCGCTGTCTTCGACCACGAGATAATCGCCGGCCGCCAGATGGCGGTGAAAGTGCTCCAAGACGCCGCCGACATTGTGATGCGCGTCTTCGACCACGAGCCACGGCCGAGGCGCCGATTGCAAGAGGTCCGGATCGAACAGGTGTTGCGGATCGGAGCAATCGCCTTGAAAAAAGTGGACGCGAGGGTGCTCGATCGCGGCTTTCGCAATATCGGCTGTATAGACCAAGCCATCGATACCGCAGAACTCGAGATTGTCGGCGAACCACAGGGCGCTTGCACCCAAGCCCGAGCCGACTTCGAATACGCTGCGCGGACGAAGTTCGGCGATCAGCGCCGGATACATGGCAAAGTCGAACACGTTCTTCATCAGCGGGATGCCGCGCCAGCGCATCAGAAGCGGCGCGCCTTGGCAGGTCAGCAGCACGTCGACGCTGAATTCAGTACCGAATCGGGTTTGATAGTGAACGCCTGAGCGCTCGCGTTGCGCGTAATCGACAAAGCGGCCCTGCCGCCACCGGTCGAGGAACAGCCGAAGGCGTTGCAGATCCCATTGCAGGCTCTGGTCCTGCGCCGGGGACCGCAGCGTATGCTCGCGCACGCTGTCTTCCCAGGCGTGGCTCGGATCGAAGCGAACCAAGCGGGCTAGAACGCGTGCGAACCAACCGTCGAATACGCTGAGCAAGCCGTTTTGCTCTCGTTGGACCTTGGCGCGCGTCTCCTTCAGAAAATCGAGAGCGGCCGCCTTCAACTCGTCGCCGGCAATCAGATTTTCTGCACTCACCGGGCGGCCTTCGTGGCTGACGCACGGCCTTGCAATGCCGGGCCGGGCAAATATCGATCCACAATCAAAGCTAAGAAATTATGGTAAAAAAATTGCTTTCGAGCCCGAGCCGTGGCCCGCAATTTCCGCCAACCGAGACCTAGCTGGGTTGCCGCGGCCGCAACCGTGGTGGCCTGATCGACCGAAGCATGTCGTCGATCGCCGCTAGGATTTCCCGCGCAGGCCGGCGGCGAGGCCGCGATTGATCTTGATGATCGAGTTGAGATGGCTCGGCTGGGGATTGGTCATCAGTGAAAACGTCTCGGCCATGACGTAGACGCCAAGTCTGGTCAGGTTTTCGCGGGTTTTGGCAGGCAACTTGTTGCCATCCGCCGTGACGGCGTCGAGAAACACTGTCCAGAGCCGGCGATTATACATGATCGCCTCATTGAGTCCGGTTGGCTTGTCGCGCCAGGAATCATGCACCGCTTGCAATCTTGCGGCCGCTTTCAGGAGCAAGGTTGCTTCCAGCTCGCGCGGGGGCAGCGTCTCCTTCGCGGTTTTCGCATAGGCCTGGGCAGCGTAGTTCATTGGGAGGTTTTCCTCTTCGTAGACGATTAGTTTGCGCACTTCTTTCAGCGCTTTGTACAATTCCCCTGTTAAGATTCGATTATTGATGCGGTCGATTAAAGGCCGGGTCGCCGGCGCGAGGTGCACGATGTCGCGCGCCAGCCGCATGTAGTCGGCATGGTGCTGTTGCGAATCCTTCGACGTGTACATGAGCTGGACAGCAAAATAGATGCGCCGGGCGGGGCTGTCGGCGCAGCCTTCGCTCATGATGTCCTTTTCACGCAGGATAGGCACGTCACCATCAATGACGAGGCGTGTGCGCCGCTCGGTGTTGGTGACAAGGCAGTTGCCGAGAATAATGCGCTCGTTCGGCTTTAATTCGATCTTGAGCGGCACGGCAACGACCCTCGCAAGGACCGAGCCATAATTCTTGATGCGGGTTAAGGTCTTCCTAGCCCGGCAGAGTGCGCCGATAACGAACGCGCGATGGTAAAGAGCTGGCGGGGATGCGCGACAAAGGTCGGAAACGACGAAGGGCCTACGCTCGGATCGTCGTCCAGCCAAAAGAAAACGGCGGGACTTTCGTCCCGCCGCCTTCATTGTAGGCCTGTACCAGAAGTCTTTAGCCGAACAGCTTGAGCACTGACTGGTTCGCTTGGTTGGCGATCGACAGTGCCGAGATTTCCAGCTGCTGCTGGGTCTGCTCGGTCAGGAGGTTCGCACTCTCCTGGTTTTGGTCAGCCGCCACCAGGTTGCTGGCGCCGGTCTGCAGCGTGTTGATCAGGTTGGTTTCGAACGTCTGCCGGGTCGAGATGGTCGACGAGTTGGTGCCGAACGTCTCGGTCTGGCTTTGCACGGTCGAGATCGCGTTGTTCAGGTTGGAAATGACCGTTGCGATCTGGTTGTTGTCCTGGAACTCGCTGTTGTTGAGCGTGCTCAGGCCAAGGCCGGTCGCGTTGTCGTTCACGCCGGCGATCGTCAGGTTGCTCGATCCGCTCTGGTTGAAGTCGACCGTCAGATTGTCTCCGGTCAGCAGGTTGACGCCGTTGTAGGAGGAGTCGCCGGCGAGCTGATTGAGCTGGGTCAGCAGGCTGTTGAAGTTGCTCTGCAAGGTCGAGCGGGTTGAGTTCGGGGTCGTCACCGTGGCCGCCGGCGTGGTGGTTCCGGTGCCGAGGCCGAACGCGGTCAGGGCCGAAGCGGAGCCGCCGATCGTGACCGCGTCGGTGCTGGTCGGAGTCAGAACGACGTTGCCCGAGGAGTTGACCGATGCGGTGATGTCGCTAAACCCAGCGAGCGCCGTGTTGAGGCCGGCGAGGGTTGAGATTTGACCGGCGCCGGTGCCGAAAGTCAGGGTGTGCGCCGTGTCGGAGCCGACCTGGATCGACAGCGTCGAGCCCGATGTGATGGCCGCGAGCGACGAGTTGTAGTTGTTGTCATACGCCGTGGTGTTGAAGCCGAGCGCGCTGCCGACCGTGCCGCCGACCGTCACGGAACCGGCCGTGCTGGTGAGCGTCAGACCACCGCTGGTGGTCGAGGCGGTGACAGTGCTGGCGACGTTGTTGCCCGTATTGTTGATTGTGGTGACAAGGTTGGCGGCGCTGCTGAAAGTGTTGTCGTCGGCGTTCGCCCCGCTGGCGACGTAGTAGAACGTCGACGAGTTGCCGGCGTTGTTGGTCACCGTCAGGGAGCTGCCGAGCGTCGCGGCAGTGGTGGTGGCCACGCTGGCACCGGTGCCGCCTGTGGTGAAGCTGTGGGTGACGTCGTCGCTGGTGAGCTGCACGCCGCCGCCGCTGGTCCCGACGGTCACGCCCGTGGACCCGCCGGAGAAGCCGGTAGTCAGGAGCGCGGCCAAGCCGGTGGCATCGGCGAAGGTACTGCCGGTGTCGCTGGCCCCGAAGGTCGCCGTGACGGTCGTGCCGTTGAGCGCGAAGGACAGCGTTTGGCCCGTGGTCAGACCGCCGCTAAATGCCGAGGAGGCAACCGAGACGTTTGACTGGGTCGAAGCCGTCAGGCCGCTGGTGATGCTGGCAAAAGTGGAGCTGCTGGTGGCTTGCGTTTCGTCGGCGCCGATTGTGCCGGTGCCGGTTGTCGCGGTATAGCTCACAGTGCCCGTTGCCGCCTGCTGCGCCTGCTGCGCGGTCGACAGTGCCTGTTGGAGCAGGCTGGTCAGGCCGGTGAGGCCGTCGGTGGCCGCGTTGATCGTCTGCGAGCTTTGTCCGATCTGGTCGAGCAATGCGCTTAACTGGTTGGCATTGTTGGTCAGGTTCTGCGAGGTGAAGTAGGCGCTCGGATTGTCGGCGGCCGAATTGACAGACTTGCCGGTCGAAAGCGCTTCCTGAGTGGTGGTCAAGTCGGCGGACGTCTGCTGCAGTGACAGCAAATTCTGCCGAATGCCCGAAGTTAAGGTGATATCAGACATCGTGGTACCCTTCTGGTTACAGGCCGTACTGGCGTTGCACGTGCCGGTACGTTCCGTACCCGCGAGTGCAGTTCCCGATCGAGACGATCGGCTGGCCGTAGGTTTGCCTCAATCGACTTAAAGACGTGTAAATCCGCGTATTTTTGAAACTGATCCAAGTTTGCGACACTGTTCATAGGTCGCAATCGCCACGCCTGCGCCATAAGGCTTTTTATCTATTTCCGGGAACTCGCGCGGCCGCTTAAGGCGCCGTTAACCGTAATTGTTTCCTATGCGTTAACCATAATTGCAGAGTGCTTGCTCGTGCGAGTTGCCTAAACGGGAACCGTTTTTCGATCACGCGCCAGCACGATGAACGGGACGGAATAGTCGTATGCCTTCCGCGAGAACCAAATCCGCGAAGTCCAAGGCTCTAAAAGCCGGCCCGGCGGCCGACGCGGACGCCAAATCAGCCAAGTCCGCCGAGACCGAGGAGAAACCGGCGCAGGCGGTCAAAACGGCCACCGCGCCGTCGGGCTCCGCCACGACGTCACCATCGATCGCGCCCTCGGCGCCAATTGTGAATCTTGTCGTCGCCACGCCATGCTTTGGCGGTCAGATTTCCGTGGTCTACGCAGCATCGCTGTTCAAACTGCAGAGCCGTCTCAAGGCCTATCGCGGTCTTAATCTGAAAGTCCTTTTCAAGGACGGCGATGCGTTGATTACGCGTGCGCGTGCCAGCTTGATTTCGCAATTTCTCGACGATCCGAGTGCAACGCATTTATTGTTTATCGACGCCGATATCGGCTTCGAACCGGAGCAGGTTCTGCGCTTGATCGAGTGTGGGGCGGACATGTGCGCGGCCGTCTATCCGATCAAACGCATTGATTGGGCCAAGGTCAAAGACACCATCGATGCCGGCCGCGTCAATGCCGCAGCGGCGGCGCTGAAATACGTGTTCGAGGTCGACGATCCGCACGCCGTGATCGCGCGCGCCGGATTTGTCAAAGTGCGCTATGCGGGCACCGGGTTCTTGATGATCCGGCGCGAAGCCCTGCAGCGGATGTGCGCCAACTATCCGGAGCTCCGATTCAAGCGCGACCACTCCGTCGATGCCGCAACATCGAGCGACAACCGTTTCGCGCTATTCGAATGCATGATCGCGGAGAACGGCACTTATCTGAGCGAGGATTTCGCGTTCTGCAAACGCTGGACCGAAATTGGTGGCGAGATCTGGGCTGATCTGAACAGCAAGTTGCAGCACGTCGGACCGATGACGTTTAGCGGCGATTTGTCGTCGCAGTTCGTTGGCGTCTAGGCTCGATTCCGAAAAGGGCTAAGCCACCAATAGACAATATTAGACCAACATATTGACAAGACTGCCGGCTACGCCGTAGTCGCCCAACAACGTTGCGGCACTGCTGATGTTTTCCGAGGCGAGTGACGAGACCGTCGTCGTGCTCTTCGAACTCCCGCTGGACGAATTGGCCGAACTGCTTGTCGCGCTCGATGACGCGGCTGTCGATGTGCTCGAAGAACTCGCGGTACCCGCGGTCGGCTGGAACGTCTGGTTGCCCGGCCCGAAGCCGACACTCGGCGCGAAGGTACCGCCGACCGTGACCGATTCGTTCATGTCGTTGTTCTTGCCGGCGATAACGAGCTTGCCGCTGCCGTTGATCGAGGCGGTCACGTAGGCGTTGCCGGCGACGTTGGCGTTAATGGCGCCGATCAGATCGGCCACCGTATCCGTCCCGGTCGACGTGTAAGTCGTCGTATTGGTGCCGTCGCTGACGGTGATGACGCCGCCCGGGGGAATTCGCAGACTGGATAAAGTGGTGATGCTCGTCAACGGCACCGTGCCGGTTCCGGTCGCCGGAGCGGGACCGGTCGGTGCGGCCGGTGTCGAACTGGTGCCGGACGCCGCGGAGAGCGCCTTTTCGTCGGCGGCGATTTCATTTTGGACGCGGGTCTGGGCCGCTTGGGTGGCAAGTTGGGCGAGGCCGGTCGTCTGCAGGGTCTGAGCCGAACCGATCGACGTGAACAGTGAACTGTCCGCCGATTGCTCCTGCGATATGGCTTGCTGATTTTGAAGGTAGTTCTGATCCTGCGCGTAGAAGGAGGTTTGCGACTGGGTCCAGAACGACTGGTCCTGCTGCCAGAACGAGACGCTGCCAATGCTCATGTGCCGCCGAACCGTTTAACTAAAGCGCCGCCGCCATGATTCATGGCTGACCGCGGTTAATTTAGCGTGTGCGGTCCATGGCGGTTGATATTTCATTAACCATCTTGGCCGACGTTGTTTTGCGGAAAAAACCGGCGGACGACGACGGCATGGCGAAGCAAGCAAGTGCACGACGTGCGCGATCCGTCCGCACCATCGAGCAGGCGCTGGCGCTGCACCGGGAAGGCAAGCTCGACGAGGCGGATCGCGTCTACGGCGACCTTCTCGTCGCCAATCCGCACAACTTCGATGCACTTCATCTGGCCGGCATGCTCAGGCACCAGCAAGGCCGCTCGGTGGACGGTTTGCGTATGGTGGCGGCGGCGCTGAAAGCAAAACCCGGTGCGGCGGACGCGCGCATGAATTACGGGGTGATCCTCCTCGCGCTCGAGCGCCATCAAGAGGCGCTGGCGAGCTTCGATCAGGCGCTGGCGATTGGGGCCGGCACCGCTGCTTTGCAGTACAATCGCGGCAATGCGCTGAAGGGTCTCGGCCGCCATGAAGAGGCGCTGGCGAGTTACGATCGGGCGTTGGCGCTTGCACCCGATCTAGCCGTTGCACATCTCAACCGCGGCAGCACGCTCGCGGAGCTCG
>JBAQHW010000019.1:0-8249 GCA_049288525.1 Xanthobacteraceae bacterium
CTCTCCGGCGAGGATATCCGCCGCCGCATGTTCCTCACCGCCGATCCGGAGGGCGGTGAATTGTGCCTGCGGCCTGATCTCACCATCCCGGTTTCGCGCGATTATCTGGCGTCGCCGGCAGCCGGGAAACCCGCGGGCTACTGTTATCTCGGCGCCGTCTTCCGTCATCGTCACGGCGCACCCGGCGAATTTCTCCAGGCCGGCATCGAAAGCTTCGGCCGCGCCGACAAGGCGGCGGCGGATGCCGAAATGCTGGCCCTTGGGCTGGAGGCCACCACGCAATACGGCATCGACGCGCCTGAAGTGCGCATCGGCGATGTCGGATTGTTTTCGGCTTTTGTCGCCGCGCTCGATCTGGCGCCGGTCTGGAAGCGTCGGCTCATCAAGGATTTCAACCGCAAATCCTCGCTCAAGCACGATCTCGATCAGCTCACCCTCGCCGTCAGCAACGGATCGAAGGACTATCAGGGCGTGCTGGCGGCGCTCAACGGCTCCGATCCCAAAGCGGCGCACGCGCTCGTCACCGATCTGCTTTCGATTGCCGGCATCGCCACGGTCGGTGGCCGCTCGGTCGCCGAAATCGCCGACCGTTTTCTCGAGCAGGCGGCGCTGAACGCACCGACGCGGCTGCCGCGCGACACCCGCGCACTGATCGAGCGCTTTCTCTCGATCGCCGGCGACCCGGACGACGCGGCCGGCGAACTGCGCGCGCTCGCGGTCGACGCCAGGATCGCGCTTGAGCCGGCGCTCGACTTGTTCGAGACCCGCGCCGGCTTTCTGGCCGCTCGCGGCGTCGACGTGCATGCGGTCAAGTTCGCCACCGATTTCGGCCGCGGCTTCGACTATTACACTGGCTTCGTGTTCGAGCTGCACGGTAAGCGCGGCGAGCGGCCGCTGGTCGCCGGCGGCCGTTATGACGGGCTCTTGACCCGGCTTGGCGCGCGCCAAGCGATCCCGGCCGTCGGTTTCGCCGCGTCCATCGACGAACTCGCGGGTAATGGAGGCGCGTCATGAGCGCACCGCTCATTCTCGCCGTACCCTCGAAGGGCCGCCTGCAGGAGAACGCGGAAAGTTTCTTCGGCAAGGCCGGGCTTGAGCTGGTCAAGCCGCGTGGCGCCCGCGACTATCGCGGCACCATTGCCGGCGTCGACGGCGTCGAAATCGCCTACCTTTCGGCCGCCGAGATCACGGCGCAGCTCGCGCAGGGGGCGGCGCACCTCGGCATCACCGGCGAGGACCTGGTACGCGAGATGATCCCGCACTCGGACCGGCGTGTCGTTCTGATCACCGGCCTGGGCTTCGGTTTCGCCAAAGTGGTGGTCGCGGTGCCGCAGGCCTGGATCGACGTGCGCAGCATGGCCGACCTCGACGACGTCGCCACCGCGTTCCGGCTCAAGCATGAGTGCAAGATGCGGCTTGCCACCAAATACGCCAATCTGACCCGCGATTTTTTCGCCACCCATGGCGTGGTCGATTATCGCATCGTCGAAAGCTCGGGCGCCACCGAAGGCGCGCCGGCAGCCGGCACCGCGGAAATGATCGTCGACATCACCACCACCGGAGCGACGCTTGTCGCCAACGGGCTCAAGGTGGTCGAAGACGGCGTCATTCTGCGCTCGCAAGCCAATCTTGTCGCCGCGCGCGCCGCGGGCTGGACCAAGAAGCAGCGCGAAACCGCACGGCTTCTCCTCGACCGCATCGCCGCGCAGAAGCGCGCCGAGGCGTTTGCCGAAGTGCGTACGCGCTTTGCCGGCATGAACGAGAAACTCTTCGCCGTCGCCCGGGAACAATTCGGCGTCGCCTCCCCGTTCGGCGGCCCGACCTCGTCGGGCATGCTCACTTTGCACTGCCCGCCGGAAAACGTGCACGCGCTGGCTAATTTTCTGCGCGACAACGGCGCCGAAGCGGTCTCGGTCGCGGCGCTCAATTACGTCTACACGCGGGACAATCCGCTCTACGCCAGGCTCGCGGCGGAGCTCGACGCTTCGGCATAGCCCCGCATCACGCGCGGCCGCTCACTGCGGCGCAATCGCAGCGAAGCGCACGACCTTGGCCCATTTGGCGCTATCGGCGTCGATCAGCTTGCCGAATCCGGCCGGGGTATCGGACAGCGGCGTGTTGCCGACTTGAGCGAGCTGTGATTTGAACGCCGGATCGGCCACGCTGGCATTGACCGCCGCGTTGAGCTTGTCGACTACCGCCGCCGGGCAGTCTTTCGGTGCGGTAATGCCATTCCAAGAATAAGCGTCATAACCCGGCACGAAGGCGCTGATCAGCGGCACCCCCGGCAACGCCTCGGTCGGCGCGCTCACCGCCAGCGGCCTGAGCCCGCCGGCGCGGATGAACGGCAGCGACGAAGTCAGATTATCGAACATGACTTGCAGCCGCCCGGCGAGCAGATCGTCGAGCGCCGGTGCCGAGCCATGATAGGGCACGTGGGTGAATTTGGTGCCGGTCAGCATTTGAAACAATTCGCCGGCCACATGCGTCGAGCCGCCGGTGCCGGCCGACCCCACGGCGATCGTGCCGGGATGCGCCTTGGCGTAAGCGATGAAGCCGGGAACGGTCTTGGCCGGAAAATCCGGATTCACTTCCATGACCATCGGGCTGCGGGCAAAGACCGCGACCGGCGCCATGTCGCGGGCGAAGTTGAAATCGAGATCGGGAAAGATCGAGACATTGATGGCGTTGGCCATGCCCGCGAGCAAGAGCGTATAGCCGTCGGGCGCGGCATGCACGACTTGGTCGGCAGCAAGGTTGCCGCCGGCACCCGGCCGGTTCTCGACGACAAAAGACTGACCCAGCCGGTCCGCCAATTGCTTGGCGAGGAGCCGCGCCAGAATGTCGCTGACGCCGCCGGCGGCATACCCGACGAGAATATGCACCGGCCGCGACGGATAATCGGCCAGTGCCAGCGCGTCCCGCGAAAATGCCGGCGCGACAGCGGCCGCTATGGCCGCTTGCAGCCCGCGTTGCAGGAATTGACGGCGTAAAAGCTTCATGATGCACTCCGCGCCACGTCAAGCGACGTTCACCTGTCGCCCCTTCATGCAATTCATAGACCGCATCGTTCAACTTCGCCGCATGGCTTATCGGGACCTCAGCATGGCACTTTCACGCATCGTCCGAAATGCGCTCACCGCCTGGGTGTTGACTGTGGCGGCCTTCGGCGGCGGCGGCGCGCAAGCGGCGGCTTATCCGAGTGAAAAGATCACGGTGATCGTGGCCTTCGCGCCCGGCGGTATCGCCGACACGCTGGCACGATTGATCGGCCAAGGCTTGAGCGAGCGGCTGCATCAAAGCGTGGTGGTCGAAAACCGCGGCGGCGCCGGCGGCAATATCGCGGCCGAAGTGGTCGCGCGCGCCAACCCCGACGGCTACACGCTTCTCGCCACCACCACCGCGCTTGCCATCAACGAGACGCTGTTCGTCCACAAGCAGTTCTCGGCGAGCGATTTCAAGACGGTGGCGATCGCCGCATCGAGCCCCGAAGCGCTGGTAACAAGCCCCAGCAATCCCGCCTCCGACCTGCCGAGCTTCATCAAGGCGATGCATGGCCGCACCATCAACATGGCCATCCCGGGCGTCGGGACCGGTTCGGACATCGAGGCGGAGTATTTCTTCAAGCAATTGGCCAAAGTGCCGGTGCAGCCGATTCCCTATCAGGGCGGCGCCCCGGCTATAAATGCCACGGTGGGCGGCCAAGTCGACCTGATGGCGACAACGCTTGGCGGCGGCGCCGCAGCGCAGATCGCCGGCGGCAAGCTCAAAGGGCTCGGCATTGCCGCCGACAAGCGCGCCGCGGTAGCGCCCGACGTGCCGACTTATGCCGAGCAAGGCTATCCGCCCTTTACCGCGGCCTCATGGGTCGGCTTCTTCGCGCCGGCCAAGACCGATCCGCACATCCTGCAAACGCTCAACGCCACAATCAACGACGTCGTCAAGAGTCCCGCCGTGGCGAAGAAGCTTGCCGATATGGGTTTTGACCCGATCACCGGCTCACCGGCGGAGGCCGACGCTATGTTTTCGGCCGAGGTAAAAAAATGGGGCGGGATGGTGAAGACGCTGGGCTTGTCGATAAAATAATAGCGGCGTCGGGCCGCACGGGGCGGCCAGACTTCAAAAAATCGGATGCTTCACTGCTGTGATCGTTGCAGCGGCCATCACGCGGTGTGGCCGTCGAACTCGCCTTCTTTCGGCAGCTTCTTTTCACGCTGCGGCGTCATCGCGGCGGTGTCGGGACGATCTGGCTGGCCGCGCGGGCCAAGCTCGCGCCGCGCGATCTGATCTTCGGTCTCGCGTTCGTCCTCGCGGGTGGCTTGGCGGATCTTGCCGGGCATGGTCGGCCTATAGCGGTCGATGCATGCGGCCGAACAGCCAACCCAGGCCGAGCGCAATGGCGACTGCCGTATACGGCTGCGTTTCGATGGTGTTGCGCAATGCCCGCTCGAACGAGCCGGCGGTTTGGCGCGCCGCGCGATTAGCGCTGTCGGCAATGTCGGAAGCGCTTTCGCGCGCTTGGCCGTAAAGCTCCTGTGCGGCGTCCGACACGTCGTCGGCGACGCCGCTCGCCTGTTTTTTGGCGTCGCCGAAAGCGCGCGTGAAATCGGGTGGGGCGGTGCGGGTCTGGGCCATGGCTGCTCCTCAGCGGCTTTAGGGAAATCTCGCCCAAATAACGCCTAACCGCCGGTAAAGTTCAGTCCCGCTCTTTGGGTGCCGCAGGGGCCCGCGCCGACCGGCTTTTAGGCCGCCAGAAGTAAAAGGGGATTATTTGCCGGCCGCAGGGAACTTTCATTTTCGCCGCCGGTTTGCTTTCCCACGCATCCATATTTTCAAAGCAGGGCGAACCATGGGTCTCATCCTCCTGATTGTTATTTTGCTCCTTCTGTTTGGCGGCGGCGGCGGTTATTGGGGTTACCGGCGGGGTTATTACGGCGGCGGCGGCCACGGCTTGATTTGGCTGCTGGTGCTGATCGTCGTTCTGGTGCTGCTGTTCGGCCACCACGGCGCCTACATCTAGCCGGCCGAACACACCCGGCGCGGGAACTTGTTGCAGCGCATTTGCGTTTCATTGTCCGAAAAGTCACTAGACGGGAGGTCGCTGTGCCGATCTTGCTTGGGTTCATTTTGGGGATCATCGTCACCGTCGGTAGCGCTTACGAATATGATGCCACGACGGGCCGGGCCGCCAACGGCCTGCCGGCGACGACGACCGGCGCACAGGCGCCGCTGGTCAACTGGAGCGTCGTCACGACCGATTGGCACAATTTGCGAAGCCAGGTTCGCCTGCAAACCGACAACCTTGAACAAACCATAAAGCGGCACACCGGCTGAACTGACTATCTGAACGGACTAGTGGAGCAGATTTGACATTTGCTACCCACCCAGCCGCGAATTCGTGAAGCGAATGTCAATCCAAAAGCTCCACTAGGACTGACATTTGCTAGTGGTCCTTTGATTCTAACATTCGCATAATGGCATGCCGGACAGGGGTGCGAATGTTAGAATCGGACCACTAGCGGTTCCGCAGACGAGCCAAACAAAAAGCCCCGGCCGAACGCGCGGCCGGGGCTTCGCTTTGGCCCGGATCGGTCATGATGGGCTACAACCCGAGCCGCAATCTGAGAGCTATTTTGGCGCCATTGCGTTTCGCCCCGCATCCTTCATCGCCGCTTGCGCGAATTCGTAGGACCGCGCCAACTGCAGCCAGCCTTGCTCGAGACGAGGAAAATCCTCGCGGGTCTCCTGCTCCAGCACGCTTTCGGCCTTGCGGGCGCAAGTCGCGGCGTGCTCGCGGCCTTCCTCAACGGACTTCGCGATATCCCCGGTCATCGCTTCGCTGCTCCCTTTTCGCAGCGTCTAGAGTTTGATGCCGAGGCTTGCCACGACGGCGTCGGCTAAGCGTATTGGATCGCCTTCGTTGGATCGAAGTGCAATCTGAATCACGCGATCGGCGATCGCCTCGCGCACCTGCTCCGGATAAAGCGTGCCGTGCAGCTTGCCGCATACGGCATCGAATGCGTCGCCGATGATTTTCGCGCGGGTGTCGTCAAAAAACCCAACTTGAGCAGACATAGCACGTCCAAACGTAGCTCGTGTACCACCCCTCCAGTGCGGTGGAATAGTGCAGTGACTAAGCGGAAAAGTCTGTGTGGAAGGCGACTCTGTCAGCCCGGAATCTCGACAATGTGAATTAGGCCGATAGCAGAGAGCGGATGAAGAGCAGTCCAGGCGCTTGAGAGTGACAAGCCCACCCAGCCGCTTGCTGAATTTGCGGAATTGCCGAACCATCATGAGAACAGCCGCCGCCGGCGTACAGCCGCGGCCGTCGCGCCATTACTCCCCGAAATTCACAATTTGACGCCGGCATTCTGTAAAGGGCTGCCGCGTCTGGTCGCGCCGTAGCATTCGCAGGCGCTGGCCTCCAGGCGAGCGCGGTCGAGGATGGTGATCCGGCCGCGGCTGTAGCGCACTATGCCCTTTTTCTGCAGCTCCTGGGCTAACAGGGTCACCGTCGTGCGGCGCACGCCGAGCATTTCCGCCAAAAATTCCTGAGTCAAAAGCAACTGGTTGCTGCCGATCCGGTCAGCACATTGCAATAGCCAACGGCAGAGCCGTGAGGAGCCGTCATGAATGGCGTTGCAGGCGGCGTTTTGTTGGGCTTCGGCCCACAAAGTTTCGATATGGCGGACGATAAGGTCGCGGAAAGCCGGGTTGCGGGCAACCGCATTTTCGAGCCGGCTCGCCGGCAGCGCGGAAAATTTGCCGCCGATTTGCACTATGGCACGCGTGACCGCCACGCGGTGACCGAGCCCGCTTTGCAAGCCGACCGCGCCCTCATGGCCGACCGAGGAGGTTTCGACCATCTCGCCATCGCCCATGGCGACGAGGCAGGAGATCATGCCGGTATGGGGAAAATAGGCTTGATGAATGGGATCGCCCGGGTCGAAACACACGTAGCCTTGGGGCAGTACGACCTGCTTAAAGTCCGGCTCCAGCAAAGCCCAACTTTCCTCAGGCAACGCGGCGATCAGCCGATTGTCCGAGCGTTTCGCTATGGCCGTCTGATGCGGCAGGGCATTCACCCCGCCCAACATTCGCTCAATCATGGTCTTGCCCCGTCAACGTGACCTCAACGCCTAATCTTTAGTCAGGTTCCATTACTCTCGCGAAACGTCCTCCCACATTGCCCGCGCGCCCTAGTCGCGGATGGTTTTTGTCCCGCCCTGGGCGGCTACGTATAATTTGCCGCGGGCGCGGGCCACCAGAGCCCGCGACTCGCGCACCGTATTGCCAGCAGCGAAGATCATCTCCGCCACCGACCGGCGGCGGTCGCAGAATTTCTCCACCATCGCGCGCACGTCCGGGTGAAGATGATCGAGAGTGGGATCGACAGAAGCGAACGGGAGCTCGATCACGCGCTTGCCAGCTTCATCGTAAACGTCGAGCCGCCAGGAACGCGTCTGCGGCTCGCGGCTGCGCATCAGTTCGTGAGCGACGTCGTGTGCATATTGCAAAGCCTGCGCGCCATCGGCCAGCGCCATGTCGGCGCCGTCGTCGATTCCGCCACACCCATCGTTGATTTCGAACGTGTAGTTGGGCATTGCCGCAAACTCCCGCCGAAACTCGCTAGCAACAAATATACGCCCATTACGGGCATGCTGTCACAGAGCGTTATGCTTTCGGTCCGATAAGGCTAAGCCCAACGCACGGCGCTTCCCGCAGTCTCGGCGACAGCGGCGACGATTGTTCGCCCCGGCGCCGGCTTGGCGACGATCCGGCAACCGGGCCATTCGGCGAGCGCAGGATCGCGCCCGATCTGTCCGGTATAGAACAGGAAAGGCGTGCCGTGCTTGCGCAGTTGGCGGACTACCGGCGCGATGGTTTCGCCGCCGATCCGCACGTCGAGCAGAGCGACCGCGATCGGTTTATTATGCACGATCGCCAGCGCGTCCTGGACCGTACGACAAGAGCCGACCACGTCCGCGCCGGCATCGCCCAGGATCATTTCCAATTCCATCAGCAGGATGGCGTCGTCTTCGACCACGAGCACGCGCACGCCTTGCAGCAAGGCAATCTCCCTAGGCCTTGAGCGCTCTTGCATTCTGGCCGTCCTCCCGCAAAGGCAATTCGATCGTGCAGGCCAAACCCCTAGCGTGAAACACGCGCCTAACCTGCGCCCCGGGAATTGCGTTTTCGATGAGCGTGCTTCCAAAACCCCCTGCCACCGGCTCCCCTACGGGAGGGCC
>JBAQHW010000020.1:0-6014 GCA_049288525.1 Xanthobacteraceae bacterium
ACGGCCCCGGCGTCTCGGCCGACATCCTTCGAGGGCCGCTATCGCGGTCACCTCAGGATGACGGGGAACGTCAAATAAGTTCAGCGGCGGCAGCGCGATGAAAATCTGGCCTGCGCCGGCGCTGAGAATCTGCGCGAAGGTAAGGCGGCATTCACCTTTCTTGGCTTGCAGATTGCCGGCCGTGATCAGGCGGCAGAGCCGACCGTACGCCGCCCGATCGGTCGGATAAGCGAGCACTTCGAAGCCGTCGACCGTGACCAGGCGGGTGCCGACGAGGAGCTTGAGAGGACGGTTGCGCGCTTCGTCGTAAGCACGGACCACGCCGGCAAAAGAATTGCGGTCGGCGATGCCGATGGCGGTGAGGCCAAGCGCGTCGGCCTGCGCCACCATTTCCTGCGGATGCGAGGCGCCGCGCAGGAAAGAAAAATTAGTTGTGACAGCGAGTTCGGCATAAGCGCTCATGTGGACTGCTCACGCAAACAGACCTTGTACGAACCAGCGCGCGGCGTGCGTTTCGCGCTCGTACAGGCCTTCGCGGTAGAGCCAGAAGCGGCGGCCGTCGCCATCTTCGACGAGGTAATAATCGCGCGTGAGGGCATTTTGCCGCTCGTCCCCGCGATGGGCTGTCCCGTTGCGGGGACCCAGATCGATTCCGTCTAGATTCCCGCCGGCGCCGGAATGAGCGGAGAGATGCGGCGCTCGCCACCACGCGGCGCCGATGCGTTCGGGGCCTTGCGCGGCTTCGACCTCGTAAGTCACGCCACGCCAGCGAAAACGGCGCGGCGGACCTTCGGAGATGAGCGCCATGACGTCTTCCGCCGGTCCGGCCTGCGGCAACAGCAACAGCGGACGCGGCTGCGCCGGGTCGGGCCATGCGGCCGTCGTGGCATCGACGGGTGGTAAAATCTCCGCGCATTCGGGAAGATGACTGGCGACGGGTACGAAATGCCGCACGCTTGACGGACCGAGCCGCTGGCGCAGCGCATCGATCAGTGCGGCGCAGCGTTCGGCGCGGTCGTCGTCTCTGCCGCCGGCGAATTCGATTTGCCGCGCCGGCATCGGTTCGGCGCGGGTAACGGCGAGGCCTATGGCTTCGAAGCCGAAGCCGGCGTCCTCCATCGCCGCCAGTGCTTCGAGCTTGAGCGCGATCAGCCGCGCCACATGGGGGACGCTGCGCGTCGGCGCCGTCAGCCCGATATCGATGGTCTCCACCGCGCCGTCGACGCGGTAAAGGCAAAGCCTTAAAGCCCGCGCGCCGACATCGTCGCGGACCAGCACGTGCACCAGGTTCTGCATCAGCCGGCTGGCGCGAGCGACGACCGCCTCGGCGGTGACGATCGGCTCGAGCAGATAATTCAGGCTGTGATAGAGCGGCGGCGCGACGATCGGGACGAGCGGCTCGTCGCTGCGGCCGAGCGCTTGGTCGAGGCGGCGCAACAGTTCGGCGGCAAAGCGCGCGGCAAACGGCGCGCGCGGCTTGTCGATGAGCGCGCCCACGGTTTTGAAGCCGAGCCGGCGCAGCCCGTTGCGCGTTTCCGGCGACAGCCGCAAGGCGGCGATGGGCAGATCCGCAAGCGCTGCAGCTTCGCGGCCCGGGGGCAAGACCAACAATGCCGCATGGTGAAAGTGCGACAGCGCCCAGGCGGCGCCGGGCGTATCGGCCACCGCCAGCCGCGCCGGCAGCCCGAAGCGATCGAGCTTGGCGGCAAGCTCGGCGATCAATCTTTCCTCGCCGCCGAACAAATGGGCGGCGCCTGCGACGTCGAGGAAAAAACCGTCGGCGCCATTGTCCTCCCGCCATGGCGAGGCGGTTGGGGTGTAGCGCGTCGCCCATAGCGTGAGGCGGCGCAACGCGGCGTCGTCGGCTTTGGCATCGACGCCGCGCAGTTGCAAAAACTCCGCTTTGGCCCGCGCGTCGGCCACCGGCTCACCGGGCACAAGCCCCGCCGCTTCCGCCGCTTCGTTCAAGGCGGCGATGCGTGGTCCGCCGGATGCGGTAACGGCAAGGACGAACGGCCGGTCAGGATCGACCGGCGCGACCGAAGGCGCGATCGCCTGTGCCAAAGCCTGTGCCACGAGAAAACGCCGGATCGGCCAGCGCGGGAGCCAGACTGAAACGATGCGCGACATGATCGTACTCCACTACCCATTCGCCCGGCTGTCCGTTGCGGCAGCGCTCGAGTTGCAGATGCCAGCGGGGATGCGCATAGGCGCCGAAGCGGTCGCGGGCGGCTTGCGCCGGGCCGATCCGCCAGCGCGTGGCTGCGGCGCTTGCTTCCAGCGTCCGGGCCGGCCGCAGCAACAAAAGCGGCAGCTTGGCGTCGGTGGCGGCGAGATGCAGCTTCTGGCTGGTTTTCAGATCGAGCTTGTCGATCAGGCCGACGACCGCTTGCGGCGCCGCCGAGCGCAACGCTTCGGCCATCGCCCAGAGGGTTTCGTTGCGGTGCCCCGGCTCGACCAGGATCGCCCGCGATGGATCGAGGCCGAGACTGTTGAGGCCATGCCCGGAAAGCCGGCCATGCCGGCGCCGCCCATGGGCCGGCAGGACGAAAATGAGCGGGTGGGTTCGCGCAAAGCGGGCCAGGAGCGCCACGATGAAGCCGAAGGCGGCTGGGAGCGCCGCCTCGGTCGCGGGGACAACTTCATGGAGCGCCCCGCAGGGCAAGCCGCCCCGCGGTAGGCGGTCATCGAGCGCGGCGAGCCCGAAGGGTAAGATTTTGTCCGAACCGTCTGGTTCCCAGCTGTGGCCGCTCAAGCTCTGCCGGGCGGTGGGCAACAGGCGCCGCAATTCGTGCAGCACGGCGGCCCGGCTTCGCGCTGGGGATAATTGTGTGGAAAGAGCAGCAGGCTCTTTCATGCAGCCAGCCTCTCGCATGCCTTTCCGCAAGCTTTTCCAGCCGTGGAAAGGACGTGGATATTCAGTGTATATTCTTAACAGGCACTCTAGAACAAAAAGAGAACAAAGCCAAGAGGCAATCCTTCCCCGTCCCGGGACAAGCTAAGGAATTTGTCGCAGTCGCGCCGCGCTTCGCTCGGCCCTTGTTCTTTGCCTTTCGGCCCGCGCGGCCTAAACTGTTGCGATGCAAATCACCTTCCGCAGATCGAGTTTTGTCATCGCTTTGGGCGCGGCAACCCTAGCCTTGTACGCAGGCTTCAGTACGCCGAGCCGAGCCGGCACTTATGGGGACGAAAAATGGTGCGCCGTCACCAACACAGGCGGCGATGCCCTGGATTGGGATTGCGAATACGATTCAGTCGCCGATTGCTCGCCGGCTGTCACCCAAGGCAACCGCGGCTTTTGCGCCGTAAACCCGTATTATCAGCCGACGCTGCCGGGTTCGGCACCGCAACGCTGACCCCGCAACCATCGCAGGACTGACGTACGCCATGCCGGAAGCCGACAAAGCAGGGGAACGCTATTTCCTCGACCAGCCGCAACGGACGCCGGGCTTTTACCTGAAAGGCTCGCATCAGCTCGATTGGGGCATGAAGAACCGCATGGCCCGCGTGTTCGACCCGGCTTCGGGCCGCACCGTCATGCTCGCCATCGACCACGGCTATTTCCAGGGCCCGACCACCGGGCTCGAGCGTATCGATCTGTCGATCGTGCCGCTTCTGCCGTCCTGCGATGCCCTGTTCTGCACGCGCGGCATTTTGCGCAGCGTCATTCCGGCGGAATGCGGCAAGCCGATGGTGTTGCGGGCCTCTGGCGGCCCCAGCATTCTGCGCGAGGAGCTGTCCGACGAGCAGATCGCCATGGACATGGACGACGCGGTGCGGCTCAACGCCGCCGGCGTCGGCATTCAGGTCTTCATCGGCGGCGAGCACGAGACGCGCTCTGTGCACAATATGACCAAGCTCGTCGATGCGGGCTTGCGCGTTGGCGTACCGGTCATGGGCATCACCGCCGTCGGCAAGGCCATGGTGCGTGACGCCAAATATTTTCGGCTCGCCTGTCGCATCATCGCCGAGCTCGGCGCGCAATATGTGAAGACCTATTACGTCGACGAGGATTTCGAGACCATCACAGCCTCTTGCCCGGTGCCGATCGTGATGGCCGGAGGCAAGAAGCTGCCCGAGCTCGACGCGCTGACCATGGCCCACAATGCCATCCAGCAGGGCGCGGCCGGCGTCGATATGGGCCGCAATATTTTCCAGTCCGAGGCACCGCAAGCGATGATCGCCGCGGTGGCGGCGGTCGTGCACAAGAACATGAAACCGGCGGACGCGTTCGATCTGTTCAGATCGCTCAGCGCGCGGCGCGAAGCGGCGGAATAGCCGTATCGCCCTTGCAAGGAGCAGAGCGAGAAAGTAATCCAGACCTCAGGTTAGACTGGATTGCTTCGCTGTGCTCGCAATGACTTAGCGTCATCAGCCGTAAGTCCGCACCGGCCCGCCACCGATCAGGAACCAGGCGAGGGTGCCGGCGGCGACAGCGCCGCCGAGCGCAGCCAGCACCTGCGCGATCCATGATGCGCTGCCGATCGCCGCCATCGTTTTGCCGGTGGGCTCATTGGTTGCCGCTTGCTGCGCAGATGCTGCCAGCACGGTTTGCGCAGCGGCAGTATCGGTTGTCGGCGCCGTGGCAGATGCGGCAGAAGCGGCGGCCGGATCGGGAAGGCCGGCTGGATTTGCCGGAGTGATCTTGATCGTCTGCACCTTCGAGGCGTCGGGATTCTGATAAGCGCCGGTAGCGTCTGCATGCGCGGCTGCGGCTGTCGCGGCCGGCATGACGCCCGCATCGGCCGGCGCTACGTTCGCGACTGGCCAATTCCGGGCGGACGCGGGCGGCGCAGCGGAGGCCGCTTGCGGCGACGGCTCGTCGGCGAAGGCGGACGCCGTAACGGTCTGCTCATGATGCGCATGATGCCGCGCGGCGAGCCTGGTGGCCGAGGCGTGTCGTGCATGCGAGGCCATTCGGGGGCGGTGCCTCTCGGCAGTTTTCTCATGCGCGGCTTTGGCATGCACATTGGTAACGTGGGCGAAGTGTCTGGCGGCCTTGTGCCTGGTCGCGTGCTTGGTTTCTTGCGGCGGTCGCAAGCCTGCCAACAGCGCCAGTGGCTTGCCGACCGGGGTGATCGTTGCCGCCCGGGCGTAAACGGCGCTCGCGGCGAAGGTCACAACAAATATTGCGACCGCACCCAATAGCCTCAATCCGATCCCGTACCTGCGCATGACGCACTCCGTGACTTATCAACCACTTACCGGAGCGCATAGGGCCCGCTCGGCGTGACCTCACGGTGACGCAATTGCGGATTTTTTTGACCAAATAACGGATAAAAAGCGGCGCGGTTAACCTTGCCGCAGCGTTACTCGACGCTGACGCCGCTCGCCTTGATCGGGACCGCCCATTTGGCGATTTCGCTTTTGACGAAATCGCCGAGATATTGCGGGGTGGCTTCGTCGTCGGGAACTATCTCGGCGCCAAGCCCGCTCAGCCGGTCGCGTACCGAAGGCGTATGCATCGCCGCCAGCGCCGCATCGTGCAGCTTGGCGACAATCGGGGCCGGGGTGTTCTTGGGCAAAAAGATCGCGTTCCACGTATAGGCAACGAGATTGGGCGTACCTTGCTCTATTGCTGTCGGAATGTTCGGCAGCGCCGGCGAGCGCTTGCTGTCGAGGACTGCAAGACCCTTGACCGCGCCGCCGTCGATCGGCGGCTTCGCCGTCGTGATCACGTCGCACATATAGTCGATGCGGTCGCCTTCGAGATCCTGCAGCGCCGGTCCGGTGCCGCGATAGGGCACATGCGTGACGTTCACGCCGATCAGGTAGTTCAACAGCACGCAGCCAAGATGGGTGGCCGAGCCCGCACCCGCGGAACCGAATTGCATCTTCGCCTGGTTCGCTTTGGCGTAAGCGACGAATTCCTTGAAATTGCTGACCGGCAGGTCTTTTCGCGTTTCCAGCACCAGCGGAACTTCGGCGACCAGGATAACGGGGGTGAAATCGGTCACCGCATTGTACAGCGGATGTTTGTAGAGCGTCTGACCCTGGGCGTGGGTGCCTACGGT
>JBAQHW010000021.1:0-2204 GCA_049288525.1 Xanthobacteraceae bacterium
GACGCCGGCGGCCAGCTCGTCACCGGCAGCTTCCAGGATTACGCCATGCCGCGCGCGGAGGATTTTCCGGCGTTCGTGTCGGAACTGACCGAAGTGCCGGCGACGACCAATCCGCTCGGCGTCAAGGGCGCCGGCGAAGCCGGGGCGACCGGCGCGCCGCCGGCGGTGATCAGCGCGATCCTCGATGCGCTGAAAGCCCTCGGCATCGAGCACATCGACATGCCGGCGACGCCGGCCCGCGTCTGGGCGGCGATCAACGCCCGCGGCGCGCAAAAACAGGCGGCGGAATAGCGTCACGCTGTTCCTCGCCGGTGTGGCGTTCGGAATCGGGACGCGAGATTAGGGAGGATGATGCATGCGCAAGCTCGTCGCGCTCGTCTTGTTATGCCTTGCCGCCGGCCTGACCGCGGCCGCCGCCGACACCTATCCGTCGCGCACCATTACGCTGGTCGTGCCCTACCCCGCCGGCGGACCCACCGACACCATCGCGCGCATCCTCGCCCAGCGCATGCAGCCGGTGCTCGGCCAGACGGTCATTGTCGAGAATGTCAGCGGCGCCGGCGGCAGCATCGGCGTCGGCCGTGTCGCCCACGCCTCGCCCGACGGCTACACCATCAGCATCGGCCATATCCAGACGGCGGTGTTCAATCCGGCGATGATGAAGCTCAATTACGATGTGGTGAAGGATTTGGCGCCGGTGTCGCTCGTCGCCGACACGCCGATCTGGATCGTCGCCGGCAAGGCGGTGCCGGCCGACGATGTGAAGGGCCTGATCGCCTGGCTAAAGAAAGAGAACGGCAAGGCGACCATGGGCACGGTCGGAATCGGCGGCCCGACCGACGTCGCCGCGCGGTTCTTCGCCAAGCGCACCGGCACCGCGTTTCAGATCGTACCCTATACCGGCGGCGCGCCGGAACTCACCGACCTGCTCGGCGGCCATATCGATTTCCTGTTCGGCCAGGCCGCGTCGCAATTGACGCAAGTGCAGAGCGGGCAACTGAAGGCCTTGGCCGTGCTGCAGCCCAAACGCTGGTGGGCGGACCCCGCCGTGCCGACGCTCGATGAGCTTGGCATCCACGACATCGATGCGAGTTTCTGGCACGGCATCTGGGTGCCGGCCGGCACGCCGCCTGACGTAATCGCAAAACTCAACGCCGCGATTCGCGTCGCGCTCGCCGATCCCACCGTGCAGGAACGGTTCAAGAAACTGGGGCAGGAAATCTGGCCGCCCGACGATCAGACGCCCGCAGCATTGGCGGCAAAAGAAAAAGCCGAAATCGCCAAATGGACGCCGATCATCAAGGAAACCATGCCGGCGCAATGAACCCATGAGTGACATGAGTGCAGCCGTAAATCTCTTCACCGACGGCAAGGCCTATGAACGGCTGATGGGCCGCTGGAGCCAAATCGCCGGCGCCGCCTTCCTCGACTGGCTCGACCCGCCGCAAGGCCTCGATTGGATCGACGTCGGCTGCGGCAACGGCGCCTTCACCGAGGTTCTGATCGCGCGCACGGCCCCGCACGTGATCACCGGCATCGACCCGTCCGACGGCCAGATTTCCTACGCGCGCACGCGGCCGGGAGCCAAGCGCGCCGCGTTTCGCGTCGCCGACGCGCACGACTTGCCGTTTGCCGATAACAGTTTCGACGCCGCATCGATGGCGCTGGTCATCACCTTCCTGTCCGATCCAGGCAAGGCGGCGCGGGAAATGGCGCGCGTGGTCAAGCCGGGCGGCCGCGTCGCCACCTATATGTGGGATTTTCCCGGCGGCGGCTTTCCGATCCGGCCGCTGGCCGCGGCGATGAAATCTCTAGGCCTTGCCGAGCCGGTGCGGCCGAATGTCGAGGCGTCGCGCCGCGATGCCATGCAGGCGTTCTGGCGCGACGCGGGACTGCAGGCGGTGGAGACGACCGTCATCCGCATTCGCGTCGCATTCGCCGACTTCGACGACTTCTGGGATTCGAGCACCGCGCCGGTCGGGCCGTCCGGCAAGACGTTCACGCAGATGACGCCGGCGACGCGCGCGCAATTGAAAGCGCGCCTGCGCGAGCACTTGCCGATCGCCGACGACGGCAGCATCGCCTATGAGGCTTTCGCCAACGCGGTGAAGGGGCGCGTGCCCGCGTAATTGAGACTATCGGAGCCCCGCGGGATTGATCGCCTGGCGGCCGAGTTGCGGCCACGCCGCCGGAGCGCTGGCGTT
>JBAQHW010000022.1:0-7261 GCA_049288525.1 Xanthobacteraceae bacterium
CCGCCGCACCGCCATCGCCCGGCGCCGGCCGTCCCGGCTTTTGCGCCGCCGCTCCGGCCAACGGCGCGATACGCCTTCCGTGCACCGCGACGAGCGCGAGATCATCGCGCGCGATTGACGTCGCCGCGCTCGCCATCAGAAGCCGCCGTGTAATAGGCCGTTCCGCCCAGGGCCGGCGTTTCTCCGATGGCCGCCAGCCGGACGATTTCTTTTTGCGTCGTTTCATCTGCTCTCCTTTCTCCTCCTGCCCACCGGGGAGAGGTGAAATCTCCGCGCCGCATAATTCTCTGCCGTTCTCGCGACGCGCCTTGGCGCCCGAGCTTTGTCTTCACGCTGTAAGAAACCCATCCCACGTGCCTCCCTTGAAAGAAGGGAGGCGAAGCGCCGAAAGGCGCGTCGTCCAGAGGCCGCACCAGCGGGTGCGGCGCGCGCCACGCCGACGAATGTTGCCATTCACCGGCGCCTCGGGCGCGCTCGCCTTCCGGCGCTCCACCGCGGCGCTTGCCGGGGTGTTATCCCCGGCTCGGCCCAGGCCGCGCTTCACGCCGCCCCGATACGCGGGCGTTACCCGCGCCGTCGGCGGCGCATAAGCGAAGCACCTCGCGCGCCGATCGTAATATCGGCGGGGTCGATGCCCGGACCGCCCGGGAGCGGGTTACAAGCCCGCCCGCAGGAACCGCACCCGCCCCCTCGATCGGCTGTCACCGGTCGACTTCCCTTCGAGGGGCGGACTGGGGCCTATGTAACTACTACAGGGACAATGACTGTCACCGCTGAAAGGACGTGACGATCGCCGCCGTGCCGCCAGCAGGCATTTTGCGCTATTCATGAGCCATTTCCATAAGTCCATGCGCATTTTGCCGGCTAATCGGGGGAAGTCGCGCGCCTTATAAAAAAAGCACGCCCTAAGAAAGCCCCCCGATGTACCGACAGTCCGAAGACGAATCCCTGATGCTACGCCGCGTGGTGCCGCAAAAGCCGCGGCAAGAACTGCGACGAGAATCTTCGCGTCAGCCGAGCAAAGAGGACGGTAAAGAGCGCAGTATCGCGGCGCTCGTCCCGATCATGGGTGTGGTGCTGATCGGTTTTTTGATCATCGGGCTGGCTTTGCCGGTGCTGCCGCTGCATGTGCATGCCGATCTTGGCTTTGGCGCATTCACGGTCGGCCTGGTGACCGGCAGCCAATTCGGCGCCTCGCTGCTGTCGCGGGTGTCGGCCGGCCGCTATGCCGACGGGCGCGGGCCGAAGCGCGCCGTCGTCATCGGTTTGCTCACCGCGATCGCGGCCGGGCTGCTTTATCTCTTATCGCTCCGCTTTACCGGCGCGCCCACAGTCTCCGTCACCATTCTGCTCGCCGGCCGCGCGCTGTTGGGCCGGGCCGAGAGTTTCATCATCACCGGCGCGGTTGCCTGGGGACTGCATCGCGCCGGGGCGCACAATGCCGGGCGCGTCATCGCCTGGATCGGCATGGCAATGTTCGCAGCTCTGGCACTCGGTGCGCCGGTCGGCACCGCGCTTTACGGCTTCGGCGGTTTCGCCGCCGTTGCCATCGCGACAACGCTGATGCCGCTGGCGACCGTGCTCCTTGTCGCGCGGCTGTCGCCGGCGCCCCCGCAGCACGGCGAGCGGCCGTCATTGCTGAGTGTCGCCGGCGCGGTGTGGCTGCCCGGCGTGGGTTCGGCGGCAAGCAGCATCGGCTTCGGTGCCATGATTGCATTCAGTTCGCTCCTCGCCGCGGAGCGCGGCTGGGCGCCGGTCTGGCTGCCGTTCAGCGCCTTTGCAATTGCCTTGGTTGCGGCGCGCTTTCTGTTCGGCCACGCACCGGACCGGCTCGGCGGCGCCCGCGTGACGCTGGTCTGCGTCGCCATCGAAGCCGCGGGCCTGGCGCTGATCTGGCTCGCCGGGAGCGCGGCTGCGGCCGCGGCCGGCGCCGCGCGTGCTGGCTTCGGCTATTCGCTGGTCTATCCCGGCCTCGGCGTCGAAGCGGTGCGCCGCGCGCCGCCGCAGAGCCGCGGCCTCGCCATGGGCGCCTACACGGTTTTTCTCGACGTCGCGCTCGGCTTCGGCAGCCCGGCGCTTGGACTGGTCGCCGGCCGCTTCGGACTCGACGCAGTGTTTCTGGCCGCAACGCTCACTGTCGTCGCTACCGCGGCCGTCGCGGTGTGGCTGTTGTACCGGCCCGCATGATTTGAAGGAGAGTCCCATGCCCCATGTCATCGTAAAACTTTGGACCGGAAAATCGGAGACGCAGAAAAAGCGGCTGGCCGAGGAAATAACCAAGGCGGTTACGCGCACGCTCGATTACGGCGAAGACGCGGTCTCGGTCGCGCTCGAAGAGATCGCGCCGAAAGACTGGACGGAGAAAGTCTATAAGCCGGACATTCTCGGCAAGCCGGACGAGATTTATAAGAAGCCGGGATATGGGCCGCTGTGAGCGATAGCGACCATTCTTGACATATCATGCTTCGCGAATGCGGAGCATCCAGTACACACTTCCGATCCCGTGATTACTGGATCATCCGCATGCGCGGATGATGACAGCCGGCGTGCAAGAAAAGTCACCTCCGCCACCGCAGCGCCTCGACCACCAGCGCAAACGCTGCGGAAGATTGGCGGCGGCTTGGATACCAGAGGTGATAGCCGGAAAACGGCGGGCACCAGTCGGCGAGCACGTGTTTCAAGCGGCCCTTGGCGACGTGCGGCGCTGTCATGCCTTCAGGCAAGTAAGCCAAGCCGAAGCCTGCGAGCGCGGCGGCGAGCATCTGCGCCGTGGTGTTGAAGGTGAGCTGGCCGTCGACCCGCACTTTCAGCTCGCGGCCGCCCTTTTCGAACTCCCAGGCATAGAGGCTGCCATGGGTCGGCAAGCGCAGGTTGATGCAATTGTGCGCGAGAAGGTCCTGCGGCCGCTTCGGCTCTGGATGTTTTTTGAAATAGGCCGGCGCGCCGACCACCGCCATACGCATGTCGGGCGCGATGCGCACTGCGATCATGTCCTTGCCCACCTGTTCGCCCGAGCGCACGCCGGCGTCGTAACGCTGGCCGACGATGTCCGTCAGGCCGTAATCCACCGCGACCTCGACCTTGATGTCGGGATAGTCGCGCAGAAGCTTGTCGAGCTTCGGCAGCAGGATCGCCTCGCTGGCGTATTCGGTGGCGGTGATGCGGATGGTGCCGGCGGGCTTGCCGCGCAGCGCGCTTAACGCCGTAAGCTCGGCTTCGATCTCCTCAAAGCGTGGGCCGAGCGCATTAAGAAGCCGCTCGCCGGCCTCGGTCGGGGCGACGCGGCGCGTGGTGCGGGCGAGGAGGCGCACGCCGAGCCGCTCCTCAAGCGCGCGCATGGTGTGGCTCAGGGCCGATTGCGAAACGCCGAGCTGCGCCGCCGCCTTGGTGAAGCTTTGCTCGCGCGCCACGGCGAGGAAAGCTGCGAGGTCGTCGAGATGGCCGCGCTGCATTCATGGTCTCCGTGCATAAGTCCATGCCGATTATAGCGGCTAATCACGAGCGCGGTGCGCGTTTACATGAGCACTGGAGCAAAATTCAAGGCTTGTTCCGGCCCCCGATCCGAACGGGGACGGAGGGAATGAGCGGCATCAGGCAAAGGAGCAAAACCATGGACATCAAGCGCAGCGGCTCACGGCCATCGAGCAAGGGCCCGGCGGACTGGTTCACCGGCGCGGTGCGCCTCGATCCGCTGTTCGAAGCGCCCGAGCCGGCGCGCGGACGCGGCGCCAGCGTTACCTTCGAGCCGGGCGCGCGCACGGCCTGGCATACCCATCCGCTCGGTCAGACGCTGACCGTCACGGCGGGGGTAGGGCGGGTGCAGCGCGAGGGCGGCCCGATCGAGGAGATCAAACCGGGCGACGTCGTCTGGTTCGCGCCCGGCGAGAGGCATTGGCACGGCGCGGCGCCGACCACGGCCATGACGCATATCGCGATTCAGGAAGCGCTCAACGGCAAGGTCGTCGAGTGGATGGAGAAGGTCAGCGACGCGCAATACGGCGCTAGCTAGTGGAGCGGATTTGATATTCGCTACCCACCCAGCCGCAAACTCGTGAAGCGAATGTCAAATCCAAAAGCTCCACTAGGACTGACATTTGCTAGTGGTCCTTTGATTCTAACATTCGCATAATGGCATGCCGGACAGGGGCGCGAATGTTAGAATCGGACCATTAGTAGCCCGGGTGAAGCCAACGGGTCCGGCCCGAAGTGGCCGGCCCTATGACAGGCTCCACGAAACCCGGGGCAGCCTGAAGGCGGCGTAGATTTCTCTGCCGGATTGCGCTTTCCGCGATCGCACGAGGCCGCGCCGGATGGGCCGCTCCTCCCGGGCTTCTCGGCTTGGTTTGCCCGACGACCTTCTCTTGGGCCGAATGTGATACTAGGTTACAGCGGCGCAGGCGGTCGGCGGCGGAGCCAGACATGAAGATCAAAGCAATCGTCCATGATGCGGAGGAAGGCGGCTTCTGGGCCGAGGTTCCCGCTATTCCGGGCTGCGCGACGCAGGGCGACACCATGGACGAGTTGATGCGCAATCTGCATGAGGCGATCGAGGGCTGTCTGTCGGTCGACGTTGCCGAGCCGAAACCCGGCGGCAAGGAGCGCATTCTGGAAATCGCCGTATGAAGGTGATTTCCGGCCGCGACTTCGCTCGTATCGTCGAGCGGCGCGGCTGGCGGTTGCTGCGGATCGCGGGCAGCCATCACATCTACGGCAAGCAAGGAAGCATCGTCCGTCTGTCGATTCCCATCCACGGCAACCATCCGCTCAAGACCGGCTTGCTGCGGCACCTGGCGAAGCTCGCGGAGGTCGAGGACGAATTGCAGTGACCCCATGCACGACATCGTATTTCTATTCGACGTTGACAACACGCTCCTCGATAACGATGCGGTCCAGGACGAGCTGAAGGCGCATTTGGCCAAGAGCTACGGCGCACAAGCCCGCGACCGCTATTGGCAGATTCTGGAAGAGCTGCGCTCCGAGCTCGGCTATGTCGATTATCTCGGCGCACTGGAGCGCTACCGGCTCGAGGCGCTGCACCGGCCGGAGCTTCTACGCATGTCGAACTGGCTGGTCGATTATCCGTTCGCCGAGAGGCTCTATTCCGGAGCAATCGAGGCGCTTGCACATGCGCGGGGCTTTGGGCCCACCGTCGTGCTTTCCGACGGCGACGCGGTGTTTCAGCCGCGCAAGGTCGAGCGCTCGGGCTTGTGGCGCGCGGTCGAAGATCGGGTGCTGATCTATATCCATAAAGAACAGGAGCTTGCCGACGTCGAGCGCCTCTATCCGGCCCGGCACTACGTTTTGATCGACGACAAGCTCCGCATCCTGGCGGCGGTGAAGGCCATCTGGGCCGCGCGTGTCACCACGGTGTTCGTTCGGCAAGGCCATTACGCGCGGGATAAAGCGGCGCTCGAGCGCTATACGTCCGCCGATATCACGATCGAGCGGATCGGCGATTTTCTGAATCTGGGCCGCGACGCGTTCGGGGCTGCCGCCGGTTAACGCACGGCGGCGTCGAGGAGGAGGCCGGCGAACAGGATCAAGCCGGCGTCGCGGTTCGACTTGAATACGGCGAGGCAATTGTCGGGGTCGGCGATATCGAGGCGCCCGATCTGCCAGACAAGATGCGCGGCAAACGCCGCCAGGGCGAGCATGAAGGCGATCCTGCCGCCGGCGAAAAAGCCTGCGGCGCCAATCAGAACGACGGCGATGCTGTAGAACAAAGCGAGCATCGGCTTGGTGCGCGGCCCAAACAACAGTGCGGTCGATTTGATGCCGATCAGCGCGTCGTCGTCGCGGTCCTGGTGGGCGTAGATGGTGTCGTAGCCGATCACCCAGGAGATCGAGCCGGCATAGAGGAACAGCGCCGGCGGATCGAGCCGGCCGAAGGCGGCCGCCCAGCCCATCAGCGCGCCCCAGGAAAAGGCGAGCCCGAGCACGATTTGCGGCCAATAGGTAATGCGCTTCATGAACGGATAGACCGCGACGATGATGAGCGAGGCGATGCCGAGCGCGACGGTGAAGCGATTGAACGAGAGGAGAACGACAAGCCCGACCAGCGCCTGGGCCAATAGAAACGCCGCCGCTTGCGCGACGCTGACCTGGCCGGAGGGAATCGGCCGCGACGCGGTGCGTTCGACGGCGCCGTCGAGATCGCGGTCGACAATATCGTTCCAGGTGCAGCCGGCGCCGCGCATGGCGAAGGCGCCGACGAAGAACAAGGCGATGTGCGGCAGGTTCGGTGTCCGGTCCCCGGCCGCGACCGTGGCCAGCGCCGACGACCACCAGCACGGCAAAAGCAACAGCCACGATCCGATCGGGCGGTCGAGCCTCGACAGCCGCAGGTAAGGACGCGACCACGGCGGAGCAATGCTGTCGACCCAATTGCCGGTCGCGTCAGCAACCGAACCGGGCGCAGGCTTCATTGCCGTGTCATCGTCCCAACGGATTGCCGGTGAGGGTGTCGAAGGTGCCGCCGTGGCCGGTCTTGGTATTGGCCGACGAATCGACCGGCGTGGTCTTGATGGCGTCGCTGAGCGTCGGCACTTTCGGGCTGGGCCCCACGGTGCAGACGACCTCACGGAATTTCAATGATTTCTCGTGGCTGGCTTTGGCGGCGGCAACGATCTGATCGGGAATGCCGCACCAGGTCTTGTTATCGATCAGGAACTTGACGACCGAGCCTTCGCTGCCGACGAAAGCGGTCATCAATTTGCAGATTTCCTTGCGGTCGGCTTTCGTCTTCATTGCCGTTTGCACGGCATTGGCCTTGACCTGGGTGGCGCTATTCAGGGCCGAGAACTTGGCGCATTGCGCAGGGGCGCCCATTTGCTGCATGCCCTGCGCCAGCACTGGGGTTGGGCCGTCAAACGCCACCGGCGCCAGGGCGACAACCACTGCGCCAATCAAGGCCGCAACAAGCGCTAAAGGAAGGCGGCGTCGCATATGATGAACTCTTGTCCCGTTCGGAGTTTTAGTCTGCCCGACATTTCACGCCGATTAAAGACTAGCCGATTTCGGCGATAACGCGGCAGGACGGCTCCGGCAGCCGACTTATTTCTCATTGCCGCACCGCTGTTTAGGGGCTAAACGCGGCCAAAACGTCAACCGCGCCGGGCGCTATTTTGCCGCGCCAGCTTCTTTTAGCGCCAAGCCCAAGCCTCGCCCAGGCTGCGTCCAAGGCAGCGCTCTAGTGGAGCGGATTTGACATTCGCTACCCACCCAGCCGCAAACTCGTGAAGCGAATGTCAAATCCAAAAGC
>JBAQHW010000023.1:0-16768 GCA_049288525.1 Xanthobacteraceae bacterium
CGAGTTTGCGGCTGGGTGGGTAGCGAATGTCAAATCCGCTCCCACTAAATCCACTCCTCATGCTCCTCGTAATGGGTCGGGAACATGTTGATGTATTGCACGAGCCGTGGGCGGCCGCCGCGATTGGGGCTGGCGCCGTGCGGCAGCGCCTGGTGCCAGATGACGAGATCGCCGGCGCGGCCGCCGATGGCGCGCGGGCCGAGCGCATAGAGGTCCTGCGCGCGCGGGTCGGCGCCGGGCGGCAGGCCTTTTAGCCATTTCTCGCCCCAGCGCTGAAAGCCTGGCACCGGCGTAAAGGTGCCCTGCTCGGGCGGAGTGTCGGTGAGATAAAGAATGCCGCCGGTGCCGAACGGAATCGGCGTCTTCACGCTGACGTCCCAATGCAGATGCGGCCCTGGGAACATGAAGCCTTCACGTTCAGGCGGATTGAAGCCGACGCGGTCGGTGGTCGCCCATAGGTCGGCGGTGCCCCATAATTGCGCGAAAGCTTTGTGGATGCGCGGTGATGTTCGCGCCGTCTCGAACGCCGGGTGTTGAAAATACTGCACCATGATGCCGTGGTCGTTCGCCGGGTACCAGGATTCCGGATCGTCCGGCGCCGCGCCGACATGCTCCCACACGGCGCGCGCCACAGTGGCGGATTGCTCGGGCGTTACCGCGTCATGCAGGACCACGTAGCCGTTCTCGCGCCAGAAGGAGAGGTCGGCCTCGCTCAACACCGGCGCGCTCGCCTCGATCGCGGCTATGCGGCGAGCGCTTTCCGGCGGCGGCGGCCGGCCGGCGATCGCCGCGTTGATCCGAGCGACGCGCTCGGGCACAAGGCCGCCGGTGGTCGCGACAATCCAGCGCTCGAACTCTTCGAAGCTCGGCGCCTGGCTGCCGAGATAGCCGAGCGTTTGTTCGAGGCCGAGGCCGCTGGCATGAATGACGAGCTTGTCGAGGCGACGGTCGTGCGCGGTGGCCGGAAAGAATCGGCCATGCCGTGCCGCCAAGCTGCGCGACCATAGCCGCTTGAGATGATAGACGCCGAGCGCTCCGGTTTCGGTTGCGGCCGCCAAGGACGGGCAGGCCATCGCAGAGGTCAGCGTCCCCGTCGCGGCCATGCGCGTCCTCTATCTTTGCGTGTATTAAATAAGTAATACGTCTCCAGGTGGGTACGTCAACGTGCCTTGCGGCGGCATTCTGTAGGTCGACGGCGGCTGTAAGCTTATGTAAAAGTCATTTACATGAGCTGGTCCAATCCATGAACTGGTCGAAGGACGACCGGGCGGAGGAGGGCGCAGGTCCTCGCGGCTACCACCACGGTAACCTGAAGGAAGCGCTCATTCGGGCCGCGCTGGAATTGATCGCGCAGAAGGGGCCGGCCGGATTCACCTTCGCCGAAGCGGCGCGCTGGGCGGGCGTCAGTCCTGCCGCGCCGTATCGGCATTTCCGCGACCGCGACGAACTTCTGGCGAAAGTCGCGCTGCGCGGTTTTGCGCAGTTCGAAGCTGTCCTTGCCCGCGCCTGGAATGACGGGCGGCCCGATCCGCTTTCGGCGCTCGACCGGTTCGGCAAGGCCTATCTCGATTTCGCCCGCAACCAGCCGGCCTATTACTCCGCGATGTTCGAAGCCGGCGTTCCGCTCACGGCCAGTGCCGAATTGCGCGATGCCGGCGAGCGGGCCTTTGCCGTGCTGCGCCAGGCCGCCGAAGTGCTTTGTGGGCTGATGCCGCCGAAGGGACGCCCGCCGGCGCTGATGGTGGCGCTGCATATCTGGGCAATGGCGCACGGGATCGCCTCGCTGTTCGGGCGCAGCGACGCGGCCCGGCGGACTTTGCCCATGCCGCCGGAAGAGCTGCTGGAGGCCAATGTGCTGATCTATTTGCACGGTCTCGGCTTGCCGACCGCAAAAGTCTAGTCGCAAGCTTTGGTCGCCAATGGGGTGGCGGCCGGCGCGGCTACTCGTGTTCACAACGCCGCGAGGCGCTTGACAGGGGCAAAGTGCGATGTAAATGTTATTTACATTCACAACGCAAGTGGACCAAGAGGTCGTACCATGGCCATCGCAGCACTGCTCGACGAACTCCCCAAGCCCGTGTGGATCGCGCTGATGATTTTGGGCTTCATCGCCTGGTGGCCGATCGGCTTGGTCGTCCTCGCACTTCTTATCGGGAGCGGAAGAATGGGCTGTTGGAATCACGGCGGCGGTCGCTGGCAAAACAAGATGGATCGCATGCAGGCAAAAATGGATCGCATGCGCGGCAGAATGAGTGGTTTCCGCAGCGGGTGCGACTGGTCGGGCAATGCCGCGTCCAGCGGCAACCGCGCGTTCGACGAATATCGCACCGAGACGCTCAAGCGGCTGGAAGAGGAACAACGCGAATTCCACGATTTTCTCGATCGTTTGCGGTTCGCCAAGGACAAGACCGAGTTCGATCAGTTCATGGCCGATCGGCGCGGTCGCCAACCTGACGGTGGATCGGCGCCGCACCCACAAAACTGAGACGCAAGACCCACCGATTTGAGGCCACTCCCCGGCTCTGGGGAGCGGCCGATTTCGTTAAACGACGACTACGTGACCTCCTCCCGCGGTAAGGATGGCCTAGCTCGGGTCCGATAGCTGCATTAAACTAAAGTCGCTCATCGAGGCCGTTTAGGTGTTGGCCGACCACGCAACTGATTGGACGCTGCGCGTTTAGCCGGCTTCCGGCATTTCAACTAACCGCATTCGGCATGGCTGATTTTCAGGCTGACGCATTTGGGCTCGTCTGGCGGTCGGACATACCGATGAATTTTCTTTATCCGTCGGAAAATCCCTGCGTCGATGCCGACGTGCACGTCGCCCGAGTTTCAGCGTTGCGCCCGCGCGCTTCCGGTATCCAAATCAACCGCGGCTGGGTTTACGAAAACGGTATTCGCTTTGCTTGGGAGGACGATGTTGCGTTCGACATGCGCGATGGTGACAGCATCGACTATGCGCGTGGCCCGGCATGGAGCGGCGATTTCCCCGATGCGTTCTACGGCAGCGTGATAGCCCTCTTGCTGGCTTGGCGTGGCCTATTGCCGTTTCACGCTTCGACGGTGGTGATCGACGGCCGTTCGGTCTTAATCGCCGGCGCATCTGGCTCAGGTAAATCAACGCTTGCCGCCGCCTTGACCCGACTGGGCGTGCGCTGGATCGCCGATGATCTCTCTGCCGTGAGCTGCGACGAGGCGGGACGATTTCGTGCTTATCCCGGCCGTGCCGTGGTCCGGCTTCATGCCCAAGTGTGCGACTGGATCGGCGCCAGGGAACGCCGGCCGGCGGTGGCCGATGCACCCGGAAAAAGACTGGCAACGCTTGATGAAGCTGCAGGACCTGAATCCCATGAACTCGCGTGCATCGTGGTGCTGGGATTGCCTCCCGGGCTTGTTGGCGGGCTGCGGCGCCTCAGACTTTTGACGCAACACCAATTTCGGCCGCGCTGGTTGAGCCTCCTGCCGAATGCGCCATTGCGCCGGTGCCAGCTTCTTACGCTGGCCGAAAAGGTGCCGATGATAGGCATTCCCGCTGCCGAAATCCGGGACGTTGCCAGTTTCCACGCCCACGCCAAGACGGCGCTGGAGCTGATCCGCCCGATACTGCCTTGAATCGCTTGTTTCATCAAGGCGGCATCGTCCTTTGATCAGACACCGGGGTAAAGCTATGTTTGTTCCTCCATGTTCAAAAACCACGGCCACAAACGCTGTGGCGATAAGTGACGGAGGTTAACGAGTGCATTGGGTCGAGGTCGAGCCCCCCGTGGGTCGGAGGATTTCGCGATCGGCTGCGACGCAGATCTTGCGCGCTGCCATCGAGAAGTCGCCTGCCCGGCGCGCCCTTCATGAGCGGCTCGGCGGGGCGCTCATGGAAGAAGGCAAATATCGTGCAGCTATCGCCGCCTTTCGCGCACGACTGCAGGCCGAGCCAGCGCAATTCACGTCATGGGGGAAGCTGGCGCAATGCCACCTCGAAATCGGCGAGCCCGAGTCGGCTCTCGAAATTTGCGGCTTGGTCCATGGGCAGGGCGCCGGCGTCGCTCGGGCACGCGGCGGGGCATTGGAGGCTCTGGGCCGGTCCGGAGAAGCATTGGAGGAGTATCGCCGGGCCTTCGCGGAGGACGGCGAGGACGAAACGGCGTTGGAGGCTGTCCTGCGCTGCCTCTGCCGCGAGTCAGACGCAGCGCCGCTTTTGGAGTTCTGCGAGGCGCTGCCCGCGGCGACGCGATATGAGGCCCAGCGCAAGGCGTTCCGAGCGCTCGCGTTCAGCCGGTTGGGGCGGCTGGATGAGGCGCGTGACCTGATGGATCCCGAGCGTCACGCCATGACGTTTCGTTTTGAGCCACCTGCGGCATGTGGGGCCGTTGAGCAATTCAGTGCGCGCCTAGCCGCCTGGCTGACGGCGAACACCGGATCGGTGGCGACGCCTCGACCCGACTGCGTGATCGATTATGGACTCAAATACACGAGCGCCCCGCTGCTCCAGGAGCTGCACACGTTCTTTCGCGACTCGTTCGAGGCCTATGTCGCTGCGTTGCCCGCGCTTGGCCTTGGTGGCCTCATGCCTCCGCCGGCGGCGGGCAGCCTTGCCGACGCTGTCGTGTTTTTGCGCAATGAAGGCCGTAACGGCGAGCATGTTCACCCCCGTAGCTATCTGTCGGGGGTTTATTATGTCCAGGTGCCTGAGACCGTCCGGACGGATTCCGACCGGCGCGGCTGGCTCGCTCTGGGCCGTTGCTTGAACCTCACTGCCGGCTATGAGCCGGCCTGGGGCACCCGCTACATCAAGCCTGAGCCGGGGATGTTCGTCGTCTTCCCCTCCCATTTGTTCCATGATGTTGTTCCGACGCGTAGTAATGAGTTGCGCATCTCTATCGCCGTCGACATGAGGCCCTTCGCTTAGACCGCATTCGCCGTAACGACGCCGGATTTTGCTGAGCGCGCGAGAAACAATATGCCTTCAGTGTTCGTTTCGATAGCGAATTACCGCGATCCGGAAGTCGAAAATACGGTTCGCGCTCTTACAGAAAATATGACCAGCAACGTAAGTCTTAATATATGCGTATTTACGTGCGGATCCTCGCCTGGGCAAACCGAAGAACGCGCATCTCACAGCCCGATCCCGGGGAAGCAAGGGCGCGTAGCGCTCGACCGTCCCGTCAGCTCGCTCAATCCAGCGCTGACGCGCCGTCATACCAGGCGAGCAGGAATTCGGCGACATTCGCGGTGAGCTGGATCTGGAACGCCTCCGCGATCGGCGGGCGCCAATCGGCTTGGAGCTTTGCGAGGCGCTGCTCAAGCCAGTCAAGGTCGAGCCATTCGCCGATTCCGGCGCGGCGTAAAATGGGAAGGCGCGCCCGCGCCTCAGGCGCCTCATGCGTCAAACGCGGATAGAAGTCCGGGCAGAAGGGCACGCCCGATGTGCGCAGACGGATGGAGTCGGGCAGCTTCCCGGCAAGCAGCGCGCGCGCGGGGGAGCGAGTCATCCCGCCGTAGTTCGAGAAGGTCGCGGGAAAGCCGGAAAACAGTTGCTGTAATCGCTGATCGCGGAAAGGCCAAACCATTCGCGGCCCGCCGATCATCGGTTCGCTTGGATGATTGTCGAGCTTGTTGATGTCCTGGCAATAGCCCCACCGGGCGCGGGGTTTGAAGGCCAACACGGCAAGCGGCAGATGCCACGTCGCGGCGAGGTCCGGCGGCAGGTTTGCGAGGCGCCCGGACGCCAGCCGCACGTTGAAACCATCATCGGGCCAATGAGGCTGAAGCCGGCGCGGGTCGAGCCGATCGCGCAGCCGGCGGATGGCTCCGCGCAGGCGGTAAGCAGCGGTCGCCAGCGGGAAGACCGCCGTAAGGGTGTATTCGCCAGCCGAGCCGTCGATCAGCAGCGAGCGGCCAGCAGCGCGGGTCGCCGCAAAGAAGGCTTCGTATAAATGATGCCAGGTCGCGCGTGTAGGATTGTTTCGCGATAGGAAGTGACGGGGTGTAGGCCGGAAAAGCCGCGCCTCGGGTGAGGAACTGACCAGCGTGAGTGGCTGACCGAGGTGGTCGGCAACGATCCGGGCGTAGGATGTTTCGTCGGGAAGGCCGCTGCCTTGGGGCGCCGCCGAGGTTAAGAGGGTGAGTCTTTGGCCCGCCGTGAGCTCGGTCGCGGCCAGCCAGGAGAGAGTCGAGGAATCCAGGCCACCGCTGACCATCACCGCTAATCCGTCGTGACGCGCGAGATGCTGGCGCATGATGCGTCGCAACGTGGCCTCGGCCTCGGCGAGGGCGTCCTCGAATGTACCGGTGAAAGGCGGGGCATTCACCCGGCTGCTGACGCGACGCAATTCGAACCCGTCCGCGCAAAAGGTAAGGCGACTGCCCGGCGGCATGGCCTCGACCCCGCGCAGAAGGCTGCGGTGATTGAAGGGTCGATTCGCCCGATATGTCGCCATCAGCGCCGTAAAGCCGTCCGGGTCGATGTCGCGTGAAATCCAAGAGAGACGGCTCAGCGCATGGATGGAGGGCGCAATGGCCACGCTGTCGCCGTGCCGCGCGTAAAGCACCGGGTCGCGCAACGCTCGTGAGGTCATCAGCGTGAGGCGCCGCTCATCGGCGTTCCAAAACAGGCAGGACCATTCGCCAAACATTACGGCCGGCGCCTCGGCGCCGAAGCGCTCGTGCGCGGCCAGAGCCAGTTTGGCGAAGTCCGTATCGGGCGATAGGCCGAGGCGCGCGGCCAGTTCCTGGGGCTCGTCGAGATAGCCGAGCAGGATGCATAAATCGCCATCGGCGGCGGTGTGTATGGCGCCTGGATCGAGGGTGTCTACTCCCGCGGCGACCGCGCTCGCCCCGGGCGCTGGCGCCAAGCCTAGCGCCTTGCAGTCGGCGATATCCGCCGACCCGCCGTCAAGCCGGGCGACGCCGTATAATCCGCTCTTCACCTCGACTCCGTTTAGTTGACTCGGCCGTGCTTTCGTTTAAAGGCCCGGCCCGTGTCAAACCTGTCTTCCCCGCCCTCGGACCGGGAGCTGCGGCGCGCGCTGGCCCGCGTAGCCTATCGTCGGCGACGGGTTCGCGTGGCCGATCCCATGGTCGCGGGACATGATTGCTTGATCGCCTCGCGTGCGGGACTCTTCGCCGGGCGGCGCGATGGGATCAAACGGGTTCTGTGGGGCTTTTTCTTCGGTGTCACCCGGCACGAGGATACGATCTATCTGTTCGAAGCTTGCGATCATCCCGCCGGCTCGAGCCGGAAGGGGCGGATCGTTCGATTTTGTTTGCGCGAGGGGCGGCTGACCGATTTCGCCATTCTCGCCGAGGGGCTCGATAACGGGTGCCACCAGATCGAGATCATCGACGGGCTGTTGTGCGTCGTCGACACGGCGCGGCAGTCGATCGTGCGGCTGCGGCTCGACGGCACACAGGTCGACATTCGGCAGCCGATCGGGGGGCCGGGACCCGGCGGCAGCGCCTATCGGCATATCAATTCGATCGCCAAGGTCGGCGAGCACGTGGCGTTGATGCTGCACAATGGCACGGTGGTCCCCGAAGAGCCCAGCGAACTCGCCTGGCTCGACAGCGACTGGAATCTCATCTCGCGCCAACCGCTGCGCGGACGCCATTGTCACGACATACTGCCGATGCCGGACGGAACGACTTGGCATTGCGGTTCTTCGGCCGGTGAAATCATCAACGCAAGCGGCGCACGGATCAAGATTTCAGACCGGATGACCCGTGGCCTGATCGCGGTCTCCGGCGGCTTCATCGTTGGGACGTCTCTATTGGGTCCAAGATCTGATCGCGATATTCTCTCGGGCTCGATCATTTATCTCGACCAGTCCTTCCGGCGTCTGGTCGACGTCGAATGCCCGGGGGCGCCGACCGATCTGCTGGCGCTTGACGCCTGAACGTAAGCGGCGAGACCGTCGTTGCGCTGCCGAGACCGGATCAGGACCTGGTGCAATCCGGCGCCCCCATACCGGTGTCGCCTCCACCCCCGTAAAGAGTTTCCGTCTGCTCGATGGCAAGCACGTCGATCTCCGGCTCGATCCAGCGATCCTTCGGCACCGCTTGAGTGGAACTCGGCGTCTCCGATATGGGCTTTTTGGTCATCGACTTCTCCGATGCTAGTAGATGCCACACACTTATCACAAGTTCAAGTCTCCCAGGGCGTTGCGTGGCTCGGTCCCGCGGCGTGGTGGGATTTGCAATAAAGCTTGATGGACCCTTGCGCTCCCTGTTTGTGGGCAAACGTCGAGCGGGCCAGCTAGATGGCGCGCGTGACCACAAGCTTTAGATCCTGCATTTTCTGTGAGAGACGCAGAAGTGCCGCCTTGCATTCCGCCGGCGACACGTCGAAACGCTCGATCAGCTTCGACACCATCTCGGATTCCGTCGCTGGAACCTCCAACGCCTGCCACACGGCATAAGCGGTGTGGTTGAGGGCGACATAGTTACCGGTGTCGACGTTGACCATGATGAAACTGTCTTCGTTCTCCGCCCCCACCCAGTCATCGTTACGCTGCCAAATCGTCTCGCTCATGAGCCAAAATTCTCGTCAATTAACGCGCGCATTAGCCGGTCCGCCTCGTCCAGTTCCGCACCGCCGGGGCCGCTTAAACCAATAGCATTCGGGCGCCGCCAGGCAAAGACCGGCACCGTCCGCAACAGCACGGTGCAATCGCGCAGCACCCTGGCTTGCATTCCAAGGAGATCGGGAGCGCGTGGGCGATGACGATGGGAGAGCACGGCCTCGATCGCCCGGGTTGGGGGCAGCCGGGTGAGCCTCGACTCCGCCGCCGTGGGATCGAGCACGACCAGCGCGCCGAGCTGCGCCGCATCAATCGTCTGATGTCTGGCAAGCGGCCGAAACTGTCTCGTCTCGTGCTCGCCGCGCAGGAACAAGCCTCCCGGCAGGCCGCTGCCGATCGGGCCGCCGGGAGCTAAGGCGATTGCGATGCTGTCGTCGGCGAGCAGCAGCGCCCCGCGTGCGACAAAGCCTGCGGCCAGCGGAGATTTGCCCGAGCCCGAGCGTCCCATAAGGCCCAGCGCACGCCCTCCGGCATGGGTGCAGACGGCCGCGGCATGGAGCATCAGCCGCCCCTGCATCCACAGGGCCGCGGGCAGTGCGGTGGCGATCAGATAGTCGCCGAGCGCCGACGGCGCGCTGTGAGACGTCCCGCGTCTAGGGGTAATCGCGATTTCCCGCGCGCGGCAGTGGTAACTCGCCACTCCGGGAATCTCTAGCCGTAGTTCCTCACCGTAGCGCGAGAGACCTGCCGGTCCAATGACATCGTCTGTCGGTTCAAAATAACGGAGAGTGAATCCGGCAGCCGTCGTGTCACGCGGGCCAAGAGGGAGCGCCCCCGGGACGTCCACCACGCTGTCAATGACCTGGCCGAAGCCAAATACGCGGCGGATGGACGGCACTATCGTCCTGGCCAGAAGTCGAAGGCGATGCAAATGCGGCGGCCGTCAGCGCGGTGAGGAAAGGTACGATGATAGGTATGCGAGGGAAACAAGATCAACATTCCGGGTTCCGGCCGCACCAGTTGGATTCCAAACTCCCGGGCCGTTTGTTCGCCCACCAGATCTTCCGGTAGCCCGAAGGCGATATGGCCGCGTTCGTCTGTGGCTGTCGCGACCGCCTCCGGAGCCGCTGGATAATAAACACCGCTCATCCAGCCCCGTTGGTGGACGTGCCACGTCTCGAACCCATCATCGTCAACGATCGCGCACCAGCTGTGCAGTGTGAGAGCAGGAGGGCGGACCCGAATCATCAGATGATCGATTGCTGAAATCGCAGCGACATGGCTTTCGGCAATGGCGGCGATCTGGGCGAGCAGTTGCCGTGCCAGAGGAGCCGCATCCGAGATGACCGAGTCGATCCGCAAGGTCCGGTACGAAGCGGACCCGTAGCGTTCGAGATGCAGCGCTGGATGCGCGAGCAGCTCGGCGGCGAGTGCGGCGTTGAACTCTTCGCGGCTGTTCCAGCCTGGCGGGGGTGGCAGGCTTAAGCGCAACTGTAGGCGCTCCAACCCGTCCGCCTCGCGCGCCGCATCGATCTTGCCGAGCCGCGCCAAAGCAACGACTCGTGCCGCGATGAGCCGGGAATGACCGACGCCCAGCTTGGCTAGGGTGTCTGTCATAGCGAGAGCCGCTTCGGGATCGTTGCGGGAAAAGTGAAGCGCCGCTAATCGTTTGCAGGCGTCTTTATTGTGCGAATCGAGTTCCAGCGCACGAATCAACGTGTCGCGAGCCTCTGGTAGTTCCAGTCTCCGCTCCGCCTTTCCACGGTCAGCGAGCGCAACGGCGCGGTCGGCGTCATTGCGCGCGAGGGAAAGTGCGAAATTCGATGCGCTGCATGCGTCAAGAGTCGCGTTGGGCTCTTCAAGCGCCAACAGCGCCCGCACACGCATCATCGCTTCCGTAAAATCGATATCTGAAGCTTCGGCGAGAACCGCCAGGGTTTCGCGGTAGCAGTCACATTGATTTGCGACCTCGACGAACCGCCCTCTCAAATCGCGCGAGCCCGGGCTATGCGCCAGCGCGTTGCGCAGAATCTGCAGTTCTTGGAGCGCGGTTAAGCGTTTGGCGGTTTCGAGACGGACAGGAGTAAACGCACCCATGCGGGTCATCTACCATGTTCCAGAAAGCGAGGGAAAGCGGAAGGGGGTAACAGGCCTTAACTCCCCGTTAAGCCTAGTCGGGCTTGGTTAGCGCGGTACGACCGGAGTTGCGCCCTAGTTTGGACATGTTTCGCGAGCGATTACGCCCGGCCGGTGAGGGTTCGGCTCGGGTTTTCGCGAAATTTTGGGTCTTGGTCGGTGCGCGAAGCGGCGGCCTATCACGATCCATTCGGTCCCGACGCCAGTGCGTTGCGCCGGTCGTGGCCTGAAGGACTTAAAGCCTGGGACTTCCGGTCTTTGGTCCGAACTTGGTCCGATCTTGGCCCATCTTAGCCCTGGCGCGCTGACGGTTGCGCCAAGCCGTCATGGCCGGACCGCTGAAGGGGACGTCTTATGAATCCAACCGACATCGCATCGTCGGTCGCACCGCTGACATCCTCCAACCTTTCGCTGTTCCATCTGTTCTTGCACGCCCACTGGGTTGTCGAGACGGTGATGGTCGGCCTGTTGGTGTGCTCGGTCTGGGTTTGGGCCATAGCCATCGACAAAACCTTGTTATTTTCGCGGCTTCGCCGCGCCGCCGACAGCTTCGAGGAAGCCTTCTGGTCGGGCCAGTCGCTCGATGAACTTTATAAGACGCTGTCCGCCCACCCCGGCCATTCGACCGGCATCGTGTTCGTCGCCGCGATGCGCGAGTGGAAACGCAGCATCGAAGGCCACGCGCGCTCTTTCGCCGGGTTGCAGATGCGTATCGGCAAGGTCATGGATGTCGCCATTGCCCGGGAGATCGACCATATGGAGCGGCGGCTTCTGGTTTTGGCGACGGTAGGGTCGGCTGGGCCTTTTATCGGGCTGTTCGGAACCGTGGTCGGCATTATGACGAGTTTCCAATCGATCGCGGCCTCGCAGAATACCTCGCTGGCCGTGGTCGCGCCGGGCATCGCGGAATCGCTGTTCGCGACTGCAATCGGCCTCGTTGCCGCCATCCCGGCGACGATTTTCTATAATAAGTTCGTCAGCGAGGCGAACCGGCAGGCGCAGCGGCTCGAAGGCTTTGCCGACGAGTTTACGGCGATCCTGTCGCGGCAGATCGACGAGCGGGGCTGAGGGCTTTCGGTTATGGCGGCAGGCACCCTAAACGCGGGTTCGGCCGGCGGTTCCAAGCGCCGCCGGCGCCGGCCGGTCATGAGCGATATCAACGTCACGCCGTTCGTCGACGTCATGCTGGTGCTGCTCATCGTCTTCATGGTGTCGGCGCCGCTGCTCACCGTCGGCGTGCCGATCGATCTGCCGCAAAGCCAGGCCAAGGCGCTGCCGCAGGACAACGTGCCCTTGACTATTTCGGTCAACACCGACGGCAAGCTGTTTTTGCAGAACCAACCCGTTGCGATCGACGATCTGGTGACCAAGCTCAAAGCGATCATCGACGCGCGCCACGGCAATACGGACGAAACCATCTATGTGCGCGGCGACCGCAAAGTCGATTACGGCACGATGATGCGGATCATGGGCCGCATTTCCGGCGCCGGCTATCACAAGGTGGCGCTGGTCACCAATGTCGAGCAGGACCAGCAGTGAAGACCGGCATGACCATCTCGTGCGTCGGTCACGCCATTGCGCTCGGCTGTGCGCTGTTCGCGCTGTCGGCGACGCCGATGGAAGTGCCGCCAGTCGACTCGCTGCCGGTGTCGTTCATTTCCGACAAGGACTTCACCCAGCTTACCCAGGGGGTCAAAAACGCGCCGAAGCTGAAGATCGAAATGCCGAAGCCGCTCGCCGACAAGGTCGACGCGCCGAAGGCGATCGATCAGCTGGCGCCCAAGGCCGCCGACAAACCCGCCATCACCACCGAAACGCGCAAGGCCGAGGCGCAGCCTAAGCCCGACATCAAGAAGCCGGCGCAGAAGCAGGCGCAGAAGGCCGCCACGCCGCCGCCGCCGCAATACAAGCCGGATCAGATCGCCGACCTGTTGAAGAAGGACGCGCCGAAGTCGCCCAGCAAGCCGGATCAAGCGGCGGCGGCGAAGCCGGACACGCCCAAATTCGATGCCGATCAGGTCGCCGAGTTGCTCGACAAGCGCGATCCGCGGCGGGAATTGGCGTCAAACGCCACGCTCAACGACGTGGCCAATCTCGGCGCCGCCAGCGGCGCGCCGTCGGCGCAGATGTCGCAGAGTGAAATCGACGCGTTACGCGCCCGCATCTCGAGTTGCTGGTCACCGCCGCCGGGGATCGACGCCAATTCCAAGGTTTATGTCGTGCTGCGCGTCTTGTTCAAACCGGACGGCACTCTGGTGCAGGAGCCGGTGCTGGTCGAAGCCACCGCCTCGTCGCTCGGCCCGGCGCTCGCCGATAGCGCCAAGCGCGCGCTCTTGTTGTGCCAACCTTTCACCATGCTGCGGCCCGACCATTACAGTCAGTGGAAAGACCTCGAACTTAAATTCGATCCGCACGAGTTGCTCGGCGGCTGACAAGCGAAACTCATCATGACACTTCGGTCCAGCTCCAGTCTCTTCATGACGCGCCGCCGGGCGTTGGCGGTCGGCGCCGCCGCGGGCGGTCTTTTGTTGGCGATGCCCCGCGCGCGGGCGGTAGTCCGGCTCGATATCACGCAAGGCAATTTTCAGCCGATGCCGATCGCCATCTCCAAATTCATCGGCGGCGGCGAGGGCGACGGCGACACCGCCGCGGGCGTCACTCAGATCATCACCGCGGACCTGCAGCGCAGCGGCCTGTTCGCCCCGATCGATCCGGCGGCCTTCGTCGAGCACATCGCCAGCGTCGACGCCGTGCCGCAGTTTGCCGATTGGCGCACCGTCAACGCGCAGGCCCTGGTCACCGGCGCCGTCACCCGCCAGCCCGACGGGCGGTTGAAGGCGGAATTCCGGCTGTGGGACGTGCTGGCAGGCCAGCAGCTCGCCGGCCAGCAATATTTCACCACGCCGGATAATTGGCGCCGCATCGGTCACATCATCTCGGATGCGATCTACGAGCAGCTTACCGGCAACGGCGGCTATTTCGACAGCCGCATCGTTTTCGTCGACGAGACCGGACCGGGCACCGCGCGCGTCAAGCGCCTCGCCATCATGGATCAGGACGGTGCCAATGTCCGTTATCTGACCCGCGGCGACGAACTGGTGCTGACACCGCGGTTTTCGCCGTCAAGCCAGGAGATCACCTTTATGGCCTACGGCCAGGGCAATCCCCGCGTCTATCTTTACAACATCGATACCGGCCAGCGCGAAGTGGTCGGTAATTTTCCCGGCATGAGCTTCTCGCCGCGGTTCTCCCCTGATGGCCAAAGCGTCGTCATGAGTCTGCAGGAAGGCGCCAACACCAATATTTTCGTCATGGATTTGCGCTCCAAGGCGACGACGCGGCTGACCAACACGCAGGCCATCGACACGTCGCCGTCATATTCGCCAGACGGTGCGCATATCTGCTTCGAGTCCGACCGCGGCGGTCAGCCGCAGATCTACGTCATGGCGTCGACCGGCGGCCCGGCGCAGCGCATCAGCTTCGGCGAGGGCATCTACAATACGCCGGTCTGGTCGCCGCGCGGCGACTACATCGCCTTCACCAAAATCCTCAGCAACATGTTCGCAATCGGCGTCATGAAACCCGACGGCAGTGGCGAGCGCATCCTCACCGAAAGCTTTCACAACGAAGGCCCGACCTTCGCGCCGAACGGCCAGGTGATCATGTTCTTCCGCGATCCTGGCGGCACGTCCGGGCCGTCGCTGTTTACGGTGGACATTTCCGGCCGCAACGAGCAGCGAGTGCCGACGCCGAACTACGCCTCCGATCCGGCCTGGTCGCCGCTCCTGTCATGAATCGGCGGTGCGGTTCCACAGAGTTGCCGCATTGACGCCCCATTAACCATTGCAAAAGCTTTACCCACAATCCGCAAGCTTGCGACATTTTTGCAAGGGGGCATCAAGGTTGACGGAACGTTCGCTTAACGAAGGCGCTGCTAGACCCGCTGGCGACCTAGTGGTCCGGTTCTAATATTCGCATCCCGATTCCGCAGACTGTCATGCGAATGTTGGAATCAAAGGACCACTGGCAAATATCGGTCGTGGTGGAGCTTTGGATTTGAAATTCGCTTCACGGGTCGGCGGGCTGAGTAGGGCATGTCAAATCCGCTCCACTCGCCTGTCCGGTCGAATGGTAAGCATGGAGGCACCGGGATGAACATGGCGAATGCGATGCGTGGCGCCAAGTTCGTCGCCATAATTCTGGCGACGCTTGCGATTGCGGCCTGCGCCAAGAAAGACGATCAGTCGGCGCTGAATGGGGCGAACGCCGCGCCCGGCAGCCAGCAGGATTTCGTCGTTAATGTCGGCGACCGCGTCTTCTTCGACACAGATTCCTCGGATCTGTCCGATCAGGCGCGCACGACGCTCGACAAGCAGGCGCAGTGGCTGAACAACTACAACAAATATTCCTTCACCATCGAAGGCCATGCCGACGAGCGCGGCACGCGCGAATACAATATTGCGCTCGGCGCCCGCCGCGCCGAAACCGTGCGCGAATATCTGATCTCGCGCGGCATCTCGGCAGCGCGCATGCGCACCATTTCCTACGGCAAGGAGCGGCCGGTGGCGCTGTGCAACGATATTTCGTGCTGGTCGCAAAACCGGCGCGCGGTCACCGTGCTCGATCAGAGTTCTTAACCGGGCAGCACTTCTAGCCGGGGAAATGTCCCGGCGGGGTTGGGGAGCGATCGGCGCCGTTACGGCGCCGATTGCATTTTGGGCGGCCGATTTTGCCTGTTGCCGCCTAATCGTGCCGCATCGATTTGCGTTCGGCTATTTCGGCAATGGCTCGATTCTTTCGTAAACTGCCGTCCGCAAAACGGTATCCACCGGTTCTCATTGTGCGTGAGTTTTGCTGTTGCAAAGCCGCCCGGTAAATCGGATCGTGACTGCCCGCTCTCCGGCGCTCATTTGAGTCTAGTTTTCGTGAGTCGGGTTTTCGCTTTTCCGCGCATTGACCGAAGGCTTCGGCCATGACCTTCACCGGCGTAACTCCTGCTGGCGCATCCCCTGCATGGTTTGCCCGTCTGGCACTGGCGCTCGCCGCCGCCGCGGCGGTCGCCGCCTGCGGACAGAAAAACGAATATGCTGCGCCGCCGCCGCCGAAGGTCACCGTCGCCGCGCCGATCGCGCAGGACGTCACCCGCTATTTCGACGCGACCGGCAATACGGCGGCGGTCAACACGGTCGACCTTGTCGCCCGCGTCCAGGGCTTCGTGCAGGCGATCACCTACAAAGACGGCGACTTCGTCAAGAAAGGCACGTCGCTGTTCACCATCGAGCCGGAGCCGTACAAGCTCAAAGTGGATGCGGCAAAAGCAGCCGTCGTCAGCGCGCAGGCGACGTTGACGCAGGCGCAAGCCGAATTCCAGCGCCAGGCCGATCTGATCACCAGACAGGTCTCGACCCAAGCCAATTACGACAAGGCTCTGGCGCAGCGCGATTCCGCGCAGGCCGACCTGCAATCGCAACAGGCCAACGAAAAACAGGCCGAGATCAATCTCGGCTATACCGACGTCGTCGCGCCGTTCGACGGCGTCGTGACCGCGCGGCAGGTTTCCGTCGGGCAGCTGGTCGGCGCCACTTCGCCGACCACGCTGGCGACCATCGTGCAGCTCGATCCGATCTGGGTGAATTTCAACGCCAGCGAGCGCGACGTACTTGCGGTCCGCGCCACGCTGGCGAAACGCGGCCAGACCCCCGGCGAGCTCATCGGGCTTCCGGTCGAAGTCTCGCTGCAGAACGAGAGCGGCTATCCGCATAAAGGCAAGCTCGACTACATCGCACCCACCGTCGATCCGTCGACCGGAACGCTGGCGGCGCGCGCGACCTTGGAGAACGCCAACGCAACGCTGTTGCCCGGCTACTTCGTGCGGGTGCGGATTCCGTCGCGGCCGGCGCCGGCTTTGCTGGTGCCCGACGTGGCGATCGGCAGCGATCAGGCCGGCCGGTATGTGCTGGTCGTCAGCAAGGACAATGTGGTCGAGCAGCGCAAAGTCGAGCCGGGCCAGCTCGTCGGCGATCTGCGCGTCATCGAATCCGGGCTGAGCAAGGACGACCGCGTCGTGGTCGGCGGCATCATGCGCGCGATTCCCGGCGAGAAGGTCGACGCCGAGCAGC
>JBAQHW010000024.1:0-15715 GCA_049288525.1 Xanthobacteraceae bacterium
ATCGTGATAGAGCGTCGGCACCAGATAAAGATTGCTGACCCGCTCGACGGCGATCAGCTTGAGTGCGGCAGCGACGTCGAAGCGGCGCAGGCAGATGAAGGCGCCGCCGACCAGCGACATGGCGAGCAGCGAGCGCACGCCCATGGTGTGATAGAGCGGCATGACGCCGAGCGTGCGTTCGCCATAGCCATGACGATTCCGGCGATAAAGATTTTGCGCGACATGGGCGATCGCGGCGGCGCGCTCGGCGGCCTGGCGGCGCGGCACGCCCTTCGGCTGCGCCGTGGTGCCGGAGGTATAGAGCATGACCGACCAGGCGTCGGCGGAGACGCGCGGGGTCGCATCGGGCGCGGATTGCGCGATCAGTGTGCCAAACGCGATGGCTGGTTGCGGCGCGGCATCGATCGCGATTCGCGGCAGCCGCTGCGCGGCAACCGATCCGGCAATGGCCGCGGCCGAGGTGTCCTCATAGGCGACCGCCTTGGCCTCGGCATTTTCGAGATAAAAATCGAGCTCGCTTGCAGTCGAGCGCCAATTGACCGGGGTGATGACGATGCCGGCAAATTGGCAGGCCCAATGCAGCGTCGCGGCTTCGGCGCGATTCTGCAGCACGGTGACGAGGTGGCCGCCAGCCTCCAGCCCGATGGCGTCAAAGCCTTTGACCAGCGCCGAAATCTGCCGATACCACCGCGTGTAGGTCAGGCGCAGTTCGCCGTCGACGATGGCGAGCGCATCTGGATCGCGGGCGACGCTGCCGAGAAAGCTTAGGCCGAGGTCGAGCATGCGGCATGATAGGCTGTTGCCGCGTGCCGAAAAAGCGGCGTCGCTCGCGTCGCAGGGTGCAAGGCCATATGCCGATCGAGGAAAGGGTCTTCATCGCCGGCGCCGGCCCGGTCGGCCTGGTTGCGGCCGCCAATCTCTTGCGCCGCGGCGTGCCGGTCACGGTGTTCGAGGCGGGCGCGGTGCTTTCCGAAGAATCGCGGGCCTCGACTTTCCATCCGTCGACGCTCGACATGCTGGACGAATTCGGCGCCGCCGGCCCGTTGATCGCGCAGGGCCTGATCGCCCCGCGGGTGCAGTACCGCACTCGCGACGGTGTAATCGCCACCTTCGATTTCGAGGCCATCGCCGACGCCACGCGCCATCCGTTCCGCCTCCAGGCCGAGCAGTTCAAGCTGACGCGCATCCTGTACGAGCGGCTGAACGGCAACCCCGGCTTTCGCATTGAATTCGGCGTCAAGGTCGTCAATGTCGCGCAGGACGATGCTGCGGCTCACGTGACGCTCGATCGCGACGGCCGGAGCGAACGCCGTTCCGCCCGCTGGCTGGTCGGCGCCGACGGCGCGCGCAGCGACGTGCGCCGCGCCCTCGGCATCGAATTCTCAGGCTTCACCTGGCCCGAGCGCTTTCTGGTCGTCTCGACGCCATTCGATTTTCGCGCGGTCATCGCGGAAATGGTTTCCGTCACCTATGTGGCCGATCCGCTGCGCTGGCACTTTCTCCTGGAAATTCCGGGCGGCATCTGGCGGGTGATGTTTCCGCTGACCGAGACCTGCAGCGATGAGGATGCGCTCAGCCGCGCCTTCGCCGACCGGTTGATGGCCGCCGTCGTGCCCGGCATCGCTTCATACGACATCGCTCACACGACGCTCTATAAGGTGCATCAGCGGGTGGCCAAAAGCTTTCGCGCCGGCCGCGCGTTCCTCGCCGGCGATGCGGCTCACGTCAACAATCCGCTTGGCGGCATGGGCATGAACGGCGGCATTCACGACGCCATGAATCTGACGGCCCGGCTCGCCGAAGTCTTTGCCGGCGCCGCGCCCGCGACCGAACTCGAGCGTTACGAGCGGCAGCGCCGCGCCATCACGCTTGAATACATCGAGAAACAAACGATCGAGAACAAGCGCAACCTGGAATGCGCCAATCCCGATTTCGCCGACATGCTACGGCGGACGGCGGCGGACCCACAGCGACGGCGCGACTATCTATTGCGCCTGGCGATGATCGCAAGCCTGCGCCGCGCCGCCGCGCTGGGTTAGCTACTCCCGGCTCGGAAACAGCGCGGCCGGAAAATCCGCGGCCGAGCGATGCGACCGCTGGCGCGGCGTGTAGTCCTGATGCGGGTTCGGATCCGGCTCGACGGCGCGGCGATAGAGATGCCAGGTGGCGTGACCGAGCACCGGCATCACCACGGTCAGTCCCAAAAAGAACGGAATCGAGCCGAGCACCAATAGCGCGGCGACGATGAAGCCCCACAACGCCATCGTCGCCGGATTGGTCTTGACCACGCGGATCGAAGTCAACAGCGCGACCGCGGCGCCAACGTCCCGGTCGAGCAGCAGCGGAAACGAAATCGCCCCGAGAGTCAGCGCCACAACGGCGAACAGAAAGCCTATGCCGGTGCCGACGACGATGAGCGTCCATCCGGCCGACGTGGTGAGCACGTCGGCCGCGAATTGACCGACCGAGACCGGCGCGGCATAGCCGAATGTGGCGACATAGATCGCTTCGGCAACCGCGAGCCAGGTCAGGAAGAGCGCCATCAAGAGCACGCCGAGCGCGACGATCGCGCCGAGCGAGGGTGAATGCAAAACGTCGAAGGCATGGCTCGACGAACTGTCGAGACCGGCCTCGCGGCGCCGGCTCAGCTCGTAAAGACCGATGGCGGCGAGCGGTCCGACTAGCGCAAAGCCCGCGGCAATCGGAAAGGCCAGCGGCAAGGTCGAATTGCCAAGCGTCATGCCGATCAGGACGAGGCCGAGCAGCGGATAGATCACGCACAGAAACACGGCGTGGCTCGGCATGGCGGTGAAATCGTCGATGCCGCGGGCCAGCGATTGATAGAGATCGGATGGAGTGATGCGGCGTACAATGGGCTGCGCGGGATTGCTGCTCCCCCCGACGAGAATGTGTGCATAGGCCATGGCGCTCCTCCTGAACCCGATGAGTTCAAATTTTGAAGCCTTGCGCCTGCGGCCGGGGCCGCGAGGCGCCTGAAACTTTTTGCGACTTTTTGAAAGAGCGTGATCGTTGCCGGAAAACGATTCACCCGATCCAGGTCACGCTCTCAAGCTTGAGACATAATGCCACGCCGAGAGCGGACATGCACGCGGCAAGTCAACGATCTCCGTTTCACGTTCGAGTGTTGTATTGAATATTGTGCGGCGCAATAGCCGCGCTGCAGCGCGAGCAAGGAGAAAAATTTGCGGCCAATTTTGGCCAAACCGGACAAATAGAAAAGGGCCCTTGCGGAGCCCTTTTCGATTATTTGGTTATTTGGTCGTAACGACGAGCGCGTGCTTAGCGACGCCCGTGGTGGAAATGGCCGTGGCCGTGGCCGTGCCAACCGCCACCGTGCCAACCGCCGCCGCCAATCACGACGCTCGGGCCGCCGTAATAGTCGTAATACGGTCCGCCGCACGGATAATTGTAGGGGCCGCAGCCGTTATAATAGTCGTAGTAGGGTCCCGGCCCGCCAATGCCGACACCGACCGGGCCGACATGCACGCCGACAAAGGCCATCGCCGGCGCCGCGGTCGCAAGCACCGCAGCCGCCGCAAGCGCGAGCGTGAGTTTCTTCATCCTGATCTCCTCTGGTTCTATCTCCCCGCGGGTGCTTATTCCCCGCGCGTGGTTCCAGACAAGGAAACGCATAACCGTGCGGCGCCGTTCCCCGGTGCTGTCGGGGTCCGCCGTCCGGCTCGATCACGAAAATTTTCAAAAAAAGGTGGAACCTGTCATTCCGCAGCAAGCGGCAGCGGTTCCGCCTCGTCATGCTCGGCGCTGCCGCCGCGCAGCCATTCCTGGAACCGGTCGAGATAGAGATAAATCACCGGCGTCGTGAACAAAGTGAGCAACTGGCTGACCGCCAACCCGCCGACCATGGCGTAACCCAGCGGCTGGCGCAGTTCCGATCCCGAGCCATGACCGAACATCAAGGGCAGGCCGCTCAACAGCGCGGTCATGGTCGTCATCACGATGGGCCGGAAACGCAGCAGGCACGCCTGGCGTATCGCCTCGCGGGCCGGCAAGCCGGCGCGCTCGCGATTGATGGCGAAGTCGACCAGCATGATGCCGTTCTTCTTGACGATGCCGATGAGCAGGATGATGCCGATGATGCCGATCACCGACAGATCGAAGCCGCCGATCATCAGCGCCAGCAGCGCGCCGACGCCGGCCGATGGCAGTGTCGAGAGAATGGTCAGCGGGTGGATGTAGCTTTCGTAGAGCACGCCGAGGATGACATAGACGACGACCAGCGAGGCGGCGATCAGGATCGGCTCGTTCGACAGCGCCGCCTGGAACGCCTGGGCGTTGCCCTGAAACGTGCCGACCAGCGACGACGGCATGCCGATCTCTTCCGCGGCCTTCGAAATGGCGTCGACGGCCTGGCCGAGCGCCACGCCGGCCGGAAGATTGAACGTCATCGTGACCGCCGGGAATTGCCCCGAATGCGAGACCAAGAGCGGTCCGACGTGACTGGTGTTGACGCTGACCAGTGTCGAGAGCGGAACGAGCCGCCCGTTGGTCGGCGCCTTGATGTAGAGCTGATTGAGCGTGTCCAGTTTGCCCTGCAGGTCCGGCGCCACCTCGAGCACGACATAATACGAGTTATTGGTGAAATATTGCGTGACGTCAGCCTGGCCGAACGCGTCGTCGAGGGTGTTGTCGATGACCTGCGGCAGGATGCCGAAACGCGACGCGGCGTCGCGATTGATGGTGATGGTGAGTTGCGGCGCGGCGTTCATGGCGTCGGTAGCGACGTCGGCGAGCTGCGGCAGCGTCTTGAGCTTTGCCATCAGCCGCGGCGCCCAGGTATTCAGTTCCTGCAGATCGGGATCCTGGAGCACGTATTGGAATTGACCGCGGGCGATGCGGCCGCCGACGGTGATGTCCTGTGCCGGCTGCAGGAACAGTCGAGCGCCGGTGATTTGCGCGAGCTTCGGCCGTAGCCGGTCGATAATTTGCGCGGCCGAGGCATTACGATCGTCGCGCAGTTTCAGTCCAACGATGAAGCGTCCAGTATTTTGCGTGTTGCCGTAGCTCGGACCGAAGAACGATCCGAAGTCGGAAACATCGGGATCCCGTTCGATCACGGCGGATAGCTGCCGCTGGATCTCCTTCATTTTTGCCGGAGAGACATCCTGGCCGGCCTCGGAAATGCCGAGCAGCAAACCAGTATCCTGGGTCGGGAAAAAGCCTTTCGGTATGGCCACGAACAGCACGCCGGTGACGCACAGCGTCGTCAGGAAAACCAGCAGCGTGACGAACTGGTGACGCAGCACGACGTCGAGGCCGCGCCGGTACCCGTCCAAGAGGGTGTCGAAGCATTTTTCGATGAAGCGATACAGACGGCCATGTTCGCGCCCGTGCTCGCTGACCAGGAAACGCGAGCACAGCATCGGCGTCAGTGTCAGCGAAACCACCACGGAGACTGCAATGGCAGCGATGACGGTGATGGCGAATTCGTGGAACAGCCGGCCGACGATGCCGCTCATCAGCAATAGCGGAATGAATACGGCGACCAGCGAGATGCTGATCGAAAGCACGGTGAAGCCGATTTCACGCGCACCTTTGATCGCCGATTGCATCGGCGTGGTGCCGGCTTCCAGATGGCGGAAGATGTTCTCGACCACGACGATGGCATCGTCGACGACGAAGCCTACGGCGATGGTCATCGCCATCAGCGACAGGTTATCCAGGCTAAAGCCGGCCAGGTAGATAATCGCGATGGCGCCAAGCAACGACAACGGCACGGCCGCGCCGGGAATGATGGTGGCCTGAATGCTGCGCAGGAACAGCAGGATCACCATCACGACGAGAGCGCACGACAACAGCAGCGTGAATTCGACGTCCGTCACCGCGGCGCGAATGGTCTGCGTGCGGTCGATCACGGTTTGCAGATGGATGCCCGGCGGAATGAGCGAGTGCATTTTGGCCAGCGCCGCTTTGATGTTGTCGACGGTGGCGATCACGTTGGCGCCCGGCTGCTTGAAAACCAGCAGCATCACCGCATTCTGCTCGCGATGTAGCGCTCCCAAAGTCACGTCCTGCGGTCCGGAGACCGCGCGGCCGACATCGCGGACCCGAACCGGCGCGCCGTTGCGATAAGCAATGATCACGTCGTTGTAGGGTTCCGCGGTCGTCAATTGGTCGTTGTCGGAGATCGTGAAGGTTTGCAGCTTGCCGATCATCGTACCTTTGGCGGCGTCGCTCGTCGCGCCGATCAAAGCGGCGCGCACGTCTTCCATCGTCAGGCCGCGCGCCGTCAGCTTGGAGGGATCGATCTGAATGCGAATAGCCGGCCGCTGCTGACCGCCGATATTGACGATGCCCACGCCGCTGATCTGAGAAATCTGGGTGGCGACGACGTTCTCGGCAAAATCGTCGACCTTGGTCAGCGGTATGGTCGTCGACGTCGCCGCCACGATCAGGATCGGCGAGTCGGCTGGATTCACCTTCTTATAGGTTGGAGGATTGGTAAGGTTTTTCGGCAGATACGGCCCGGCGGCCGTGATCGCCGCTTGCACGTCACCGGCGGCGCCGTCGATGTTGCGGTTGAGGTCGAATTGCAGCGTGATGACGGTCGAACCGAGCGAACTGACCGAGCTCATCTGGGTGACGCCGGCGATCTGGCCGAACTGCCGCTCGAGGGGAGTCGCGACCGTGGCGCTCATGATTTCGGGGCTGGCGCCGGCCAGCGTCGCCGTCACCTGAAGCGTGGGAAAATCGACCTGCGGCAGCGGCGCGATCGGCAACAACGGAAACGCCACAATTCCGACCAGCGCCAGCGCAGCCATCAAAAGCGACGTAGCGATCGGCCGGCGGATGAAGGTTTCGGAGAAGTTCATCAGCTCTTATCCGCCTGCTGCTTTGCGGCATCGGCTGCTGGATTGGGAGTGCGGATCGCTACACGCGTGCCCTGGTCCAACCGCGATTGACCGTCGACCACGACACGTTCGCCGGCGTCCAGACCCTTGGTGGCGATGACCAAGTCCTCGCTGACGGTTTCTGCCTCGACCGGGCGCTGCTCGGCCGTATTATCCGGCTTGATCACCCAGACGTAAAATCCGTCCGGACCGCGCTGTAACGCGGTTGCCGGCATGGTCACCGCGTTCTTGCGCGTGGTGATCAGAATGTGGATGTGCACGAAGGCGCCCGGCCACAGCCGCTCATCGGTGTTGGGAAACTCCGCCTTCAATTGAATGGTGCTGGTCGTCTGATCGATCTGATTGTTGATGAGCAGGAGCTTGCCTTGGGCGATCTGCTCTTTGTTGTCCTGGTCGAAAGCCAGCACCGATACGGTGCCGCGCAGCATGGCTTCACGTACCGGATCGAGGTTGCTTTGCGGCAGCGTGAAAATGACCGTGCACGGCTTGATCTGCGTGAGCACCGTCAATGGATTGACGTCGGTGGTGTGAATGATGTTGCCGACGTCGACCTGACGGAAGCCGACGATGCCGTCGATCGGCGCGGTAATGGTCGCGTAATTCAGTTGTGTCTGGGCGGCTTCGATGGCGGCCTGATCGGCATCGAGCGTCGCCTTGGAGGTGTCGACTTTGGCCTGCTGGGTATCGACGTCCTGCTGCGTCTCCGCATTGCGCAGCACGAGAGTCTTGAAGCGCACCAAATCCTTCTCGGCGTCGACCAGCTGCGCTTGATCCTCGCTCTTCTTGGCGACCGCCTGATCCAATGCGGCCTTGAGCGGCGCCGGATCTATTTTCGCCAGCACGTCGCCCTTATGGACATCCTGGCCCTGCCGAAAATCGACGGAAACGATCTGGCCGTTGACCTGAGCGCGGATCGCCACGGTGTTGAGCGCGGCCACGGTGCCGAGCGCGTCGTAATAGATCGGTACGTCCTGCTGCGCCGTCTCGGCGACAACCACCGGAACAGAGGGCGGCGCGGCGCGGGCGACCTGGCGGTCGCCGTGGCGCCAAAAAATCACCGCGGCGGCTACGGCTGCCAGCGCGATAGCTGCACATCCCCACACGGCCCGACGGGATTTTGGCCGGGTCATCCACACCCTCATGGCCTAGCTATACCTCGGTTCTGCAACCCCTCAAACTTCTACTTTATTCCCCGTTCCGAAGAACCGGTCCGGACGAAGTATTGGGAGCCCAAGCGAACTATATCCGGCCGTGAAAACGTTCAATGGCTAACGTATTAAAGTTAATTAACGTGCGGCCGGCACGGCCGATTAACGTTGCTATCGTAACACTCCCATGAACGGCGAGTTTGGCCTTGATCCGGGCTGGAAGCTCATGCCTATTCCATTTGAAATCTCAGGACAAAGTCGGTTTTTCCAGTGTTGTCGCGTGGCAAGGAGTGTGAATCCGGTATTGTGGTGCTGATCCGCGCCTTCGACGGCGGCGGCGCCCAGCGCGACATGGTGCTCCTGTGCAATGCGCTGGCCGCCAAAGGCGTCGCGCCGACCATTTTGACTTTGCTCGGCGACGGGCGCTTACGGCCGTTGCTCGAGCCTTCCATTCGCGTCGTGGAACTGCCGGGAGGGAAACTGCGCTATGCGCTTCCCGGCCTGCGGCGCACCATCCGTTCGCTCGCGCCCGGCATTGTCGTCAGCTCGGAGGCGGCGCTTAATCTGTGTGCCCTGATCGCGGTGCATACCTTGCCGCGCCGCGGCCGGCCCAAGCTTGTCCTGCGCGAAGTCAGCAGCCCATCGGCGGCGGAACGTGGCGATCCCTATTTGCAGAACCGCATTGCCTATCGGCTATTGCGATGGCTCTATCGGCGGGCCGATCGCATCGTCGCGCTGACCGACGGCGACCGGCACGATCTGATCAGGATTTTCTCAGTTCCTGAAGACATCATCTCGGTCATGCCCACCAATGCGGTCATTCCTCCGGCAACGGTGCAGCGCTTGTCGCAATGGGACGGCGAAACCGGCCGCGAACGCGATCTCATCGTCTGCGTTGCACGGCTGTCGCCGGAGAAAGATCATCGCACCTTGTTGCGCGCGATGACATTGCTGCCGCCGCAGCGGCCTTGGCGGCTGGCAATCATAGGCGACGGCCCGGAGCGCGGGCCGCTCGAGGAATTTGTGCGCGACAACGGGCTCACCGGGCGCGTCGCCTTCACCGGCTACTCCGCCGATCCGTTCGGCTGGCTGATGCGCGGGCGCGTCGCCGTGCTGTCGTCGGCGCATGAAGGCTTGCCGGGCGTCCTCATGGAGGCGCTCGCCTGCGGCACTGCCATCGTAGCCACCGATTGCAGCTATGGGCCGCGCGACATTTTGCAGAACGGCCGCTATGGCACGCTGACGCCGGTGGGGGACGCTCCGGCAATGGCCGCGGCCATCGCTACCGCGCTCGACGAGGTTCCTGACCGGCGGATGTTGATGGCGCGCGGTCTCGACTACACCGCCGCCAAGGCGGCGGATCGATTTCTTGAAATTCTGGCAGATGTGCAACCGACGCTCCGAGGCCAGGTTTCTGCGGCGTCGGGCGCGGCGTGAGGTCGCTAATGTTCCGGCCATTTCTCGCGGGAGTTTTGCGCAAAGGCGCGCGGCATCATCGCTCGAAGCCTTTTGCCATGCGCAATGCGGCGCCGCTGGTCAGCTTCACCTTCGACGACGTGCCGGCCTCGGCCTATGTCAACGGCGCCGCAATCCTCGAACGATACGGCGTGCGCGGGACGTTCTATATCGCCACCGGCATCTGCGGCACGCTGGATGAAAACGAGCAGTGGCGCGTGATCGATCGCAGTCAGGTTCGCGCTTTGCATGACCGCGGCCATGAGATCGGCTGCCACACCTTTTCGCACGTCAAGGTCGATACCATCGACGCGCGGCAATTGGATGAGGAATGCGAGCGCAACGGGGCGCTTCTGCGCGAGCTCTGTCCCGGCATTGAAGTGACTAACTTTTGTTACCCGTTCGGGCGGGTTTCGTGGCCGCGCAAGCTTCAACTTCACGGCCGTTTCGATACCTGCCGCGGCATTTACGAGGGCATCAATGCCGGCACGATCGATCTCGCGCTGTTGCGGGTCATCGAGCTCTACGACCGGACGCTGACGCCGGCAAAGCTTGAACGCGTGTTGCGCGAGGTTCGCGAGCGCAATGGCTGGTTGATTTTCTATACCCATGACGTCGCCGAGCCGCCGAGCTGGATCGGGGCTTCGCCGCGGCTGTTGGGTGAGGTCATCGAAACCGTGCAGGCGCAGAATATCGGCTGCGTGACGATCCGCGATGGGCTTGAGGCCATCGGCTACCGGCGGCCCGCCGCGGCATCGGCCGATGTCAGCGTCCGTGCCGCAAGCGGCTGGCGATAAAGATAGGCACTATTCTCGGCGACTCGACGAGGTAGCGGCGCCACAAGCGCCGGGGTTCGCGCGCCAGGCGATAGGCCCATTCGAGGCTAAGACGCTGCAGCACGCGCGGTGCGCGTTTGCTGGTGCCGGTCAAAAAATCGATCGCCGCGCCGACGCACAGCGCCACCCCCGCGCGGCACCCCAGCTCCTTAAGCGCATGCGCGATCATCTCCTGGGCCGGAGCGCCGACGCACAACAGCGCGATGTCCCATTGCCGGCTCATGCAGGCGCGGGCCACCGCGAGCCGCAATTCGGCATTTTGCGCCAAACCGGCTGGCGCCGGCATGATGTCGAACCCGAGCTTGGGATAGCGGGCCTGCAACGCCGCGGCGGTGGACCGCGGCGGGCCGACGACCAGGATCCGCCGGGGCGGACTGGGCCGGTCATGCGCGTTCAGCGTGGCAAGCAGTATCGCGACCAGATCGCTGCCGGTGCAGAGCGGCAGCTCCAATCGGTCCAAGCGCGCCAAGGCCCGCACGATACGGCTGTCGCACAGCGACAGCCATGCGTCGCGATAGATCGGCAACAGCCGCGCCGGCGCATCGTGCGCGGCGACCACATGATGGCTGTTCGGCGTGACGACATAGCGATAAGGGCGGCCGCCGTCGGCCGCATCGGCGGCGATCGCCGCTACCACGTCCGCTTGCGTCCATAGGCAGAACCGCATGCCGAGAAATTCGGCATGGTCGGGGTCGCCGAGGTCATGATGGTGCGGAACCAGCGGCGGCGCGGCAACGGCCGCGGTCCCGATCGATGTCCGGCGCTGGTTTGACGAAAACACCATCGGCTAGGGTACCGTGATCCGTTCGCCGACGGCTTCGACCGAGGGCAGGTGCAACAGGCCGAAGTGCTGGACGGCGAAGCCGGTGCACAAGGCGAACAGCGCAGCGTCGGCGAGGAGCGGCAGGGAATGGCCTGGAAGCAGATTGCCGGTCACATGCGCGCCGAACACGAACAGGATCGCCAGCGACGGCATGACGCCGAGCGCGGCCAGATCGACCGGCAGCCGGTAGGAGCGCCGGCCGAGAACAACGAAGGCGATGCATGAGATGATGCTCGAGATCATCAGCGCTACCGCGGCGCCATGCGCGCCGTAGGATGGAACCAGGAGAACCGAGAGAACCGTGGACACGACCAAAAACAGCAGCGACACCACGAAGTCCAGATAGCTCGCATTGGTGAAGTAGATCACTTGCGCGAAATAGAAGCTGCGCATGGTGAGGAACGCAAAGGCGACGGCGAAGATCGGGATGAGATCGCGGGTCGGCGCGACGAAGACCGGCGGGAACAGCAGTTGCAGCAGCGGCCCGCCGAAGACGATGAAAAACGCGGCGCCGAAGCTTGCGGAGGCGAGGCAGGCGTTGAACGCCTTCTGCAGCGTATCGTTGGCGGCGGCCACGTCGTTTGCGTTCGATTGCTGCTTGGCGATCGTGACCAGCGACAGGATGATCGCCTCGCCCATCACCGTGAAGCTTTGCCGCAGCGTGTCGGCGACGACGCCGTAGGGTCCGAGCGTCGCCGTGCCCAGATAGTGCGCCAGCAACAGGCGGTCGATGCTCTGGCCGACCGCGGTGACGCCGAACGACAGCAGCAGCGGCCAGCCGTAACTGACGATATGCAACGAAGCGGCACGCGAAGAACGCGCCAGGCGGATGCGGGCAAAGCCCGGCAGTGTCGGCGTGGCGGCGATGATATGGGCGACGGCAATGGCGATGGCGAGCCCGCGCGCGCCGCCGCCAAGGGCGAGCGTCGCGGTGCCGAGCCCGACCACCAGCACGGTGCGAGCGATCATCGCCAGCGCCGCGCCGCGGGCGTTGAGCTGCGTGCGCGCCACCTCGAACGCCGACTCGTAAAGAGTCATGCCGCACACCAGGGCGAACACGGCGGCGAGGAAAGCCGGTTCGAACAGTCCGAGCAATCCCAGCGTTACAAGCGCGATCGCAACGATGACGATGCCGACGCTGAGAAGCCGCCCCAGCGACGCCACGTATTCGCCGAAACGTTGCGGGTGGTAGACGCCGAAATAAGCAAAGCGCATCCATTGCGCGCCGAAGCCGTAGACGATGAGCGCCCAGGCGAAGATCAAAACGTAATGGCCGTATTCGGCGGGGCCGGCCATGCGCGAAAAAATCACGACGGCCAAAAAATTTCCGACCGCCGACACGATACGGGCAGACAGATAAAGCAGGCCCGAGGTGTTAAGCATGCCGCGTGATAAGTCATTGTTGGTGTGAAGAAAAGCGGCTACCAAGCCTTTCAATGAGTATCGTTAAGTTGGATATCGACGACGCCGGGCTAACGGCGCGTGGCAAGCGTGATCAGATGCGAATCCTGCAAATACTTCACGACGACGAACGCGGCGGCGTGCAAAAGCTTGCCGGCATGATCGGGGCGGCGCTCGGCTCGCATCGCGACGCGGTGGAAACCGCTTACCTGTATCCGCGCCCCGGCCTGCCGCCGTATATCAAGCTCGTTTACGTTTGGCGCATGGCGCGTCGTATCTGGAACGCCGATGCCGAGGCGCTGATCGCCTATCAATCGACCGCCTCGGTGTTGGCCGGCGTGGTCGGCTGGCTCTGTGGCTGCAAGCTCCGCGTCGTTCACCAAACTTGTATACCATCCGAGCTGCCGCGGCCGCTGCGTTTACTGGACATGCTGTCGGGCGCGCTCGGACTTTATACCGCCAATATCATTAACAGCGCGGCGACATGGGCCGCGTTCGCCGCCTATCCCGCGCGCTATCGGCGGTCGATGATTCTGATCGAGCACGGCATCGACGCGCCGGCGCCGGTGACGAACCGCGAGGCGACGCGGCGCCGCTTCGGCTTGCCGCAGACCCAACCCGTTCTTCTCAATGTCGGCCGGCTGACGCCGCAAAAGAACCAGGACGTGCTCATCCGCGCGCTCGCCTGTCTGCCGCAAGCGCATCTCGTGCTTGCCGGCGCCGGTGGCAGCGCCGCCGCTTTTCACGCGCTGGCAATGACGCTCGGCGTCGACGACCGGCTGCATATGCTGGGTGCGCTGGCGGCCGAGGATATCGCCGATCTCTACGCCGCCTCGGATGTCTTCGTCTTCCCGTCCACCTGGGAGACGTTCGGCCTTGCCGCCGTAGAGGCCGGGATGGCCGGAATGCCGATGGCGGTCGCCGACCTGCCGGTGCTGCACGAGGTGTTGCGCGCGGGCGGCGAAAGGGTGGCGTTCGTCGCTCCCGACGACGTCGAGGGATGGATTGCCGCGATCGCGCGGGCGCTGCAGCCGGTTCCGGCCGAACGCGGCGCCGGCGACTTCGCCCGCGCCTTATGCGCCAAATATTCGTCGCAGCGTATGATCGAAAGCTATCTCAGTCTGTTCGAGGTGCATCGCCGGCATCAGCGCGTGGAGCTGCAGGAATTGGCGCCGGCGGCGGAGAAGGTTCAACCGTGACCCGGCAGCCATGGCTCGGCGCCGCCGCGCTGGGAATTGCTGCTTGTCTTGCGACCTTTACCGCTGCGCCCGCGGCCACGGCCAGCCCGGGCCAAAGCTTCAAGCGCGGTGCGACATTGGTCGAGTTCTTCGAGTTCCCCAAAACCACCGGCGACGGCGCGGCCAAGGCCTATGCCGAGGCGGCCTATCCGCATCCGCTGCAAGCCTTGTCGCTGTTCGATTTCGACCGGCTTCGCGGCGCCGGTTTCGATCACATGCGCGTGCCGCTCGACGTCGGGCCGCTGATGACCGGCGACGCGCAGGAACAGCAGGACATCCTCGACAATCTGGTCGCGGTGATTTCCGCGATCAACCGTCATGGCCTCGCCGTCCTGGTGACGCTGTTTCCGCCCTCGCTGCATCATGAATTGCCGCAGAACTGGCTCGATGCGCTCGATGGCCCGAAATTTCACGCCTATGTGCAGACCGCCGAGCGCGTCGCCAAAGCCTTGAGCACCGTGCATTCCGGCGTGGTGGCGCTTGAGCCGATGAACGAGCCGCAGACCAAGTGCCATGTCTGGCTCGGCACGGATTGGACCGAATTTCAGGACGTCATGATCGGCGAGCTTCGCCAGGCCGCGCCGGATTTGCCGCTCTTCCTCACCGGCGGCTGCTGGTCGGATATCGGCGGCGTCACCCGGCTCGACACGCCGCTGCTGCACGATCCGCGCAATCTCGTCAGCGTGCACTTCTATCATCCGTTCCTGTTCACCCATCAGACATCGTGGTTTACCGAGCCCGATCTCGCCGGCACCATCGGCGTGCCTTATCCGGCATCGGCCGGCAGCCTGGCGGAGACGCTGGCGCTCACGCATGCGCGCTTTCGAACGGTGGAATCGCCGGCAGGTGCCGACCGCATCGCCGCCGAGCAGAAGGCGGACGACGAAATCCGCCAGTATTTTGCGGCAGGGCAAGGACCCGCACAACTCGCCAGTTGGATGAACAAGCTCGCCGATTGGCAGGCGCGCGAGCATGTTGATTCCGATCAGATCGTCTTCACCGAATTCGGCGCGATGAAAGAGCTCGTCGATGGCGTCGAAATCGGCCGCGGCTCGCGCGCGCGCTGGCTGCACGACGCCGCCGCGGCGATCGCCGGTCACGGCTGGGGCTGGACCGCCTATGTGCTGCGCGACGATCCGTTCGGGCTTTACGTGAATGAGAGCACCGACCGGTTTCCCGATCCGCGGCTGCTGCACGCGCTCGGGCTCGACGTGCCGCAGGATGAGTCAAAGAGCAACTGAAAGGCGATTATATCCGGAAGCAACAGCATGCCCCCAAGCCCGACGACAAGGCCCAATCGAAGCGGTTCGTTAAGCCACTCGCGAGCTAGGCGCAGACGATTCCAAAGAGGAATTTCAGGACGTGCTGCGGATGCTGGCTAAGACGAAGCCGCAATGCGGCTCGATACGAGAAGGTAACGTGCCTAGGGCGTCCCAGCCAAAAGGTTAAAGGCCGTTACAAGCGCATCAAGCATCGAAATCTCGCCGGGCGAAAGCGTTAACGACCATGCCGTTCGAAATTGCCCGTTTGTTACGTTGCCTTCGGCAATAAGTGGGTCCAGGCAGGGCAATCTCATCGCCTGAAGCGATTGCAGCAATCTCCGCCGTTCATCAAAACTTTGTGCCAGGAAGATTTTTTGGGCATGTCCGTAAGCGCAGAGCATTCCGAATGCTTGGTTCACGTACATCCATTCAATTCGATCAGCGCGGCCGCCTGGGCGCAGTGGATTAACAACCGATACGGTAGCGGCGACGAGCGCGCTTGCTTTGACCCACTCAGTACGGCTCGCATCATGAAGCCGCACTCGCTTATAAGCTTCACTTAAAGCGAAGTAGGCTTCCGCAAGAACTCGCTCCACGCCCGGAACGGTAACAATGTTGAGCGCCGCAAAATCTGGCTGTTGAAGTTGGATTCGTGCAAGCGT
>JBAQHW010000025.1:0-3414 GCA_049288525.1 Xanthobacteraceae bacterium
TCTTGCAGATGCGCCGGCTGATCGATTTCCTGCCCGCCAATGCAACCGCGGGCGTGCCGGAATGGCCGTCGTTCGACGACGTCGAGCGCATCGAGCCGTCGCTCGACTCGCTGGTGCCCGATAACCCCAACAAGCCTTACGACATCAGGGAGCTGATCCTAAAGGTGCTCGACGAGGGCGACTTCTTCGAGCTCTCCGAAGCCTTCGCCCGCAACATCGTTACCGGCTTCGGCCGCATCGGCGGCCGCACCATAGGCATCGTCGCCAATCAGCCGATGGTTTTGGCCGGCGTGCTCGATTCCGACGCCAGCCGCAAGGCGGCGCGCTTCGTGCGCTTCTGCGACGCCTTCAACATTCCGATCGTCACCTTCGTCGACGTGCCGGGATTTCTGCCGGGCACCGCGCAGGAATATGGCGGCCTGATCAAGCACGGCGCCAAATTGCTGTTCGCCTATTCGCAATGCACGGTGCCGCTCGTCACCGTGATCACGCGCAAGGCTTTCGGCGGCGCTTATGACGTGATGGCGAGTAAGCACATCGGCGGCGACGTCAATTACGCCTGGCCGACGGCGCAGATCGCGGTGATGGGCGCGAAGGGCGCGGTCGAGATCATCTTCCGCGCCGACAGCGGCGATGCCGGCAAGATTGCCGCCCGCACCAAGGAATACGAGGAGCGATTCCTCTCGCCGTTCATCGCCGCCGAGCGCGGCTATATCGACGACGTCATCCTGCCGCATGCCACCCGCCCGCGCATCGCGCGGGCACTGGCGATGCTGCGCACCAAGACCGTGGAGTTGCCGCCGAGGAAGCACGATAATTTGCCGGTGTGATGCTCTTGCATCAGCGCATCTGATGCAATACCCTTTGGTGCATGAGGACCACGCTCGATATTGATGACGACGTCCTGAACGCGGCCAAGCAACTCGCCAAAAAGCGCAACTCCACCGCAGGCGAGGTGATTTCGGGCCTTGCCCGGATAGCACTGACTCAGCCGTCGACCCCGGATGAGGAGCCACGTTATCGCAATGGCTTTAGGCTTCTGCCGCGGACCGGGCAGATCATCACGTCTGAGATGGTCAGGAAGTGGCTGGAGGAAGATGTCTGAGGATGCGTTCGCTGTTTGACGTGAATGTCCTCCTGGCGTTGTTTCAGCCAGACCATGTTCATTTTGACCGTGCCCAGGAATGGTGGAAGGCCAACCAAGAGTACGGGTGGGCATCTTGCCCGCTCACGCAGAATGGGTTCGCGCGCATCCTCTCCCAGCAGACCTATCCGAAGCCCTTGCCGACCGCCGCGGCCATAAGCCGTCTCGCCGAGCAGATCGACCAGACCGACCATTTATTCTGGCCGGACGCTCTCTCGATTGCAGACCGGTCGGTTTTTGATCCCGGCGGCATTCTCGGACCCAATCAGATCACCGACGCCTATCTGCTGGCGCTGGCCGTGAAAAACGGTGGGCGCCTCGCTACGCTTGACCGGGGCGTTTCGCTCCGCGCTGTCCGCGGTGCCGAGCCGCGGCATTTGGCGGTGATATGATGGAAGTCACAACCGCCGCACTTCGATGCCCTTCACACTTTTCGCCATGGCGATGAGCCTTGCATCCGCCGTGATCAACGCACACCGTTCGCGGTCGGCCAGCGCCAGATAGAAACAGTCGTAGATCGGATGGCGCAAGCGGGTCGCTAGTGCGAGGGCGTCGTCGGCGAGGTCTTGAAGCGGAACGATATGCCGATAGTGCGCGACCGCCGCGCGGAGCTGTTGGCGCGCTTCCGGCGCGGTCATTTCGCCGCGCAGCACTGCGCGCCAGATTGCGTTGCCGATTTCGGCGTAGACGAGGGAAGGGGCAATCAGGTCTTCGTCCATGGCGCGGATGGCGGTGGCGCGTTCGGAACCGACTTCCGGCACGACCCATTTGACGGCGACACTGGCGTCGACGACGAGAGCCATCGGCTTGCCATGTCACCGATTATCGCGGTCTTCACGAATGCCCGGTGTGGAGTCGGGGAGGTCATGACCAACTCGCGCGCGGATTTTCTCGCGGATACGGTCGGCCTGCGCCCAAATCTCTTCTTTGCTCGGCTTGGCCGCAACATCGAGCGCGTCACGCGCAATGTCGTTGACCGACTTGCCAGCCGTCTTGGCCTTTTTCTTGAGCGCCGCCTTGGTGGCCTCGGCGACATTGCGAACCAGAAGATCGCCCATGATCGGCTCCTTGATATCGTAATGATATCACTCGGCCCGGCGGCGTTCAAGCAACCGTAGTCCGGATGGAGTGGAGCGCAATCCGGGGTTTTGCGCGCGGCCGTTCCCGGATTTCGCTGCGCTCCATCCGGGCTAAACGCGCCTCCTCACTGCGCCTTTACGTGCGCCTCTTTCACCACCTTGCCCCATTTTATAGTTTCCGACGCGATGAAATTGCCCCAATCGGCCGGCGTGCCGGGAAAGGGTGCGCCGCCGAGCTTGGCGAGCTTTTCTTTGAAATCGGCGTCGGTCAGGCCGGCGTTGATCTCGTGGTTGATCCGCGCGACGATGTCGGGCGGCGTGCCCTTCGGCGCGCAGACGCCCTGCCAGCCGCTTGCTTCATAGCCCGGCACGAATTGGCCGACCGTCGGCACGCCCGGCAGCACGGCCTGCGGCGTTGCCGTGGTCACCGCCAGCGCGCGGATCTGGCCGGCCTTGATGTAGGACAGCGAGGAGACGACGACGTCGAACATGACCTGGACCCGGCCGGCGATCAGATCGGTGAGGGCCGGCGCCGCGCCGTGATAATGCACCGGCACCAGCGTGGTCCCGGTCAGCATGTTGAAATACTCGCCATAGAGATGCTGGGCGCTGCCGGGTCCGACCGTCGCGAAGTTGATCTTGCCGGGATTGGCCTTGGCGTAGGCGATGAATTCGGGAACGGTTTTTACAGGAAGGTTGAGATTGACTTCCATCACGAACGGCGTGCGTACGACGGCGGCGACCGGCACGGTGTCGCGCTGGAAGTCGTAATCGAGCTGGCCGGCGTCGAGCGTCGTGTTGATGGCGACCGCGGTCGATGCGTACAGCAGCGTGTAGCCGTCCGGTGCCGCGTGAATAACGTAATCCGAGGCGATGTTGCCGCCGGCGCCGGCCCGGTTCTCGACGACGAAGTTCTGGCCGAGCCGCTGCGCCAGCCATTGGCCGACCAGCCGCGCATCGATATCGGAGGCCGAGCCGGGCCCGAAGCCGACGACGAGATGCACCGGGCGCGACGGATAGGCGTCGGCGCGGGCGATGCGCGCCGCCGCGGGGAGGGCGGCAGCACCGGCGGCGAGGTGGAGAAAGCGACGGCGAGGGATGGTCATGACGTTTCCACTAGTTGTTGTTGGGCACACGCTAACTTGTTTTCGAGAGGGCGTGTAGGGAGCCGTGTCGAGAGATGTCATGGAG
>JBAQHW010000026.1:0-11963 GCA_049288525.1 Xanthobacteraceae bacterium
TCGGTGACGTGGAACGCGACGTGGCCGAGCTTGTGCGGCACGATGCCTTTCTGCTGGAATTTCTGCTGCGCGAAGGCGTCGCGCTTGAACACCTCTATCACGGTGCCTTTGGGATCGGCGAACACCAACACCTCGGAGATCGACGGCTCCGGATCCTTGCGGCGCTCGACCTTGACGCCGTGGCCCGCGACCTGCTTTTCGAAGTCGCCAAGATCGGCTTCCTGCGGAATCTGAAAGCCGACGCGTACGCATTGCGCCTGCGCTCCTTTGCGCAGCACCACCGAATGATGGTCGACGGTGGACGCCAGAAATACGGCGTCCTTTTCTTTGGCGGCGATCGTCAATCCCAGAATCTCGGTGTAGTATTCGGCCTGCTGCTCGAGATCGGGCGTTTCGTAGCTGGCGTGTGCGATCTTACCGACGCGGATCATACGTTATTCTCCCGTGACTTTGTTTGCTCGGCGCGCGGCAGCGAGCCGAGCACGTCGATCATGGCGGCGACGTCATTGTTGGCGAGCCCCATGTCGATGAAACGCTGATAGAGCGGCACCACGGCGTCGAGCAGCGGCGTCGCCACGCCGAGGCTTTTGGCCAAATCGTCGATCATGCCGAAATAGTGCTGCAGCGTCGGCACGTCGCCCTGCACCGGCTGGAAGCGCCGATCGGCCATCCAGGGTGCACGGATGCCGAATTGCGTCGAGCCGCCGCTGCCGGTCGCAATCGCCTTGATCATCAGCGGCACGTCGACGCCGGCTTTCAGCCCGAGCGCCATCGCTTCGGCGGTGGCGGCGATATTGATGGCGACCAGAAGATTGTTGACGAGCTTGACGCGGCTCGCCGCGCCGAACGCGCCGAAATACAGACAGGAATCGGCGAAGCCGGCGATGACCGGTTCGAGCTTCTTGCAGGCATCGGCGTCGCCGGCGAGGTAGACCACGCCCTTCTTCGCCGACACCATGCCGGGCGTGCCGGACACCTCGCCGTCGATGAAGATCGCGCCTTTTTCTTTCAGCACCGCGATCTGGCGCTGCTTGTCGGGAACCGGATGCGAGCCGAGCTCGACCACGATCTGACCGGGCCGCGCGGAATGCACGAGGCCGCGCGGCCCGTGCACTACGTCGTCGAGCGCCTCGGTCGACGGCAGGCAGGACAGCACAATGTCGGCTTGGGCGCCAACGTCGGCCGCCGAATGCGCCGGCACGCCGCCGATCTTTTCGAAGTCGGCGAGTGAATGTCGGCGATAGCCGACGACGCGGCGGCCACTATTGATCAAATTCTGCGAGATCGGCAGGCCGATCTTGCCGACGCCGACAAAACCTATGGTCTCCATGAACGTCCCTCTATATTCTTCTTGTCTGTTGCGTCCGCATGTTAGCGCGACCGCGCCGCACTTGTCATATCACCTCGACCGATTGATCGGAAAGATTAACGCGCAGGCCGAGCGAGCCCTCCATCACCGTCCATTCCTTCAACTCGAAGCTGCGCAGGCCGTTGACGAAGAACGGATCGCCCTCCGCGAGCGTGCGGGCTTCGGCCGCGCTCGCGGCCCGCAGGATGGTGAGGCCCTGCCCGCTCGGCGGCCCCTCCCCGTCCGACAGCGGCCCGGAGGCGAAAACGAGGCCGCGCCGCTCCAGTCCGATCATGTATTCGAGATGCGCCATCAGAAACGGCTTCAGCTTGTCCGGCGGCGCAACCGGCTTCGACAGCACCACGTAAAGCTTCTTGCGCAGCATTTTGCGCATAAGGTCGGCAACGCGTTCTTCAAAGAACATGGTTTGGGTCCTGGTTTCGATGTCATTGGCCGCAGGCAGCACGGATTTCGCCCTCAGAACAGCCGCGGATGCGGACCCAGCCCGAGGAAGTAGCGGCCGACAGCCTCGTAGATCGAGAACTGCGATTGCGCCTGCTGCGACACCGCGTGCATATCGCGAAACCGGCGCTCGAACGGATTGCTGACGAGCACGGCGGTGGCGCCGGCGGCGAGATAGGCGGTCTCGACGACCTGCCGCGCCTGCTGGCTGGCATGGATCGAGGCCATCCGGAGCTGCACCCGCTGATCCATCGATACGGTGCCGGCTTGCGCGGCCTGCCAGATGTCATCCCAGGCGGCGAGATAAAAGCTTCGCGCCGCGGCGAGCTGGCACTGCGCCATGCCGACCTGCGACTGCACGACGGCGTTTTCGCGCAGCGGCGCTGAGCCGCTCCCGGCCACCTTGCTGCGCGCCAATTCGACGAAGGCGTCGAGCGTGGCGCGCGCAATGCCGAGCGCAATCGCCGGAAAAGTCGATCCGAACAATTGATAGATGTTGAAGGAGTAGAGCGGGCCGTGCTCGCGGCGCTCGGCCAGATCCATCGCATGATAGTCGATGGCGCAATGCGCCGGCACGAACACGTCGGTCAAAGCGTAGCTGTCGCTGCCCGTCCCTTTGAGCCCGATCACATGCCACACGTCGCGAATCTCCGCCTGCTGGCGCGGCACCACCAGCGTTTTCTGCAGCGGATTGCCGCCGGCGGCGCGGCGCGGCTCGCCGTCCGGCTCGACAATGAAGCAGTGCGCAGCGAGCCAGGTGGCGTGCCGGCTGCCGCTGGCGAACGGCCAGACGCCGGTCACCCGATAGCCGCCCGGCGTCGCGATCGCCTTGGCATCGTTGTGGGTGGAAGCGCCCCAGGCCAGTACCCCGCGCGGATTTTTGCGGAAAATCTCCTCGGCGGTCTGCCGCGGCATGCTCTTGGAAATGGTCGAGCACACCGATGTCTGCGCGATGCACCAGGCGGCCGAAGCATCCGCCTTGGCGAGCTCTTCGACAGCCTGCACGAACACGAGCGGCGAGACTTCCTCGCCGCCGAGCGAGCGCGGCACCAACATGCGGAACAGGCGCGCCTCGTGCAGCGCATCGACCACGTCGGCGGGCAGCTCGCGGCCGGCATCGATGCGCGGGCCAGCGGCAGCCAGCATGGGCGCCACCGCCCGCGCATTGGCGACGCAGTCCACCGTTGTCCGCTCGTCCATCCCGGCCTTCCTCCGTCGAGGGCAGTTTATTGTAATAGCGCCCATTCTACCGTCATCGGCAAAGCGGTCCATCGGGGGGACGGCATGGCGGCGCATTGAACGCCACCGCCGGCGGTTGCGACCAAACTGACGTCAGCCAGTGGATTGGGGCCTTCGATGTGTTTGTCGCGCTTTCCAGTGGCCAGGAACCGGCGGCGATACGCCGCCAGCGATGAAGCGGCGGTTATCGCGTCATGGCTTAGCGTAAATGCTGGCATATGCGCCGGTATATGCCTCCTTCCACCCTCTCTTGCCGACGAGAAACTGCCTTAACTGTTCATGTGCCTTCGGCCAAAGCACCGTATCGATCCGGTATTTTTCAAGCACCTTGTCCCAAGCGGTCTCATCGATTTTTGTCGTGGCCAGCTTGAAATAGTCACGCAGTAACGCATCCGGATAAGCGGTCGCGGCTCGACCATCTACAAATACGGGTATGGCACCTCGCGTTCGGAAGATCAGAATTCCACCGTAGTTCCAGTGGTTCAGCAGTCGCGCGCGCGGAAAGTGCGTTTCAAGATAACCGACATCCTGCTCCGACAGCATTTGCGGCAGTCCGAGTGCTGGGTCTATTCGCATATAGACCAATGGCAGAGCGCACGTCGCAATAATTCCCACAACGATCAATGATCTTCCGATGCTGAAATTGGTCGGCTGCTCGGGCAGCAGCCGGTCGAGGTTGAGAGCAAATGGAACCGTCGAGAAGAGAAAAAAGAAAGCCAAGTATCTGAACTCATAGAATCCCAAAAACAAAAAGAACCAAGAGAGCAGCCGCGACTCCAGGGGACAAAATCCTCTGTAGCGGAGTTCCAGCGCAACAAATATCAAAATATAGAGCATGCCGGGAATGCTCCCCGGCAGGCTTATATTGCGATAATAAGGCCACCACTCGGTGATGTAGGATTGTGAAAAGTGACCTAATACGGTCGTCAGGCCTACATAGATATGCCAGCCAAGAGGATTGACAAACGTCGCGATAAAGCAGGCGACACCGACGAAACCATAAATTGCAGCATTCATCCGGTCGCGTCGCAGCAGCGCCGCGCCGAAAAAAATGCCGATAATAAAAAGCCCGAGCAAAAAGCCGCCATGTAGATTGGCCCACAGCAGCATAATTGCCGGCAGAAAAAACCGACGCCGCGTTCTTTGCAGGCATTCTCCGTAGAAAATCACGGAAAACACCATGGTCGCAGCGTTCGGCGAAGCCGCAAGATAGATATTCGGATACGCCGTAAAGGCCGGGTAAAGCACGCTCGCGGACAAAACCGAAATACACACTGCTATCGCTGAGGCGCCACTGCTCAAGCAGGTGGACGCAAGATAAGCGACGATGACCGCGCCACACACGACGGTCAGAATTATCAGACCGCTGAAATGCGCATATTGAAATACCACACTGGCAAAAACGTCCCAGAGCCACGACAGATTAAACCATTGCCTTCCGGCCGAAGTGAACGACCACGGATCGTGGAAAGGAACGCTGCCGCGCGCTCGGATCAAATCGCCGGCAGCCAGGTGCCAGCCTAAATCATAATGGCCAAGCAGGGCCGGCGCGTTCAGGAGGTAGTACAGACACGCGAACGAAATAAGAAAGACGTAGATCCCGGATCTCTGAAAGTAAGAACTGATCATTCTTCGCTCTCTATGGAAACCGCGTTTTGAACGTTCGAATACACGAGCGGACGCGCGACACGGGCGCCGGAGCAAGAATGGCAAACCGAGACGATGCTCGATTGCCTGCCAGGTCTGGGAAGTGCGTTCCCTGCCGAGGGGATTTGCGATGGTCCACAAGCGCGGCGGGGCCGCCGGCGCGACATAGCCTTGGTCCTATGCGATCCCACTGGCGATATACTGCGCGCCCAGCGGGATGTGGCAAAGGCTGCGCTCGACATGCCGTACCAGCGGCGCCGCCGATGGCAGCAGCAAGAAATAATGCGATCGGGTATCATGGAGACCGGCGTCCGCCATGAGCGCTCGCGCCCGACCGGCGCGCAGCAATACCGCATCGTGGTCGAATTCGCAGCGCGCTACCGCGAGTCTGGTCAATGGATTGAGCGGGTTATGCTCAATCAGGCAGACCAGGCCGCCGGGACGGACGACCCGCCGCATCTCGCGCACAAAGCCGACCCACTGCGGCGGCTGCACGTGATGCAGCACGCAGATCGCTATCGAAAGATCGAAGGCTGCATTATCGTAAGGCAGGGTTTCACCGGTGTAGGAGTCGTACTGGACTTCGGGGTTCCGGACCCGGGCTTGGGAGACGCTGGCTTGGGAGACGTCTGCGCCGCATATTCGGCCGAACATGCCCCGCAGGTGAGGATGAAGCTCGCCGACGCCGCAGCCAACATCGAGCATGTCGAGACGATGCATCCCGTGCAGACGGGTGGCGATAAGTTCGCGCAGGGCGTCCGCCTTGGCCGCGGTGAAGAAGCTGTGCGGCAGGCCTGAGAAATCAATCGAAGATTGGACGACCGCGCCAAAGCTCTTGTCATATTTGTCGAAGACCGCGCCCATGCGAGCGTCTTCAATCCGCCGCTGCGCTTAACCGCGCACCGACTTGCTTTGGCTCCTGCTCGAACCCCAATCGCTGCGACACGACATACAATGGCCGCCGTTTCACCTCGGCGTGGATGCGGCCGATATAGAGACCCATGATGCCGGTCATGAGCATGTTGATGCCGCAAAGGAACGAAATGACAATAATCGTCGAGGACCATCCCGCAACGAGATGGCTACCCGTGAACCAAAGACATCCCACATAAATTCCGTAGAGAACCGCACACGCCGACACGGCCAATCCAAACCAGATCGCCAGCCGCAATGGGGCATCGGAAAAGCTGAGCGCGCCGTTTAACGCAAGCCGAGCCATCTTAAACAGCGGATATTTGGTTTCCCCCGCCAACCGCGGCAGCCGGTGAAACGTCACTTCGGTTTGCCGAAAACCGAGCCAGGCGATCATGCCCCTTATGAAGCGATCCTGCTCCGGCATATCGCGCAGCGCGTCCAAGACCTTGCGGTCCAGCAGCCGGAAGTCGCCGACATCGGCCGGAATCGCGACCGAGGACATTCGCCCGAGCAGTTTGTAGAATAAATTCGCGGTGGCGCGCTTGAATACGCTCTCGCCCGCGCGTGACAAACGGCGCGCGTAGACGACCTCGAAGCCCTCTTTCCATTTTGCGATCATCTCGCCGACGATTTCCGGAGGGTCTTGCAGATCGGCGTCCATGACGACGACCGCTTCTCCGGCCGCCGCCTCCATGCCGGCCGTTATCGCGACCTGATGACCGAAATTGCGCGACAGCCCGATATAGCGGTAGCGTGGATCATCCCGAACGAGGGATTGCAGGACGATCGGACCGCAATCCGTACTGCCGTCGTCAACAAAGATGGTTTCAGCTGGCCCGTCGAGTTGCTCCATCAGCATGCCGATGCGCCGCAACAGAATCGGCAGCACCGCCGCCTCGTTGAACACCGGCACGACGATGCTGTAGCGAATGCCTGGACGATTGTCTGCCATGGATATTTCCGCTCGTGAGTTCGCAAAGCCGCATGCAACGAGCGTAGACCGCGAGTTTAGGGCATGGCTGGTTAACACGGCCTTGCCAATGTTCTGGCGGGGCGGCACCTTTCCTCACCATGAAATGTCCGATCGCCCGGCGCACCCGCCGGTGCCAAGACCGTGCCGCCGAAATGCAAGGAACTGGCGGCAATGCGCTGCAAACGGTAGAGTGCCGCGCAATCGGAACACCGGGAGACTGCCATGCGCCGCCGTAATCTGCTCCAATTCGCCAGCATTCTGTTGCCGGTCTCGGCCGTCGCCCAGTCAGCGCAGGCAGCGGAGCCGCAAGCGCATAAGGTCGTCTATCATCTCGCCGACCTCGACAAAGTCGGCTTCGTGCTCGGCAATATCCACAACCACTATGACGGCATGGGCGGACCCGAGAACGTGACCATCGCGCTTGTGGTGCACGGCCCGGCGTTGAAGGCCTTCCATACGGCCGGCGCCAACCCGGCGTCGACGCAAGACCTCGCGGTATTGAAATTGTCGGGCCTCGAAGCTTATTCCTGCATCAGTACGATGCGGGCCCAGAACGTGACACTGAAGGATCTGCTGCCCGGCTTCGTCGTTGCCGACAAGGGCGGCGTGGTGAAGCTCGCCGACCTGCAGGCGCGGGGCTACGCGTATTTGCGTCCGTAACGAGCGCTTGTGACCCTGCATCGAGGTTGGTGAGGGGAGAGCTGGCAAAGCAAGCTTTGCTCCCAAAAGCGGACTCCAGTCGGACATCGCAGTGCGTCCGCCAAGTGCCAACAAGCGACATAACGCCGCTGATTGCGCTCATGCAATTAACAATTAACGTGTCTTCCCCGCAGAGTGACCCTTCAGCAAACACAGGGAACGACGCATGGATCGGCGCAGCATTTTAACCCTTGGTGCCGCAGCTAGCTTGGGCTTGTTGCCCCGCGTCGCGGCAGCCCAAGCGAAGACACTAAAAGAGCAGATCGTCGGCACCTGGGCGCTGGTCTCCGAAGTCGACGTAAAAAAGGATGGCACGAGAGTCGCCCACTTTGGCACTGATGCCAAAGGCATGCTTGTGCTTGACCAGGAGGATCATTTTTCACTCATGATCGTGCGGGCGAATCTTCCTAAATTTGATGGCAAGAACGTTAATGAGGGCACGACGACCGAATACAGAACCGTCATGCAGGGGATGGTCGCAGAGTTCGGCACTTATACCGTCAATGAGGTCGACAAAACGTTCACGACGCACGTTGAGGGAAGTTGGTTTCCGAATGCTGTCGGGCACGATCAGAAACGAACCATCATCGCGCTTAGCGCGGTCGAGCTGAAATACTCCAACCCTGTGGTGTCGACGGGTGAATCGATCGAAGCTCAGTGGAAGCGTGCTAAATAACAGCGCAACCAAAAGTCCGTTGCAGTCGATTGATTTCCAGAGCGCCAAGGCGCTATGCAGCCCCTCGGCGGCAATCAGCAATCCGCGCAATCGGATGGTTATTGTCCCCGTTGAGCAGGGATTTGGGATTCCCGGAATGGGGTTCAGCGGTCAGGCTGCGCTGCAACATTTTTGCGTCGTCGATGTCGCATATGGGTCATTGGACTAAACCGCTCGCGCGGTAGGGAGCGAGGGCAAGCGGCGAGTGAGGAGCGCTGACGCCGGGGGCGTCCTATCTGAAGATGAGTGGTTTGCCAACCTCACATCAGACAGGAGCATCTCCCCATGACCGACGAGGCAATGAGCCCGTTGCGCCGGCGCATGATCGAAGACATGACGATCCGCAAGTTAGCGCCGAAGACCCAGCAAGGCTACGTCCGCATCATCAGGAACTTTGCCACGTTTCTCGGCAGAAGGGGTCGCGGCGGGCTCAAGTATGGATGTCCAAAATCGCGCTAAAAGCAGATATTGAACATAGGTTTAAGAATCGCTGCTCTCGCCAGGCTTTCATGTTAAACATTCGTCGGATATGTAAAAACGCGTGCTGGGCTGGATTAAGTGCACCACCCGAGATTCAGCCAGCAGGATTTCAGCTATGAGCTTTATCAGGCACTTGGTGGCGCCAATCGCAATGGCGGTGATCACGTGGATCGTCTTGCCATCAGCAGCGGCAGCAGAGACGAAATTGAGCGATTTCAATGGCGAATGGCGTGGCAACGGTACTGACCGCAATACCCCTCTGGAGCCGACACAGCCGACCACTTGCCGGATGAGAATTCAAGCCGACCTGCGGCATCTGAACAGCGAAACCACGTGCATTGGGAAGGCAGGGCTTCATAAAGTCCTTCGCCTCGCTATCACGCTCGACGGCAATCAATTCGCCGGTAGTGCCAGTCAAAGCAGCACGGTGGCAAACGGTGCCGCGAATGCGCTTAACGGCACGGTCGTCGGGCACAAGGCTGATGAGATGGCGAGCCTCCAGGTCCGATTTGCAGGAATAACGCCGAATGCCACAGTTGTCCTTCGGCGTCTCGATCCGTCGACCTTCACCATGCTTATAACCAGTTTGGGTCTCTCACTGACCAACGTGGCGTTTGACAGGACAGCCAACCATTAAGCGGGGCCTCGGCGTCAAAATCGGGTTTCGACGAGGTGTCGCGAGTAGCGCACTACCTGTTCGACGAGCTCGAAGGCGAGTAGACCACCGCAATAATAAGTGCCTCGCTCGCCCTGCATTGCTTCCAGCCGATCATAGAACCCATCGGCGATCGCATTGGCATCGACATGCGGGAAATAGTCCCATAGCGTGACGGTATGAATGTCATTGTCGCTGACACGGCCGCCCAACTGCGCGACCGTGTGCTTGACTGCTGACAAAACGTCCGAGATTTGCGGTTTGTAATCGCGCCCAACGCGCGTATAAAACTGCCAGTAGGAGTTGTTCTCAAACTGTTGCGATATCGCACAGGGAACACCGAGCTTCGGCGCCGGGCATACGAAGATGATGCGATGCGGAACTTGCATGTGGTTTACGACGTAAGTTGTGACCACGAAAGGATTGACGTCGACTTGGTCGAATAGACGTATTTCATCGGTCGACAGCAGCAAGAAGTCCGTCAGCGTTCGCGAATCGTGGACGGATGAAACAATCAAGCTGTCGAATTCCATGACCTCCGTGCAGCCTCCGCTTTCTGTGAAAACGCGGATAGTGGAGCTGCGTTCGATCGACCGGACATGCACATTCAAACGAACGTCCAAGGGCGCCGCCACTTTCTCCCACAAGCACTGGAAGCCGTCTACGAACCGCTTCGGCCACCTTGGTCGCAGACGCAAGCCGAAGAAAATCATGTCGAGGAAGGTTTTTGTACTCATGTACTTCAACGCATAAGGCGCCGGTATTTCCTCTAAAGCCCCGTACCCCATGGCAGTAATGGGTATCTCGAACATCGGCGTGAGGGCGGTGAGGCGATTGTCCGCCAGCCACGCGGCGAACGATCGACACAAGTCTGGACGGCGGCTCACGTCCGCGAATCCAGGCTTGTCGATAATCTTGCGGATCCGAAAGCGGATCCAAGGGTATCTTAGCACTGCGGACAATACGCTGACGAACGAAGCTTGGGCGGTGAGCAAAGATAGCGGTGTCGTGAACGAAAGCGCGCCATCCGCCGCAAATGATGCGACCGTCATCGTTGACTCTGTATACAGGGTGGCGTCGAACTCCTCGGCGAGCCTTAACACTTCGTGGTAATCGGAAGTGACGTAGTTCGCCCCGATATCGAACGAACGATCCCCATGGCTGAGCGTCAGACATTTGCCGCCCACCCGGCCCATCGACTCCAGTACCGTGACGTTCTTGTAACCGCGCGTCTTGAGAAAATGAGCGGCTGAGAGCCCCCCTGGGCCGGCGCCGATGATGCAGACCCGACGATCGTATCCGCCCATTTGACCGTGCCCGAAGTTGAATTCTTCCACAAAGCCGACGACGAAGGTTGGTTACGAGTCGTTTGGCGGGGCACTCTTCTAGCGCCACGTCAGGATCAACAAGGAATTGATCCAGCCGGACAGGCTGTGGAAAGTCGCGATCGAATTGACGATTAAAACGATGATATATTTCGAACTCGCGCCGATGCCGTAAGGCCATAACCGCATCTGGTACAATTCCCTTCGCGCGTTCTGACCGAATTCATGATCATCGCGTAGTTCCTTACGCTTGGTCCCATCCAACTGACCGTCTTCAAGGGATTGACGAATTACGGCGAGACGCCTGTTGAATAAATCCTCTTGTTCTAGCTTGTATTGACGCAACTCGAGATGCAATGGAATGGCCGGCGCAATTAAAATGATTAGTGACATGACGTAGGGAAAAACGATCCAAAAATATCTCAGTCCCGTGATGCCGCTGGTATGCCCGGACCAATTTGTCTCGATAATGTAGGTCGATATCATGACCCCTACGATCAAGGTAACCGAGCTGAATACCACCAGCGTCTCGCCGATAAACTGTGTTCCACCACAATTATCCGGCGAAGTGAAATCGAGCGACGGTTTGAGATCGCGGGCAAATACGCGCATCGCCACAAAGACACCGAAAATTCCAAGTAGTCCCATGCCGCCGATGAATCCGACGACGAAATATCCGAACAAGATCGAAATTATCGCCTGTCCATTCGAATAAGGTAAACCGAAGCTGTATCCCAACACGCAGTTCAGCGTACCGAAAAATGCGCCGACTACGACGAAATTACGATCTGAAAGCGTATCCTTTAGCCGAGCGTGATAGACGGGGTTGTTCGCCGAATAGATTGCCAACCTCGAAAGCAGCGCATGAAGCGTAGATGTTGCAATGTACAAGCAGAGCATCGCTGTGCTGATCAACACCCCAAGAAACCAGCTCCAATCACTGAAAATGTCGGTGCCAACACCGGCGTAGTGCACCGCAAGAAAATGCACCGCAACAAACGCAAAGCCCAAGACTAATGATATAAGTACTCGTCCGAAGATATTCCTCGACAATCTCGCACTCAGTCGTTCGTAGAACGGCAAAAACTGCGAGGTGCCCATATATTCAATCCTCAGAGAGACTCTGACGAATGGTTATCCGATAGGCTGCTGCGCGTGGGCGCCGAACGGCCAAACCGCTGCAACCCTCGTAAGCACGGTTATGTGTTGTCGCTGCTTTTCCCGCAAGTTAAGGATCAAGCCTGATAATTATACCACTTGCCCAGGAACTGTCTCGTGCCTCACGCGAGATTAGCGGTCCGCGTCCGCTCCAGGTCACCAGCGGAAGTGATGTCCTAAAAACGAAAATGAGCGCTTTGCCGCCGAGAGCAAACATCGACCGACGCATACAGTGAGCGGAAAGTCCCAGGTTACGCGGCTGCCATGCGCTTACGTCAATCTGCAATACTTGCCTACTGGCAGACGAACTGCTCGCCGCCGCGGCCGAAGCAGAATTTCTTGCCGAC
>JBAQHW010000027.1:0-8530 GCA_049288525.1 Xanthobacteraceae bacterium
CGTTGCCGCTCTTGAGATTGTCGCGGCGCGTCAGGGCCCGCTAAAGCCACCCCGCCAGTACGGTCACCTCGTCGCGGCGCGCGTGGTACTCGGCCGTTTCGGCCAGGTCGGATTGCATCCAGCGCAGCACGACATAGTCGCCCTCGAGCCGTGTCACGACGCCGATCCGGTGTTGGCCGCTCCGGATGACGGAGACTTTCATGCCGATCTCGATGACCGGCTTGCTATTGGTATTGTCCATGTCGGATCGCTTCTTGCCCAGCGGGCATTTGTTTTTCGCTCTCAATCGCAATGGTGGAGGACGATCATCTCGCCAGTCCAGTCAAAAGATAACAGACGGCCGCCATCAGGGCCGCGGCCGGGATGGTGATGATCCAGGCGACGACGATGTTGCCGGCAATATTCCAGCGCACCGCGGAAACTTTCTTGGCCGCACCGACGCCGATGACCGCTCCCGTCACGGTGTGCGTTGTCGATACCGGGATGCCGAGATAGGTCGCTGCAAACAGCATGGCGGCACCCCCCGCCGAAGCGCAGCAGCCCTGGACCGGGGTCATCCGCGTGATCCGTGAGCCGACCGTGTTGACGATGCGCCAGCCGCCGATCAGCGTCCCAAGCGCAATGGCGGCCTGGCACGTGAGCACGACCCAGAATGGCACGTAGAATTCGCCGCCGAGAGCCCCTTGCGAAAACAACAGCACCGCGATGATGCCCATGGTCTTCTGCGCATCATTGCCGCCATGCCCGAGCGAAATCAGCGACGCTGCGCCGAACTGAAGCCAGCGGAAGGTCGACTCGGTTGCGCGCGGATTGGCGCGGACGAAGGCCCACGACACCGCGAGGATCAGGAGCAGTGCAAAGAAGAAGCCTAACAGCGGCGACAGCACGATGAACGCGCCGGTCACGGTGACGCCGGACCATACGATGGCGCCGGTACCGGCTTTGACGAGCCCGGCGCCGACCAGGCCGCCGATCAGCGCATGCGAGCTGCTTGACGGGATTCCCGCCCACCATGTGATGAGGTTCCAGGAGATCGCTCCCATCAAGGCGCCGAAGATCACGCGTGCGTCCATTGCCTGCGCCGACACGATGCCGACTCCGACGGTGCGCGCGACGTGCACACCGAAAACGAGAAAAGCGACAAAATTGAAAAACGCGGCCCACAGCACCGCGTAACGCGGCCGCAACATCCGCGTCGAGACCAGCGTCGCGATCGAGTTTGCCGTGTCGTGCAGACCATTGAGAAAATCGAACGCCAGCGCCACGGCGATGAGGCCGATCAGCAAGGGCAGGTTCAGCGCACCTGTCATGAAGCGGCGTTACTCAAAGGTGATCGACCACGATGGAGTTTATTTCGTTGGCGACGTCTTCGAAGCGGTCGACGACTTTTTCAAGATGATCGTAGAGCTCCGCACCGATCACGAATTTCATCGCGCTGCCCTGATTGCCGTCGCCTCGGTTGGCGAGGAACAATGCCTTGAGCCCGCGGTTGTAGACGTCGTCGGCTTCCTCCTCGATGGCGATGATCTTGCTCGTGATTGCGTTGAGGCGGGGGGAATTGGTGCCTATCGAGGACAGCAGCGGCACTGCCTCGAGAACGAGCTTGGCCGACTGCAGGATGATGTCGCTCATCTGCCGCATCTGCAGCTCGAAGCTTGTGACCTGGAAGAGGACGATGATCTTGGCGGTCTTGTTCATCTGATCGATCGCGTCGTCCATCGAACTGATAAGGCTTTGGATGTCGGTGCGATCGAATGGCGTGACGAAAGTGCGGCGCACCGCGACTAGCACCTGACGCGTGACATCGTCCGCCTCGGCTTCTCGATCGAATATCTGCTTGCAATAGGCTTCGACATCGCCGCCCTCCAGCAAGCCCTGGAGCGCCTCGGCGCCGGCAACAACGATGGCCGCATGCTTCTCGAAGAGCGTAAAAAACCGCTCCTCCTTAGGCATCAATGCCTGAAACCAGCCGAGCATCCTGCGACCCGAATTTGTGCCGGCAAAATCCGCTTTCGCCGCCCCGTCAGGCTAGCATTCCACAGGACCTTTCACACCGCGACAGCGACCGGCCGTCAGCCCATCCACCGGAATATTCGGCGGAAGGGGCAAGGCCTCGGTTTCGCCCGGGCAGGATGGGTGGAGCGAAGCAATACCCGTCGTCAATCCGAGAGGGTGCATGATGGGTTTCGCAAGGACTCACCCTCCTACTCGCCCCCCCCCCGCCACGTGCCGCGTGTTACCGCTTACGCCGCCCGCGCCCGCAGCGTCGGAATTTTGCTGACGTCCTCTTCGCGCTCGGCATGCCAGGTATCATAGGCGCCCTGCATGCGCACCCAGACCGCCGCGCCATCGCCGAACAGCTTGCCGAGCCGCACGGCGATCGAGGGAGAAACAGGCTTCCGCTCGCGCAAAATATCATAGAGATGCTGGCGCGAAATGCCGAGAAGCTGCGCGATCTCGGCTTTGGTCCGGCCAGTCGCCGGTATCACATCCTCCCGCAACAGAGAGCCGGGATGGGTCGGACAACGTGCCGAATTCCGCTTGGCGACATGCGCCATGATTGCTCTCCTTAATGATATTGCTCGAAGTCGACGCGACTGGCGTCGCCGTCCTCGTACTCGAATGTAATGCACCAGGGCCCGTTGACGTGGACCGAATAGCGCGTCGGTTGAAAACCTCGCAGCGGATGGAAATCGAAGCCAGGAAGATTCATCTCTTCCGGCCGAGCAATCACATCCAGACGATCAAGGCGGCGCAAGACGCGCATCTGCATCTTGACGTCGATCTTCCCGGTTCGACCTCGCTCCCAAAGCTCGGCGAGGCCCTTGCTCTTGAAGCTTCTAATCACAGCGCGCAAAATGTAAGCTATTAACTGACATAAGTCAACTATTGGCTTACATGGATCATGGCCGCGCTAAGACTACATCCCCCACGCCACCACCCGCGCATTGCCGCTCTTGAGATTGCGGTAGCGTGCCAGCGCCCACAGCGGGAAGAATTTCGCATAACCGTGGTAGCGCAGATAAAACACGCGCGGGAAACCGGTGGCGGTGTAGCGCTCCTCGCTCCAAAAGCCGTCCTCGCCTTGGGTGTCGGCAAGGTATTTGATGCCACGCGCGACCGCCGGATGATCGAGCTCACCGACCGCCAAAAGCCCGAGCACGGCCCAGGCGGTCTGCGAGGCGGTAGACGGAGCCTTCTCGTAGCCACGGTAATCGAGCCCGTAGCTCGAGCCGTCCTCGCCCCAGCCGCCGTCTTCGTTCTGGATCGCGGCGAGCCACGCCACCGCCTTGCGCATTTCCGGCGCCTCGCGCGGCACGCCGGCGGCGTTGAGGGCGCAAAGCACCGACCAAGTGCCATAGATGTAATTCATGCCCCAGCGGCCGTACCACGAGCCGTCGGGAGCTTGCGTCTTGCGCAGATAATCGATGGCGCGCTTAGCGCAGGCGCTTTGCGTGTCGCCAAGCTGCGCCAGCATCGATAGGCATCGCGCGCTGACGTCCTCGGTCGGCGGATCGAGCAGCGCGCCATGATCGGCGAACGGGATATTGTTGAGATAATAATAATCGTTGTCGGCATCGAAGGCGCCCCAGCCGCCGTTCTTGCTTTGCATGCCGACGATCCACTCCTTCGCCCGCGCGATCGCGTTGTCATATTCGGCGCGGCCTAATCCTTCCATGCGGTGCATCGCCATCGCCACCACGGCGGTATCGTCGACGTCGGGATAATGCGGATTGGCGTATTGGAAGGCCCAGCCGCCGGGCCGTAGATCGGGCCGCTGCGCGGTCCAGTCGCCCTTCACGTCGAGCACCTGCATCGGTTTGAGCCAATCGAGGCCGCGCTTGACCTGCGCGTTGATCTGATCGCCGCCGACTTCAAGGAGCGCGTGGCAGGCAAGCCCGGTGTCCCAGATCGGCGACACGCAAGGTTGGCAATAGGTCTCGTCGTCGTGCACCGCCAGAAGCTTGTCGATCGATCGGCGGGCAATGGCGCGCTGCGGATGATTCTCGGCATAGCCCAGCGCGTCGTACATCATCACGCTGTTGGCCATGGCGGGAAAAATCGCGCCGAGCCCATCCTCGCCGTTCAAGCGCTCGCCGACCCAGGCGACGGCGCGATCGACGGCTTGCGCCCGCATGCGCTTGGGAAAAATTGGCTCGGCGGCACGCAGCACGTTATCGAGGGCGCGGAAGAACCAGAACCATGACGCCTTCTGCTGCGGCGCTTTCGGCGTCGGTCCGAGCGAGGCCGCCGGCTCCAGGAACAATTCCTCGATGCTGACGCCTTTCGCATTGCGCGCCCGCGGCTTTTTCGCCATCAGCACCAGCAGCGGCACGATCACGGTGCGGCTCCAGTACGATATCTTATCGAGATGGAATGGAAACCATTTCGGCAGCAGCATGATCTCGACCGGCATCACCGGCACCGCGCGCCATGGCACGATGCCGTAAAGCGCCAAGAGGCAGCGGGTGAACACGTTGGCGCGCTCGGCGCCGCCGCGCAGGCGGATCGCTTCGCGGGCGCGATGCATATGCGGCGCCTGCGGCGGTTCGCCGATCATCTTCAACGCGAAATAAGCCTTCACCGTCGCGCTCATGTCGAACGCGCCGTCGCGGAACAACGGCCAACCGCCGTGCTCGCCTTGGATACGGCGCAGATAGGCGGCGATTTTGGCTTCGAGCGCGGCATCGACCGGCTCGCCGAGATAATGGCGCAGCAGCACGTATTCGGCCGGGATGGTGGCATCAGCTTCCAGCTCGAACAGGAAATGGCCGTCCGGCCGCTGGCACGCTAGCAATGCCTGCGTGGCCTGGTCGATATGCCGGTCAAGATCGGTGTCGCTCATGATAACGTACTCAGCGTCGCGCCATCAGTTCCGCCGCACGATTGCCGGAGCGGATGGCGCCCTCGATTGTTGCGGGCAAGCCGGTATTGGTCCAGTCGCCGGCCAGTGCGAGATTGCGCCAGGCCGTCGCGGCGTCTGGCCGTCTGGCGTCCTGCGCTGGCGTAGCGGCGAAGGTGGCGCGGCGCTCGCGCACGATTTGCCACGGGGGTAAGCCGGTTGGCAGTTCAGCCGGCAGGCCGGTCACCTTTGCAACCTCCGCCCAGATCGTCTTGGCGAGTTCCTCGCGCGGCATATCGATCAGCCGATCGCCGGCGCTGATGGTCACCGACAGCCGCCCGGCAAAGGCGAACAGCCATTCCACCGTGCCGTTGATAACGCCGAGGATCGGCGGCTGCCCGGGCGGCGGTTCGACCTTGAAATGCGCGTTGACGATTGCGCGGAACTCGGTCGGCACATCGAGGCCGCGGACAAGCGATGCTGCAGTATAAGGCGGCACCGCCAGGATCACCGCGTCCTCTTCCGCCAGGGCGATGGTCTCACCGCCAAAATCGAGCGCGTCCACCCGCTTGGCGCCGAAGCGGAGCGCACGAAGCTGGTGTTCGAGCTGCACGCGCGCGCCGCGCCGTTGCAACACAGCAAGCGTCGGCTCGACCAGCGTCACGCTCAAGCCATCGCGGGCAACCAGCGGGCGGCAGGCGGCACCGCCGGCGGCGAGCGTTTCGCGGATCACCGCGGCCGCAAGCTTGGCCGAGCCGCGCGGCGGATCGATGTTCAGCGCGGCAAGCAAGAGCGGCTCGACCAGCCGCTCATACAAAGGCCCCTTGCAGGATATCACCTCAGCGACCGTCTTGCCCGGCGGCGGCCGCAACAGCCGCGCCAGCGCGAGATAGTCGAGCGCACGGGTGCCCGGCACCCGGCGCGAGGCATCGAATATCCACCACGGCACGTGGCCGCTGTTGGGCCGCAGCGTCCAGCGCTCGCCGCCGGCCAGATCGACAAACCGAAATTCCGCCTCGTGCGGTCCGACTAGCCGGTCCGCGGCGCCGACCTCGCGCAGATAATCGAGCGCCGCGCGATTGCCGGACAGCAGCAAATGATTGCCGTTGTCGATCACCATGCCGACCGCGGCGTCGTGATAGGAGCGGCAGCGGCCGCCGGTGAACGCGGTGGCTTCGTGCACGACGACGGTTTCGCCGCGGCCGGTCAATTTCAATGCGGCCGCAAGCCCGGCCAGACCGGCGCCGATAATGTGGGTGGTGCGGCTCATCGCAAACTTGGCTTCAGAACAGATTGCGCAATACGATCAAAAGAATCTTCAGCCGCGGCAACCGCACGGGCGGACGCGGCGAAGCAAAGCCACGCGCGAGCAATTGGTCGAGAATGAGGCGGTAGGCCTTGCCCATGATGCGCGGCGCCCGCACCGCGCGGCGCGGGCCGGCCGCCATGATGGCGCCGGCCTCGGCGAAGTCGGCTTTCGCCGCATCGACAACAACGGCACAGGCTTGCCCGAGCGTCGGCGCCGCGAGCACGGCGGCGGGATCGTCGCCGGTTATGCCGGCGCCGCGCAACGCCCCGCGCGGCAGATAAAGCCGGCCGATCGCCGCATCCTCGTCGAGATCGCGCAGAATATTGGTCAATTGCAGAGCGCGGCCGAGATGGTGCGCCAGCGCGAGCCCGCTCTCGCGCGGCAACCCAAAGACTCGCACCGACAGCCGTCCGACCGCGCAGGCGACACGATCGCAATAAAGATCGAGCGTTGCCATGTCCGGTGCGCGGATATCCGCAACGACGTCCATCTCCATGCCGGCAATCACGGCGAGGAAATCGCCATGCGCCAGATCGAACCGGCGCACGGCTTGCGCCAAGCCTTGCAGATGCGGCGGCGGCGCGCCGGCATAGATCGAGCCGATATCGCTTCGCCACTGCTCCAGCGCCGCCTGCCGCGCATCGCGCGCGCCCGGATCGTCGGCGATGTCATCGACCGCCCGGCAAAACGCATAGATTTCGAACATCGCCTCGCGCTGCTCGAGCGGCAGGATGCGCATGCCGGTGTAGAACGAACTGCGCGCCGCGCGTTGCGCGGCCGGGGTCGGCGTGCTCACTCACGCCCCCCGCGGTCCGTGGCAGCGGAAGAGCGGCGGCCGATACGGCCAAGGCCGCCGCGCAAAACCCCGAGCAAAGTGAAACCGGCGACCGCCGGCACGGCGAGATGCACGCGCTCGTGCAGTGGATCGCGCAACCGCAGCATGCGCGTCAGCCGGTGCGCCAATATGTTGATAACGGACACTTCGAGCGCCAGTCGCGCATCGTTGATCGCGGCGGCAAAGCCGTCGGCCTCGCCGAGCAGGCGATCGGTGCGCGTCGCGAGCGTGTGCAGGCAATCGAGCAAGGCGGGCGAAGCGCGTTCGGCGCCGAGCTCCTCGACGTTCGCGCCGCTTTCGCCGAGCGCGTCCTGCGGAATGTAGACCCGGTCGAGATTGCGATAGTCGGCCTGACAATCCTGCAGGTGATTGATGATCTGCAGCGCGGCGCACAAGGCATCGTTTAACGGCCACACCGCGCGGCTCTCGCCGTGCACGTCGCAGACGAAACGGCCGACCGGCATCGCCGACAGCGAACAGTAGGACATGAGATCGTCCCAGTCGCGATAGCGGAGCTGCGTCACGTCGCGCTTGAACGCGGCGATCAGATCGATGGCGTGCTTCGCCGACAAATCGCGCTCGGCAAGCGCATTGCGCAGCCGCACCGCGACCGCATCCTCAGTGTCGGCGCCGGCAAGCCCGGCTTCGAGGCGGCCGAGCAGGCGCAGCTTCTCCGCCGGTTCCAGCGTTGCATGGTCGGCAATATCGTCGGCGGTGCGGACAAAATTGTAGAATGCCAGGATCGGCGCGCGATGGCGCGGTGCGATGAGAAACGACGCCACCGGAAAATTCTCGTCCCGGTGCCCTTTGCCAGAACGCCAAGCGGTGGCGCCGGCGCCGTGTGAGGTCGCGTCAGTCATTGCGCTTCCGAAACATTGGGCGCTTCCGAAACATTGGACTTTTTTGAAAGATCAGCCTGGGCGCGACCCTTCCACATACCGCCGCGCCCTCGCGCATGCTGATAGGCGGAATCTAACGTGAAGGCCATATAGATCGCCGCGATGGCCGGCAGCGCCGGCGCCCACAGGATCGACAAGCCGTAGAAGCGCAGCGTGCGGCGGAACGCGAATACCATCAACAGCCAGGTGAAAATGCCGATGAACTGCGGCACGCCGCCGGCGAAGATCGCAAGCGCGACCGGCGCCAGATAAGTCAAAGCCAGACCGAAGACGGTGCCGGCCAGATAGAGCGGCGAATAATTGAGCTGGGCATAAGCCGAGCGCGATACCATGTGGCGGAAATCGGCGACCGCCGGATAGGGACGGATGCTCTGCACCCGCTCGGTCAGTGTGATCGAGATCGGGCCGTGTTGCTTGAGGAGCTTGGCCAGCGCGCAGTCGTCGATCAGCGCGGTTCGGATCGCGGCCACGCCGCCGGCGTTGCAAAACGCGTCGCGGCGCACCAGCATGCAGCCGCCGGCCGCCGCCGCGGTGCGGGACCGGGGCGAGTTCACCCGCCGGAACGGGTAGAGCTGGGCGAAGAAGTACACGAACGCCGGGACCACCACCCGCTCCCACCCGGTCGCGGTGCGCAGCAGCGCCAT
>JBAQHW010000028.1:0-11271 GCA_049288525.1 Xanthobacteraceae bacterium
ACCGTGCTCGATCTCACCCGCGTGCGTTCCGGCCCGACTTGCGTGCGTCAGCTCGCCGATTGGGGCGCCAATGTCATCAAGATCGAATCCCCGCCGACCCCGGGAGAGCCGATGGGCGGACCGCGCGAAGGCCCCGACTTCCAGAATTTGCACCGCAACAAGCGCAGCATGATGCTTAATCTGAAAGCGCCGGAGGGTCTCAAGGCCTTCAAGCGCATGGTGAAGAAAGCCGACGTCGTGGTGGAGAATTTCCGACCCGATGTGAAGAAGCGGCTCGGCATCGACTACAAGACGCTCGCCAAGATCAACCCCCGCCTGGTCTATGCCAGCATTTCCGGCTTCGGCCAGGATGGCCCTTACGCCGACCGGCCGGGCTTCGATCAGATCGCCCAAGGCATGGGCGGGCTGATGTCGATTACCGGCCTGCCAGGACAAGGCCCGGTGCGTGTCGGCATTCCGATTGCCGATCTTTCCGCCGGACTGTTCGCGGCGCTCGGCATCATGGTCGCCTTGCTCGAACGCGAGAAGTCGCACAAAGGCCAGCATATCGAGACCTCGCTCTTGCAGGCGCAGATTTTCATGCTGGATTTTCAAGCCGCGCGCTATCTGGTCGCCGGCGAAGTGGCCAAGCAGGCCGGCAACAATCATCCGACCAGCATCCCGACCGGCGTGTTCAAGACCAAGGACGGCTACATCAATATTGCCGCCACCGGGCAGAAGATCTGGGAGCGCTTCTGCGAGGCGGCCGACGCCAAGCCGCTGTTGGACAATCCGGACTATAAGACCGGCGCGGCGCGGTCCCAGCATCGCGATGCGCTCAACGCCGAGATCGGATCCTATATCAGCCGCCGCACCAGCGCCGATTGGATCGAGCGCCTCAACAACGCCGGCGTGCCGTGCGGGCCGATCTATGCGATCGACCAGGTGTTCGCCGACCCCCAAGTCGAGCACCTCGGCATCGCCCAAAGCGTAACCAAAAAGGACAAGAGCAAAATGCGGCTGATCGGCCAGCCGGTAACGCTGTCGCGCACGCCGTCGCGGCTCGCCGCACGTCCGCCCGAGGCCGGCGAGCACACCGACGCCGTGCTCAAGGAATTCGGCTTTAAGCCGAAGGAGATCGCGGCGCTGCATAAAGCGGGAGCGGTGTGAAGATGCCTGGTCATTGTCATGCCCCGCGCAGGCGGGGCATCCAGTAACCTCGGAAGTGGAAGTCAAATTTGAGTGCCGGCGATTACTGGATCATCCGCCTGCGCGGATGATGACACAGCAGAAGACCAGGAGCTACGCAATGACGCAAACCGACAAGATGCTCTCGCGCAAGGAAGGCGGCGTCGGCATCGTCACCTTTAACAATCCGGAGCGGCACAACGCGGTGTCGTTGGAAATGTGGGAGGCGACCACCAGCATGCTCAACGCGTTCGCCGCCGACAACGACGTGCGCGTCGTGGTGCTGACCGGCGCCGGCGGCAAGGCGTTCGTGTCCGGCGCCGACATTTCCAAATTCGGCAGCGAACGCAACACCATCGAGGCGGTGCGCGCCTACAACACCAAGACCGACGCGACCTATGCCAGCATCGCCGATTTTCCGAAGCCCACCATCGCCATGATCCGCGGCTACTGCATCGGCGGCGGGCTTGGGCTCGCCACCTGCTGCGATCTGCGCATCTGCTCCGATAATTCACGCTTCGCCGTGCCGGCGGCGAAGCTCGGGCTGGGCTACGGCTATACCGGGCTGAAGCGACTGGTCGACATTGTCGGGCCGTCCTTCGCCAAGGAGATTTTCTACACCGCGCGCCAGTTCAACGCCGAGGAAGCGCGCACCATGGCGCTGGTCAACCGCGTCGTGCCCGAGGCGGAGCTTGAAACCTACGTCAAGAGCATCACCGACATGATCTCGGCCAATGCGCCGCTCACCATCAAAGCGGTGAAATACACCGTCGGTGAGATCATGAAGGACGAGTCGAAGAAAAACCTCGCCCGCTCGGCCGAATTGGTCGAGCAGTGCTTCGCCAGCAAGGATTACACCGAAGGCCGCACCGCTTTCATGGAGAAGCGGAAGCCGGCGTTCACCGGCAGCTAACGGTCGCGCGGGCTAGCGTAGCCGCACCATCCCTCGCCCACCGTTGCCCATCGCGCTTGGCCGCGGAGCGCGGGCAGCTAATCCCTATCGCGCAAACGCCTTCGCATCGGCCGCCGCGGCTTGCTAAGCTGGCGACCGTAATGCACGCGGGCGACACGCGGCGATTTGGGGAGCGTTGACATGTATCGGGGCACCAAGGACATCACGTTGCCGACCACCATCACCGGCTCGCTGCCGCGGCCGAGCTGGTACACGGAGAATCTCGGCACCCGGCATTTTCTCGAAGCCATGGTGAGCCGCCGCTTCCGCGAACAATACGAAGATGCCCTGACCTGCTATCTGCGCGACCAGGAGCTGGCCGGCCTCGATATCGTCACCGACGGTGACTGCCGCTTCGACGACGACGTCGGCGGCCAGAGCTGGACCGCCTATCCGCCGAACCACATGAGCGGGCTCGACGCGGCGCACCCCGAAGCGACCCCGGCCGGGCGCGGCGGCATCATGTTTCCGCGCGGCCATATCCTCCACGATTATCTGGAATCGCGCGTGATGCCGATCATCACCGGACCGATCGGACGCGGCAATCTGCAATACACCTCGATGTGGAAGGCGGCGCAGCGCTTTACCGAAAAGCCGGTCAAGTTCGGCGCCGTGTCGGCCGAGATCGTCGCCTTTGCGCTGCAAGACCGGCACTACAAGAGCGTGCCCGACCGCATGTTCGCGATCGCCGACGCCTTCAACGAGGAATATCACGAGCTCGCCGACGCCGGCTGCCCGGTCATTCAGATCGAGGAGCCGCAAATCCATCTGATCGCGGTGCGCAAGATCCAGGACAAGGTGATCACCCCCGAACTGATGGTCGAGGTGTTCAATCGCACGGTGAAGGGACTACGCGCCAAAACCGAGGTCTGGGCGCATTCCTGCTGGGGCAATCCCTCGCAGCAGCGCATGTTCGCGGCGGTGCAGAGCTACAAGCCGGCGCTGGAGACCTACAACACCGTGGACGCCGACGTGATCACCTTCGAGTCGTCGAGCTCCGGCGGCATCGATCTCGAAGCCATCGGCAAGACCATCAGCGGCAAGAAGATCGCCATCGGCGTCATCGACCATCACACGCTGCAGGTCGAAAGCCCGGACGAAGTGGCGGAAAAAATCCGCGCCGCGCTGAAGCATATTCCGCCGGAGCGGCTCGTCATCTCGACCGATTGCGGCATGGGCCGCGAAGGCATGAGCCGGCGCCACGCTTTCTACAAGATGGTCTCGCTGGTGCTCGGCACCAACATCGTGCGCAAGGAACTCGGCGCGCCGCTGGCCAAAGTCCCGGCTGCCGACGAGCGCTACTCCCTGGTGATGGCGACGAAATAGGCCGGCGGCGATGCCGCTTTAAAAATACTGGTGCCGCGGAAGGGATTCGAACCCCTGACCCCCGCATTACGAATGCGGTGCTCTACCAGCTGAGCTACCGCGGCATGCCGGAATAATGGTCTACTAATAGCCCATAAATGTAATCGCAAGCCAACGAACCCGCCATCCTGAGGCGGCCGCCAAGGGCGCGTTTCCGGGCGTCTTCGTTGGGCAATAGCGGCCATCAAGGATACGGCCGAAGCGCCGGAATCACGATACGTCGGCCTCGGCGCGGAGCTTGAAGCGCTGAATCTGGCCGGTCGCGGTCTTCGGCAATTCGCTGCGGAATTCGATCCAGCGCGGATATTTGTAGACCGCGAGCTTCTGGCGGCAGGTGTCCTGCAGCGTCTGCGCCAAGGCCTCGCTCGCCTGTTCCGGCGCTTTGAGCACCACGAAGGCTTTCGGCTTGATCAGCCTGTCGGTGTCCGGCCAGCCGACCACGGCGGCTTCGAGTACGTCGGGATGGCTTTGCAGCGCGCCTTCGACCTCGAACGGCGACACGTACATGCCGGAGACTTTCAGCATGTCGTCGCGCCGGCCGCAGTAGACGAAATAGCCGTCCTCGTCCTCGATATATTTGTCGCCGGAGCGCGTCCAGTCGCCGAGAAAGGTGGTGCGCGATTGGTCGCGGTTGTTCCAGTACATGATGGCGCTGGTCGGGCCGCGCACCTGCAATTCGCCCATCGCGCCACGCTCACTCACGATTTTGCCGTCGTCGTCGACCAGCCGCACGTCATAGCCGGCGACCGGCTTGCCGGTGGTGCCGTATTTGACGTCGCCGGGCCGGTTCGAGACGAAGATATGCAGCATCTCGGTCGAGCCGATGCCGTCGAGAATGTCGCAGCCGTAGCGTTCGCTCCAGCGCCGGCCGATGTCCGGCGGCAGCGCCTCGCCGGCCGAAACGCAGCGCCGCAGTTTCAGCTCCGCGCGCGCCGGTGCCGCCGCGCTCGCCAGGAACGCGGCATAGAATGTCGGCACGGCATAGAACACGGTAATGCCGTGTTTCATCAGGATATCCGCCACCGCCTCCGGCGTCGGCCGCGCCGGCAACAGCACGGTGGTCGCGCCGGCCGACATCGGAAACGTCAGCGCGTTACCGAGCCCATAGGCGAAGAACAGTTTCGCCACCGAGTAACAGACATCATTCTCGGTGATGCCGAGCAGCGGCGCGGCATAAAGCTCGTCGGTCAATTTCAGATCGGCATGGGTGTGCACCGCGCCTTTCGGCCGCCCGGTCGAGCCCGAGGTATAGAGCCAGAAGCACATGTCGTCGCGCGTCGTCGCCGCGGCGACAGGGTCGGCTTTGCCCGCGGTCTTCGCTTCGGCCATCAATTGGTCGAACGACAGATGCTCATGGGCATCGTCACCGCCGGCGACGATGACGCGTTCGAGGTCGTCACTCTTTCCGATCGCAGCCGCGAATTTGCCGTAGAGCGCTTCCGACACCACCAGAAGCCGGGCGCGCGAATCCCGCAGCATGAAGCGGTAATCGTCCTCGGTCATCAGCGTGTTGACCGGCACCGCGACCACGCCGGCTTTGATCGCGCCGAGAAACGCGGTCGGCCAGTCGATGGTGTCAAGGAGACAGATCAGAACGCGCTCCTCGCGGCGGATGCCGAGCGAGCGCAGCACCCTCCCGAAGCGGTCAACGCGCTCGGCGAGCTCGGCGTAAGTGGTGCGGCCATTGTCGTCGATGAAGGCGGTTTTGCCGCCGCGGCCGGCGTCGAGATTGCGCTTGAGGATATCGGCGGCGAAATTGTAATCGCGCGGAATCGCGGCTGCAGCACTCGTCGTCACGGCTCTATCCTCCCAAGGCAAGCGGGGATGTAGCCCACCCCGCCCACGCGCGCCAAGACATCACGCCAAGGACATCAGGCCAAAGTCATCGCGCCAAAGATATCGCGCCAAGGCATAATGCCCAAGCCATTATGCCGATGGCGAAATCCGCCGCAATATTATAAGCCGTCATGCCCGTAAGGAGTATTTCATGATCTTCAGCCGCGACCGCATTCTCACCACCCACGTCGGCAGCCTGCCGCGCAACGAAAAACTCAGCGACCTTCTCATCGCCCAGGAGGAAGGCGCCGATTTCGATCCGAAGGCGCTGGCGGCTGAAATGGACAAGGCCGTCCGCTACGTGGTGGGCAAAGAGATGGAAGCCGGCATCGATGTCGGCAATGACGGCGAGCAGCGCCGCATCGGCTTTCAGACTTATGTGCCGCAGCGCGTGGCGGGCTTCGGCGGCGTATCGAAGCGCCGCCGCGGCCGCGAGTTCGAGGAATTCCCCGAGCTGATGAGCTATCTGATGCGGCGCTTTCCCAACCCGCCGAAGAGCCAGCATGGCGCGCCGGAGGCGCAAGCCGACATCAAATATCGCGACTTAAAGCCGATCACCGACGAGATAGCCGGCTTTCAGAGAATCGCCGACGAGATTGGGGCGTTTGCCGAGCGGTTCATGACTGCGGCGTCGCCCGGCATCATTTCCACCACCATGCTCAATGCCTATTACCCCTCGCATGACGATTATCTCGACGCCCTCGCCCGCGAGATGAAAAACGAATACCAGGCGATTTACAAAGCCGGTCTCGTCCTGCAGATCGACGCGCCCGATCTCGCCATGGACCGGACGATGATGTACCGCGATCTCTCCGACGCCGATTTCGTCAAGCGCTGCGAGCGCCACGTCGAGGCGATCAACAAGGGCATCGAAGGCATTCCGCGCGACCGCGTCCGCTTACACATTTGTTATGGAAACTGGGAAGGCCCGCACATCCACGATATCGCCCTCGATAAAATTCTCCCCGCGCTCTATCAGGCCAAGGTCGGCGCCCTGTCGATCGAGTTCTCCAATCCGCGCCATGCCCATGAATATACGGCGCTCAAGCGCGTGCCGTTCCCGAAAGATATGATCCTGATCCCAGGCGTGGTCGAGACCACGTCGAATTTCGTCGAGCATCCGGAGGTGGTGGCGCGGCGGATCGAGGAAGCGGTGGCGACGATCGGCGACCGCGAGCGGGTCATCGCCGGCAGCGATTGCGGCTTCGGCACCTTCACCCGGCGCGAATGGGTGATCGAGCCGGCGGTCTGGCTCAAGCTCAAGGCCATCCGAGACGGCGCCGATATCGCTTCCGCCCGCCTGTGGGGAAGAAAAGTCGCATGAGCGAACTGTTGCTCTACGATTTCGGCAACTCGGTCTGTTGCCAGAAGGTGCGCATCACCCTGCGTGCCAAGGGCTCGATTGGAAGGCGATCCCGGTCGATCTGTTCAAGGCCGAGCAATATTCGCCGGAATACCGCAAGCTCAATCCGAAAGGCGTGGTGCCGACGCTGGTGCACGACGGCAAGCCGGTGATCGAGTCGACACTGATCTGCGAATATATCGACCAGGCATTTACGCAAGCGCCGCGGCTTATTCCCGCCGATCCCTGGCAGCAAGCCCGGATGCGGCTGTGGAGCAAGATGGTCGACGACGGACTGTTCGAAGGCGTCACCGAAATCAGCTTCTCGGCGATGTTCCGCGAACGGATGCGCAATATGCCCGAGGAAATCCGTCAGGCGCGCTTTCGCAATGTCGGCGATCCGCGCCGCACCGACCGCTTCAAATCGACCTACGAGCACGGCGTGCAATCGCCCTTCGTCATCCACGCCGTCGCCGCCTATGAGCGCGCCTTCAAGATGCTCGAAGAGACGCTCGCCGGCGGCGGACCGTGGATCGTCGGCGCCGATCCGAGCCTTGCCGACATCAACTTGATGCCGCTTATCGCGCGGCTCGACTATCTGGGCCTGCTTGACCTATGGACTGAGGATCGTCCCCGTGTTCAAGACTGGTGGACGCGCGCCAAGGCTTGGCCATTCTTCCGGTCGGGCTTGAGCGATCTTATTTCCGAGGCGGAGTTCGCCGAAATGCGGACGCATGGTCCGACCATTCGCGACGGCCTTGCGGCCCATCTGATGACGATCCGCAACGCCACCGCGGCGTTCGAGGCCAAGAACGCTGCGTAACGTCATTGCGAGGAGCAAAGCGACGAAGCAATCCAGCTCTGCATCCGCCGCTTTAGATTGCTTCGCTACGCTCGCAATGACGGATTTGTCTCAATGAAGCAAAGGGAACACAACCGTGATCGACCTTTACACCTGGACCACACCGAACGGCCGCAAGATCTCCATCGCGCTCGAGGAGTTCGGCCTGCCCTACACCGTGCATGCCGTCGACATCGGCAAGGACGACCAGTTCAAGCCGGAATTCCTCAAGATCAGCCCCAACAACCGCATCCCGGCGATCGTCGATCGCGATAACGGGATGTCGCTGATGGAATCCGGCGCCATCCTGATCTATCTCGCCGACAAGACCGGCAAGCTTCTGCCGAAATCCGGCGAAGAGCGCTACCACACCATCGAATGGCTGATGTGGCAGATGGGCGGTCCGGGGCCGATGTTCGGCCAGGTCCATCACTTCACCAAATACAATCCGGGCAAGTCGGCCTATGCCGAAGAGCGTTATCTCAAGGAGGCGCACCGGCTTTACGGCGTGCTCGACCGGCGCCTTGCCGAGCATGAATACGTCGCCGACGCCTTTTCGATCGCCGACATCGCCATCTGGCCGTGGGTATCGCGCTACGAGTGGCAGACCGTCGATCTGAGCCAATATCCGAACGTCAAACGCTGGTACACCGCGATCGCCAAACGCCCGGCAACGCAAAAGGGCTACAAAGTGCCGAAAGACGTCGGCGAAGTGCCGATGCCAGCCTAGTCCCGTCATCCTGAGGCGCGCGCGGAAAAGCCGCTCGCCAAACCAAGTCGGCATGGCCGACTTGGCACAAATAATCCGAAATCGGCTAAACCCGGTTTCGGGCTGGGACGACGGCCCGGGTACCTGTGTCAAAAGCCGGGTAGATTGGGCTACAATAGCAATGAACGAGCGCAGCGGCCGTGCATCCTTCGAGGCCCGCCTTCGGCGGGCGCCTCAGGATGACGGGCCAAGGAGGAGCCGACCATGGACGACATCAGCAAGCGGGATCCGATGAAAATCACCGCCGAGGATATCAATCCCCGGTACAATTGGGGCCTCCATCTGCCGGTGCTCGGCACCATGGGCGTCGATTTCGAGGAGCGCGTCGACTATCGCCGCCTGCACCGCTACCGGTTGGCGCGCGCCCAGGCGGCGCTCGAGGCGTCCGACCTCGGCGCCATGCTGCTCTTCGACGACAACAACATCCGCTACGTCACCTCGACCAAGATCGGCGAATGGGCGCGCGACAAGCTTTCGCGCTTCGCTCTGTTGGTGCGCGGCGGCGATCCGATTCTGTGGGACTTCGGTTCGGCGGCGATGCATCACAAACTCTACGCACCGTGGCTTCGGCCGGAAAACTGCAAGGCAGGCCTGGTCGGTCTGCGCGGCACCGTCGATCCGGCGTTCGGCCTGATGAAGCGTCACGCCGAGGAAATGGCGGCCATTCTGCGCGATGCCGGTGTCGCCAAAATGCCGATCGGCGTCGACATCATCGAGCCGCCGATGATGTTCGAATTGCAAAAGGCCGGCCTCACCATCAAGGACTGCCAGCAGGTGATGCTGAGCGCGCGCGAGGTGAAATCCGCCGACGAGATCGCGCTGCTCAACCGCGCCGCGGCCATGGTCGACGGCGCCTACGACGTGGTCAACCAGATGCTGCGGCCGGGCGTGCGCGAAAACGACATCGTCGCCGAGGTCAACAAGTTCCTCTATACGCACGGCTCCGACGACGTCGAAGCGGTGAATGCGATCTCCGGCGAGCGCTGCAATCCGCATCCGCATAATTTCACCGACCGCATGATCCGCCCCGGCGATCAGGCGTTCTTCGACATTCTGCAAAGCTTCATGGGCTATCGCACCTGCTACTACCGCACTTTCAATGTCGTGCGTGCCACGCCGGCGCAACACGACGCCTACCGCAAGGCACGCGAATGGCTCGACAACGCCATCGATCGCATCAAGCCCGGCGCCTCGACGGCGCATATCTGCGAGGTGTTTCCGAAAGCGGCGGAATTCGGCTTCCCCGACGAAATGGCGGCCTTCGGTCTGCAATTCGCCCACGGCCTCGGGCTTAATCTGCACGAGCGGCCGATCATCAGCCGCGTGGTGTCGATGGACCACCCGACCGAGATCGTCGAAGGCATGGTGTTCGCCATCGAAACCTATTGCCCGGCGACCGATGGTTATTCCGCGGCGCGCATCGAGGAAGAGGTCGTGGTCACCGACAAAGGCTGCCGGCTGATCTCGCTGTTCCCGGCGGAGGAGTTGCCGATCTCGGCGAAGTATTGATGTCCCAATCTCCGCTCGTCCCCGCGAAAGCGGGGACCCAGTGGGCAAATTCGAGCGACCAACAGTCTGGATTCCCGCTTGCGCGGGAATGAGCGGATACCGTCAATCTCGCATGACCTCACCCACCCTCCCCAAAACCGCCGTCGCCGAAACCCTGGCGCAAAAAATCTGCGCGCTCGACGCGGCGCAGTTGCCGCAAGCGGTGCGCGACAAATGCGTCGAACTCCTGATCGACGTCGTGGGCCTCGCGGTCACGGCGCGCAACGAGGATTACGTCAAAGCCGCGCTTTCCGCCTGCGACGACGATGGCCCGTGCACGGCGATCGGACATGCCCGCACGCTGTCAGCCGCCGCCGCGGCGATCGTCAACGGCACCGCAATCCACGGCGAGGATTTCGACGATACGTTCGAGGGCGGCCCGATCCATGCCGGCGCGGTGATCGTGCCCGCGGTGCTGGCGGCCTGCGAGCGCCATAAGCTTGACGGCAGTGCGGCGCTTCTCGGCATCGCGGTCGGCGTCGAGACGATGTGCCGGCTGTCTACCGTGGCGCCCACGCTGACCCACAAGGCCGGCTTTCATCCGACCGCCGTGTTCGGCGCCGTGGGCGCCGCCGCCGGCGTCGGTGCCGCGCTCAAGCTGTCGCCGCGCCAACTTGTCGACGCGCTCGGCACGGTCGGCTCGATGGCATCCGGTATCATCGAATATCTCGCCGAGGGCACCTGGACCAAGCGGCTGCATGCCGGCTGGGCGGCGCAGTCGGGCCTGCGCGCCGCGCTGCTTGGCCGCGCCGGTTTCACCGGCCCGCGCACGGTGTTCGAAGGCGTGCACGGCTTCTTTCACGGCTTCGCCAATACCACCAAGGGCGATTACGACATCATCACGCGCGACTTCGGCAGCCACTGGGTCACCGAAACGCTGGCCTTCAAGCCATACCCGTGCGGGACCATGACGCACCCCTATATCGACTGCGCGCGGCGGCTGGCGGCGCGCGGGGTGAACCCCGACGATATCGTCGAGATGGTCTGCGACGTCGGCGAAGGCACCGTGCACCGGCTGTGGGAGCCGCTCGCGGCCAAGCAGACGCCGAAGAACGGCTATGCCGGCAAATTCTCCACGCCCTACTGCGTCGCCGCGGGCTTTATCTGCGGCAATGTGGGCTTAAGCGACTTCTCCGACGCGGCGGTGCGCGATCCGGCGGTGCTGAAGCTAGCCGGCAAGGTCCGCTACCGGATCGATCCGCAAAATCCTTATCCGAAGAATTTCACCGGCCACATCCGCTTAACGCTGCGCAACGGCTCGGCGGTCGAGGAGCGCCAGCCCTATATGCGCGGCGGCGCCCATGAGCCGCTGACCCGCAAAGATATCGAGGACAAGTTTTTGCTCAATGCGCGTCATGGTGGCTGGAGCGAGGCGCGTGCCACCGCTACGCTGCGCACGCTCGGGAGCTTTTTTGCAGGACCGGCCGATCTCGCGCCGCTGCGGGGTTAGC
>JBAQHW010000029.1:0-5455 GCA_049288525.1 Xanthobacteraceae bacterium
GTCGACCACGTGGATGACCCTCGGTAGACCCGATTTGGCGGTCAACGAACACCCTCACCTATTATCGTATTGACGTTATCAGCCGTGGAATAGCGATCAGAGCGGCAAAGGTAGTTCTCCTTTGGATAAAACAATGAATTTTGCTCGCGCGCCTAGTGGCCACGCCGGTGTCCAATCCAATATCCGATAGGATAGCTCGGTCAATTTTTCGAATGGTGTGAAATCAAGGGTGGTGGTGAAAATGCCAATTCCGTGTTGGCTAAGGAGCGGTAGTAATTCACCAATAAAATGCTCCAGCGACCAATGAAACCCGATGCTATAGAAACTATAGATGAGGTCATATGGTCCGGGAAGATCGGACAGCGCAACCTGGGCCGCATCAAAAATTGTGACGCCAGATACGCCGTTGAATTCTAGAAGATGCTTCAATACCGAAATGTTTCCGCAGAACGAATCTGCGAATTTTGGTCCCAGGAACGTATACTTTGTTGTGGTGCCGGTTCCTTCATAGGCATGAAACGAATCGCCCGGCAAGCCTAACATCTTCGAAAAGAAAACGATGGAGCGTCCCATACCGGGTCCGATCTCAAGGACATTGCCTCCTGGAAGGACGCTCTTCAATATCGGCTCGAGTGCCTCATACTCACCCCAACACGCTCCGTTTTGATCGGCCTCCCATGCCGTTCGATATCGTTCACTTTGTCCCAAATCGCAGTGAGGCGAAATGAGCTTGATCGCGGATATGATTTCTGGCGTGAGCGGCGGAGCGCGGAAAATTCTTTCTTTCTGGGAAAGACGTTCGTCTAAGTCGGGAAGCGGTTTGATACCCACGAGCCGTCGAGTCTTGGCGACAACTCGGCGAAGTGCGCTGATAAAAATGTAACCCTCCGTATGATTAGTTGGGCGGAGTCAGTTCCGGACCTGTGTCGCTTTCCCCGCCGTCGCCTATGATGTCAAACGTTTTGCATGTGCTGCGGGAGTCTTTGTCAACCAGCTTTCCGCCTCGGCCCGGCCGCGAAAGACCGCGCGCTGGATGTTTCGATGCGGTGCACGATGCCGCAGCAGGCGAAGCGCGTCTGCCATTTTGCCGATCCAACTGCGTAGCGGCGCGGGCTGGCCGCGTTCCGCCTTCAATAGAGCGCCGGAATACTCGATGCCCTCAACCAGGCGGCACAAATAGTCTTCACTGAGACGCTGCTCCGGCATCAAGTGGATGAGTTTGAGCGCGCAAAACAGACCGACGCCGAGGCCAAGATCGCAGGCGCAGGCCGCAAGGTCATTGTCGCCGCCGGAGATCAGCGAGGTGCCAACCCGGTCCAGGATCATGGAGCGTTTTCCACCATCGTAGAGTCCGAGATAATGCAGTGCCACCGGACGGCGTACGCAGAGCCCAGCGCCGCACGGCATGGTCTCCGGCAGCAGCGGCAGGTTCGACCACACGTCCTTGTCGAACTCGCGGATGCAAAGCGTGCCCCAGTAGCGGCGAGTCCATTCCGGCGGCGGCGTCTCGAATTCTGGCAGGCATTGGCCACTCCAAGCCCCCAGAAACGGATAGTCGCCAGCGATCGCCTCCGCGCGCGCCAAGTAATCAGGCGCCAATACATTGTCATCGTCGACCAAAACCAGAAGCTCGGCGGAGCTTTCGCCAATGCCGCGCAGCCGCGCCGGCGTCAGCCCCAGCGTCGGTTCGCTCGCCACCCGCGCATGCGGATGCCACGACAAATCGATCGCGCCGGCGACGGGCCGGTTGCTAAGATTGTCGATGATGAGCAAATCCCACTGCTCCGGCGGAAGCGTCTGTGCGCGCAGGGCGGCTAGGCAACGCGCAAAATAGTCGGGCCGCGCATTATGTGTGCAGATGATGACGCTCTGCCTCATGGGCACGGGGCTTCTTTTATTCGCTCTAACATGACAATTCCGTAGTGTGCATCGTCAGCTACCTCCGATGCTTCATCAAGATAGCGCATGCGACGGCCATATCTGGCCACCAACTCCTTGAGTTCAATAAACGAATTGCCGAACTGCGGCCACGCATAAGGATGCAGCTCGCATAAAATAGCCGCCCCGCTCGCAAGCAACGTGTGCGCTCCCTGCAGGATGCGTATTTCGGCACCCTCTGTATCGATTTTCACGACGCGCGGTTCTGGTAGTCGTCTTCGACTCAGATAAGAGTCAAGTGTTGTGACTGGGACGCGAAAGCTTTGATTTTCGTCGTTTGCCGTATTTCGATCAGTAAACGGGACGAGACCGGAGTTGGCCGAATTGCCGTTTTGGTATAGGTCCGCTTCGCCATCGGCGACATCCGAACAGGCGAAAGATTCGACGGTGGGGCTTTTGATGCCTGGGTTGAGATTTATATTGCGGCGAAGCAGCGCTCGTGCATGAGGGTTAGGCTCGAACGCTATGACGGATCCGGTAACTCCACATCTTTCCGCCATCACAATGGTACATTGGCCGCCATTCGCGCCTACGTCGAGGGCGATGTCTCCGTCGCTAAGATTGTCGAGAAGCCACGCAAGCTGCACGGCGTCATAGCGATTGACCATGTTTTCTGAGGTTTGATAGCGCAACCGCACCGGCCGTGTGCCGGGAACGAAGCGTAGAGTTTTGCTTCCTACCCGGTAGGGCTCACCACGGCCCGCGAAGAGGCACGCCTTTGCCGCCGAGACAAATCGATGTTGCCACTCCGCTAGAGAGGGCATGCGCAATTTTCGGAGCAGCATGAGATTTTCCTTTAGCACTGCAAGCAGATCGGTCATCGTTGGCATCTCGAATTCTTTCAACGAATCTTCCCAAGGCACGCCCCCCACTTTCTCAAAACAAGGCAGCTTTTTTCTAAAGGGAGGAGATAGTTGGCGCAAAGTACAGCGCATTAAATGCAGCGTAGAATGGCGCGTGCACCATATTGACCGGATAGCTCGCTATTAGTCGGAAACCGAGTGGCTCCAATCGTTCGGCCACGGGCGCCAAGGCGCCACCGGTTGTGCCGGCAACTGGAAGTACCGTCTCGAATTCGGCGAAGACGAAGCGGACCGAGCGACGCGTTAGCGTCTCACGCGCGCCATCCAGAACTTCCGACTCATGTCCCTCAGTGTCGATCTTGAGCAGATCGAGCGCGAGGATACCGCGATCGGCGCAGAATTGATCCACCGTCTGACATTCGACTTTTATTGTTTTGGTGTATTGGCCTGTGACAAGCCCGAACTGCCTCTGGGCGACTAAACTGTTGTTTTGCGACGGCAATACATTTACGGCACCACCTTCGACAAGCTCGCTATAAACAAAAAAATCAGCCGGTCCAGTCTTGTTGCTCATTGCAAGGCGATGGGCGTGGAGACGACCGGACTTGATCTTCTGCAAAAAAATATAGGCGTTTGGGTGAGGTTCGAAGGAATGAATTTGCGCATCGGGGAATGCCCCAAGAAATTCCTCCGCCGTCTCGCCGCCATGCGCTCCGATGTCGAAAGCACAGCGAATCTTAACGTCATGCATGGCCGCCATTCGTTGTATGTCCCATAGATAATCGACGCCAAATGGCAGCACGGATCGGTCGGTGATCCAATACCCAGCGTGCTCTAGAGTGGCTCGGATCGCCTTCTTTGCGATGCGCATCGTCAAACTTGATTACCTCTATAAGGCGGCAAGATTTTCTTTCGGCACCGCCAGCAGATCGGTCATTGGCGGCATTGGCTGCCCCGCGACCGGACGCAGCGCGATGCCGTGTCCCGGCAAATCGGCGCGGATGGTAAGCGAGGCGTCAGGCGCCGCAATATCGGCTTGGCGGCAAAAGCAGACTTCAAAGCCGAGGGCGTCGAACGCCGCGAGCAGGTCGCGCGGCGGTGCGACCCGGATCAGATATTTTTCGAAATATTCGAAATAGACCGCCTGGATGCGTCGGCTTTGCAGACTTTTTGCCGCACCGCGCACCGCCGTAAGTTCGTAACCCTCGATGTCCATTTTCATCAGTGGGACTGTCGTAATATTTTCGCGATCGAGGTAGGCGTCGATAGTTACGGAACGCACCTGTTCGCCGCCTTCAAAACTGATGTGCGAGGCCCCGGTCTGCCCTACATTGACGTTAAAGGAGACTGAGCCATCGCAGTCTGAAACCGCAGCGCAATTGACCTTGCAATCCATTACCGGATAGCGCGCCGCGCTGCGCTCAATCCATTGCACCAACGCGGGATTTGGCTCGAACACGTGGAATTTGACTTTGGCGCCGTGCTGACCCGCCAGCCCGCAACTCAGCAAGCCGAAATTGGCGCCGGCGTCGATGAAGACCCCTCCTCGCGCCAACAGCGCATCCGCCAAGGCAAAAAATTCCCGTTCAAAATCGCCGTCGATTACGATCAAACGGAGGAACCCGTCGCTCATGTCGGCGTAACCGAAATGCCGGTCGCGGATGCGCACCAGCTGCAACGGACTTTCGCCGGTCAGGGCCATATAGGCTTTCATCAGCCGGTGTCGGCGAAGCGTTCGCGGCAGGCGCTCGAACAGTTGCGCCGCGGTGGGAAGAAGCCCATTTCCCCGAGGGCTGAAGGAGGCGGCTACGTCCATATGGCGTTCCGGCGGACCCGACCGCTAGCCGTTGTCGCCGCGCACGGCAAGCATGTCTTCGCCGCCGGAGCGCGAGATGAGGTAGCCGCGCGAGCAAAGCAGATCAAGTGCCGCCTCCTGCTGCAACCTTGTCATGTTTTTGATCTCCCAGTGCACAATGGCCGGCTGCAGCCGATCGAATGGGAAGAGCGACAGAATATACCCGTCTGCGCCCTCGGCATCGATTTGAAGGAGGTCGAGCCGGCGTGGATCGGGCAAAGACTGAATGACGTCGGTGAACGGGATGCATTTCACCTGTAACTCACGATCAGCTTCTCGATGCCGGGAATCAAGTAGTCCTGACGCAATATCTGCTCGCGATCGAATGAGGCCATCCCGCCGACCCATTTGGGCAATCCATCGCATTCAACCGTGTACAACGCACGCGTCATGTGCGTGCCGTCGACCGCAGCTTCAAGAATGGCGATATCGGAACTGTCCTTATAAAGGTTCCGCAAGCGCGCGGCCGGACCGGGCTGGGGCTCCAGCATCACGCCACGCCACCCGCAGCGTTCGATATAGCGGCGCAACGGGTCGGTCGACACGCCATCGAAGGCGCCAATCTGGATGAAATTGCAGACCTCGCCGTGTTCGAACATATAGCGGCACACTATGTCGTCGAACGCCAAGGGGCGCAGGCATTCCGGGCGATAGAGGTGCCGAGGCGTGTAGCGCGTGCCTTCGACATGATAACCGAAGCGTTCCAACAATCGCTTGATTGCCTGCTTCAAGAGCCGATCGCCTGCTTGACTAGTACCGGGGGCTCCGCCGCCTGGGATTGGCCGAACCAAATCCGCCAACGCAACCTGATACGGCGGCCAACTTCGAAGGTGACGGCGATCCAGACATGGCGGCAGAG
>JBAQHW010000030.1:0-2325 GCA_049288525.1 Xanthobacteraceae bacterium
CGCGTATGCGGCAGGCCGCAGGCGAAGCCTATTCGACCGCCACCGATCTTGCCGACTGGCTGACCCGCGAACTGAAAGTGCCGTTCCGGGAAGCGCACCACATCACCGGACGGATCGTCGCCAAGGCTGCGGCAGCCGGTGTCGCCTTGGAGAATCTCCCGCTACCGCAGATGTGGGCCATCGAGCCCCGCATCACCAAAGCCGTGTTCGGCGTGCTGTCGCCCGCCAATTCGGTAAAAAGTCGCCGCGCCTATGGCGGCACCGCGCCGAACAACGTCCGGCGCGAGGCCAAGCGCTGGCTTAAGCGTTTGAAGACAAAGCCATAAGCGTTTGGCAACGGATTGCCGACACAATGTCGCCGCTGCCGTGGTGTGATATAGCACGTGGCGGCAAAGCCTGGGGTGGGTATCTTGTTTGGCATGCGGGGCGTCGTTCGTGGATTTGCGCTGGCGGTCGGTCTCGCCGCGCTGGGGCTGTCCGCCTGCGGCCGTGAAGGGCCGTTGGAATTGCCGCCCGGTCCGGCGCCGTCGACCCCCGCCGCCACCTCGCAACTGCGATCGCCGGACGGCACGCCGGCGCCCGGCTCGGCGCAGGACATGGCGGCGAAAAACGGCTTCGATGCCCGGGGCAATCCGGTGGCGACACCGAGCCAGAACCGGCCCTTCATTTTGGATCCGCTGCTGCAATAGCCGTCGTCGTTGCGAACAAAGCGAAGCCATCCGGAAAGCGCGTGCTCCGTGGCTATTGGGTTGCTTCGTCGCTATACGCTCCTCGCAATGACGTAAAACATGCTTTAAACACCCGCCATGCACCATTTCACCTATCGCGGGGGCGTGCTGCACGCCGAAGCGGTCGATTTGAACGCGATCGCGGAAGCCGTCGGCACGCCGTTCTATTGCTATTGCAGCGCGACCATCGAGCGGCACTACAACGTGTTCGCCGAGGCGTTCGCCGACGTCGACGCGCTTGTCTGTTACGCCATGAAGGCGAATTCCAATCAGGCCGTGATCGCGACGCTGGCCAGGCTTGGGGCCGGCGCCGACGTCGTCTCCGAAGGCGAACTCTTGCGCGCCCGCATGGCCGGCGTGCCGCCCGGCAAGATCATGTTCTCCGGCGTCGGCAAGACCGCACGGGAGCTTGCGCTCGCGATCGACGAAAAGATTCTTTGCATCAACGTCGAGTCCGAGCCTGAGCTAGAACTTCTTTCTTCGATCGCCGCCGGCAAGGATCGCGTCGCCGACATATCCATTCGGGTCAATCCCGACGTCGACCCGAAGACCCACGCCAAGATCGCGACCGGAAAGGCGGAAAACAAATTCGGCATCCCGATCAGCCGCGCGCGCGAGGTTTATGCGCGTGCCGCCAAACTCAAGGGCGTCCGCATCATCGGCGTCGACATGCATATCGGCAGTCAAATTATCGAGCTCGATCCTTTCGGCGATGCGTTTGCGCTGTTGGCGGATTTCGTCGGGCAATTGCGCGCCGACGGTCACGCGATTTCGCATATCGACGTCGGCGGCGGCCTCGGCATTCCCTACCGCGAGGACAATGAGCCGCCGCCGGATCCCGACGCCTATGCCGCGATCGTCAAGCGCGCGACCGCGAACCTCAAATGCAAGCTCGTCTTCGAGCCGGGCCGTCTGATCGTCGGCAATGCCGGAATCCTGGTGACGCGCGTCATCTACTTAAAGCGCGGCGAGGCCAAGACCTTTGTCATCGTCGATGCCGGCATGAACGATCTGGTGCGGCCGACGCTCTACGACGCGTATCACGATATTCGCCCGGTGCGGCAGGCACCTCCCGGCGCGCCGCGAATCGTTGCCGACGTGGTGGGGCCGGTCTGCGAATCGGGTGACTATCTGGCGCTGGACCGCGCTGTGGTCGAGCCGAAGGCCGGCGATCTCCTGGCGGTGATGACCGCCGGCGCCTATGGCGCGGCCCAGGCCGGGACCTATAACAGCCGCCCGCTCATCGCCGAAGTGCTTGTCCGGCAAGGCGAATGGGCGCTGGTGCGGCCGCGGCAGGCGCTCGACGAAATGATCGCGCTCGACCGCCTGCCGGGCTGGCTGTGAGGCTGGCTTCTAACTTGCTTTACCAAGGCCGTCGCGAGTTCCGCGGCCACGAACCGGCCCTCATGTTATGGTGTTGGTTGACGATACATACATTGTGCCGCTGACGACCGGCCACCGCGGCCTAATGACGGAAAGCCTGTGACCGACCAGACGTTGCCCAAGCCCAGCCCGGACGGTGCCGGCGCCGAAGGAAGCCCGCATACGCTGTTGGCGGCGGCGGTGCGGCGGGCGCGCTGGACCATCCTGTGGGAGC
>JBAQHW010000031.1:0-6177 GCA_049288525.1 Xanthobacteraceae bacterium
TCGCATTTTTGGAACAAGCGCCACAGAGCAGGCTCACGGTACCCTATAAAGAAAACCGAGCCGTGCTCTTCCGATCCCGGCTGTTCCACTGGTCGGACGCGCCGGAATTCGCCGCCGGCTATGACAATCACCGGATAAACCTGACTTTCATCTACGGCCGCCGGAGCATGGCAACCACCTAGGCGGCAACCCCGCGCGCGGCCGCGCCATGCGCCGACGTCGATAGCAAAATTGACACAGGTTGCCCCCGGTTTTACCTAGAGCGCATCCCGATTTAACGGAATCGGGATACGCTTCTAGCTGTTTTATTTTAGCATGTCCTTTTCGCAAAACCGGTTTCCACTTTTGCGGGACATGCTCTAGGGTCGAAATTGCGCGCCCATCGCGCGCACCGAACCGGCCAAGCGCAAGCATCATGGAGCCCGCACCGAAAGGCAATTACACCAATTCGGCGCTTCGCGTCGGCGAGGTGGACAATTACCCGCAACGCGCGGTCGGCGAATTCATCGGCATGATCGTCGCCAATGATTTCGTCAACGAGGAATACAAGCATCTCGTCATGGGCGTGCACGAGCATGCGCTCAGGGCCTATGCCGGCCAGATGTTTCATCTGCTCTGTCCCTCCCCCGACGGCGCCGAAGTGTGGATGCGCCGCCCGATGAGCGTCTATCGGGTGAACAAGGCGGCAAGGCAGATCGAGTTTCTCTACAAAGTCGAGGGCCGCGGCACCAAAGGCATGGCGCTCCTGCAGCCCGGCGACGAATTCAATATCGCCGGCCCCCTCGGCGCCGGATTCAAGTTGCGGCCGGACTGGAAGAATATCGTCGTGCTCGGCCGCGGCGTCGGTCTGGCGACGCTCGCGCCGTTGTCGCAGCTTGCCGCCGAGCGCGGGGTCGGCGTCACCGCCATTCTCAGCGCCCGCAATGCTGGACTGCTGATGTCGAAAGATCTGTTTGAGAGCCTCGGCGCCCGTATCGTGAGCGTCGTCGACACCGACAACAGCAGCGCTGTCGAGCATGTCGAAACCATTCTCGACGGGCTCATAGCCGGCGGCAAGGCCGACGCTTTCTTCACCTGCGGCTCCAACCGCCTGCTCAAGCTCATGCAGCGGCTCGGCAAAAAGCATGACATTCCGGGTCAAGTCGCCGTCGAGCAGATCATGGTTTGCGGCTTTGGCGCCTGCTACGTATGCATGCGCACGTTCGAGGTGAACGGTGTGCGCGTGCTGCGGCGCGTCTGTCGGGACGGCCCGGTGTTCGACATGCAGGAGGCCGTTGCTTGGTAGATCTCTCGGTGAAGATCGGCGATCTGACGCTGCAAAATCCGGTAATGCCCGCCTCCGGCGCATTTTCCTGGGAATACAACGACGTCATCGATCTCAACCGGCTGGGCGCCCTGGTGGCCAAGACCATCTGCCGCGAACCGCGCCTGGGAAATCCCACGCCGCGCATGTCCGAAACCGAGGGCGGCATCATCCAATCGATCGGCTTGCCGGGCAAAGGCATCGACTATTTCATCGATCACATCGTTCCCGAATATGCCCGCTTCGAGGCGCCCTTGATCGTCAGCGTGTCCTCGGAAAGCATCGACGATTTCGCCGCGTTGGCGCAAGAATTGAGCGTGCCGGACGTCGCCGTCATCGAAGCCAATATCTCCTGCCCGACCCGAAACCCGACCGGCGGCAATTTCGCCATGCATGAAGATTACACCAGGGACTGCATCAAGGCGATGCGGGGCAAGACCGACAAGCCGCTGTGGGTAAAGCTTTCGCCCAATGCCGGCGACATCGTCTCGATCGCGCGCGCCGCCGAACAAGCCGGCGCCGACGCGCTGGCAATTGCCAATACCTTTCTGTCGCTGAAGATCAGAACCGACAATTTCCGCCCCGCGCTTGGCAACAAATTCGGCGGCCTGGTCTCGCCGGCGTTGAAGCCCATTATCATGCGCATGGTTTATCAGGTCGCCAAGGCCGTCAAGATTCCGATCGTCGGCATCGGCGGCGTGACCAAGGCCGAAGACGTCGTCGAATATATGCTCGCCGGCGCCAGCGCCGTTGGCGTCGGTTATGCCGGATTTCGCAATCCGACGGCGCTGATCACCATCATCGACGACCTCGCCAAATGGTGCGACGAGCGCGGCATCAAGCGAGTGTCCGAATTGATCGGTGCCGTGCGCGATCAGGACATGGAAACGGATACGCTGGTGGCGGCGTCTCTCGGCGTTTGATTTCGGCTGCTACGCTGCCGCCGCGTTCGACGGTCCGCCACGGCAGCGTCGCCTTCCGCATCGCCGCGAATGCGGCGAATGATTTTTCCCGCGAAATGGCTTGCCGACCGAAGCTCACGGCGCTTTTGCACCTCCCGCCTTCGCATCGCTGCGCGAGCTGAAGAATGGTGGGCCCGGAAAGAAGTCCAAAATCCCGGGCAAGGAATAGGTTACACAAAGGACAGGCGAACGCCGCCCCTTGAAGCGTAAACGGTATTTTTCAATCGCGCCCGCGATTCTTTAGTTGGGCCGCTTTATTGGTCCTCCATTGGTCTCGACAAGCCAATTGGCGGGCCTTTGCGCTTAGTGCATCCGTATTGCGAGATTCGCCAGAATCCAAATCGTGCCGCCGACCATGAGCAACAGAATCAGACTTGAAAACAGGATGAGCTGGAGGTCGTCGTTCTTCTGCTTCGGCGGATCGATGTGCAGGAAGCACCGGAAATGCACGACCACCTGCACCAGCGCGAAGGCGCCGATGGCGATGAAAAGCCAGAATGGCGACAGAACCGACCAATAGACCAGCGCGAACGGGCCGACCGTCAGCGCCAGCGCCAGGCCGAAACCGATCACGTAGATGCGCAGTTCCCGCGAATATCGCTCCAGATTTTCGGGACTGCCGTGTTCGACGAGGCGCGCCGGCTTGAAGAGGCGCGTCAGCATCAAGCCGGCCGCAAACACGGCAACGCCGAGCGCTACATCCCAGATTGCGTCGTTCAACGCGCCCCGCTGTGGTGGGCTTTTCTGCACGCGCGTCTCGGTCATGCCAGTCCTCCGAGATAGACGACCGAGAAGATCACAATCCAGACGATATCGAGAAAATGCCAGAACAGCCCGAGCCGTAAGAGCCCGAGCTTCACGTCCCTGTCGATGCCACGGACCTTGATCTGGGCGATCAAGGCCAGCATCCAGATGCAGCCCGACGTTACATGCAATCCGTGCAGAGGCACGAGCGCGAAGAAAGCCGAGAGAAAGCCGCTGCGCTCCGGGAATCCGCCCTTATGGAACATCGAGATGAAATCGTGCACTTCGAGACCGAGAAAGATGATCGCGAGGCCGAGAGTAATGGCCAGCCAGGCGATCAGGGGATCGCTCCTGGTGCGATATTTCAGCGACAGCAACGCAAGCCCGTAGGTGAAGCTGCTCGACAGCAGCGCCAGCGTCTCCATGAACGCGCTTTTGATGTCATAGAGCGCCTTCGGTCCGGGCCCGCCGGCGGTATTGTGCAGCATCGCGGCATAGGTCGCGAACAACAGCCCGAAGACGATCGCGTCGCTCATCAAGAAGACCCAGAAGCCGAACAGCATTTCCTCGGCGGTCTCGTTGATGTCCGGATGCCCGGGGCCGAGCAGAATGCCGGGATGGCGGACGGCGGGCGGGCTCATTCGGCCGCCTCCAGGAACGGCGGCGCCGCGCGGCCGTCATTGGCCGGCTCGATTTCTCGCGCGCGCGTGACCGGCCGGCTTGCCGCCACTGTTGCGAGCCAGCGCATATGGTCGCGCTCGATCTCGGACGCCGGAATGATCTTTTCGGTATCGCGGGCAAAGCCGCGGCCGATGGTGACGGCGCAAAGCGCCAGCACTGCGACCATGCACAGCCACCAGATATGCCACACCAGGCCGAAAGCGAGGAATCCGCCGCCGACACAGACCAAGACACCCATGGCGCTGTTTTTCGGCATCTTGATGCCGGTGAATCTCGCCGGCACGGTGTGGGCGTGACCAGTCTCCTTGGCGTGCATGAAGGCATCGCGGCTGGTCACCGTGGGCAGCACCGCGAAATTGTACTCCGGTGGCGGCGCCGCCATGGACCATTCGAGGCTGCGGCCGTCCCAAGGGTCGCCGGCCGGAACACGCAGCGCTTCGCGGCGCCGCACCGATACGATGAGCTGGATCACCATGCTGGCGAAAGCAGCGAGGACGACAAGCGCGCCGATGAAAGCGACGATCATGTAGGGCAGATAGACCGGGTTGAAGAAGGCCAGCGTGCGGCGCGGATAGCCGAGCAGGCCGAGCGCATAGAGCGGAAAAAACGCCAGCACGAAGCCTACGATCCAGCACAGCGCCGCGATCATGCCCCAGCGCTCGTCAAGCCGGAAACCGAAGGCTTTCGGAAACCAGAAGTGATAACCGGCCAGCATCCCGAACAAGAGCCCCGGAATCAGCATGTTATGGAAGTGCGCAACTAGAAAAAGCGTGTTGTGAACCTGGTAGTCGAGCGACGGATTGGCGAGGATGATTCCGGTCAGGCCGCCGATGACGAACAGCAGCATGAACGCGAGCGCGTAGACCAGCGGCACGGTGAAACGCACCCGTCCGCGGTACATGGTCAGAATCCAGTCATAGACCTTCACGCCGGTCGGGATGCCGATCAGCATGGTGGCGGTGCCAAAGACGGCATTGACGTTGGCGCCCTGCCCCATCGTGAAGAAATGGTGCAGCCACACCGTGAAGGACAGCACGCCGATGGACATGGTCGCGAGCACCAGCGATACGTATCCGTACAGCGTCTTTCCCGAAAAAGTGGAAAACACCTCGGAATAGATGCCGAAGGAAGGCAGGATGAGAATGTAGACTTCGGGGTGGCCGAACAGCCAGAACAGATTGGCATAATTCATCATGTTGCCGCCGAAGCCGTTGGTGAAAAAATGAAAACCGAGATAGCGGTCGAGCGCGAGCAGCGCGGTGGCGACCGTCAACGGCGGCATTGCGAAAATCATCAGGATGCTGGTGCAGAGCGCCGTCCAGGTGAACAGCGGCATGCGGAAGAACGTCATGCCCGGGGCGCGCTGCTTGTAGATGGTGACGGCAAAATTGATGCCGGTCAGCATCGATCCGAGCGACGAGAGCGATATCGCCCAGATCCAGTAATCCGGTCCGACGCCGGGATTGAACGCCGTTTCGGTGTAAGGCGGATAGCCGCTCCAGCCGCCGGTCGAGAACTTGCCCAGCACCAGCGAGATCATGACCAACGACGCGCCCGCCGTCGTAAGCCCCAGGCTGACCGAGTTCATGACCGGAAACGAGACGTCGCGCGCGCCGATCTGCAGCGGCATGACGAAGTTGATCATGCCGGTGAGAAACGGCATCGCCATGAAGAAAATCATGATCGAGCCGTGCGTGCTGAACAATTGGCCGAAATGCTCGGGCGAGAGAAAGCCGCCGCCGAGACCGAACGCCTGCTGGGCGCGCATGAGCGCCGCCTCGATCAGCGCGCGGGCCAGCATGACGAAGGACAGCACGATATACATGACGCCGATGCGCTTATGATCGGTGCTGGTCAGCCACTCCGACCACAACACCCGCCATTTGCCGTAATAAGTGATCAGCAGCGCGGTCAGCGCCGCACCGAACAGCACGATCGATGCGGCAAAGGTGGCGATCGCGTCGTTGACGATGTTGCCGAAGGTTGGGTCACGCAGCGCGTCCCAGAACGGCAGACTGTCGAAGCCGAGGCGGCCGAATATCAAATGAACCGCTGTCATCGCCTTCGTTCCGTTCCGACCGCGAGCGCGGCCACGGAGGCTGGTGCGCTCATTGCCTGCGCGGCCAGCATCGCCGCCACCCGCGGCCCGCCGTGGAACGAGCGGACGACGGTTCGAAACAGGCCCGCCGGCACGCGCGAAAGGTAAAGGGTGCCGTCGGGCATGCCGCCAACGCCAAGCGCCTTGTCGGTATCGTCGACGGTGCTTCTCTGCTCGATCGCGCGATACACTTTGGCGGACAGCGGCACGCCGCGAGTGGCAACACGCTTGCCCCACGCCTTGAAATCCGCCGGCGTCATCGCCCGCGCGATGAATTTCTGCTGATAGAAGCCGTCGCCGTTGTATTGGGTATTTTCGCCGCGGAAACTTCCGGGTGCTTTGGCCTCGAGATGCAGCTTCGTCACCATGCCGGCCATCGTGTAGATCTG
>JBAQHW010000032.1:0-2538 GCA_049288525.1 Xanthobacteraceae bacterium
GCCGCCGCGCAGCCGGCATCGCCGGCGCCGTCGGCCGCCAGTCCCGCCGATACCAATGCCGCGCCGCCGGCAACTGCGGGAGGCGCGACCCCCGCGCCGCCGCGCAACGCCAATTTCAACCAGACCCGCGCCGAAGTCGTGCGGCTGTGGACGGCCGACTTTCGCGACCATGCCGGTCTGAGCAAGGCCGACAACACCTATGTCGCTGGTCTTGTTGCTGCACGCACCGGCATGAGCCAGGCCGACGCCGAGAAACGCGTCGACGCCGTGGTGACCGAAGCCAAGACCGACGCCGACAACGCCCGCAAGGGCGCAGCGAAGCTGTCGTTCTGGCTGACGGCTGCCATGTTGTTCGGCGCATTTGCGGCAAGCCTTGCCGCGGTCGAAGGCGGCTCGTTGCGCGACGGCACCTGGAACGACCGCGTTCTCACCCCCAGAGTCCTATAAGGAGAGCACATCATGGGTAGAGGCATACTTCTCTGGCTGCTTGGCGTACCGATCCCGATCATCATCCTTCTGGCGCTGTTTTCGCATTGAGCAAACGAGAAGCTCCGCGGAAGCAAAGTTTCTTCTCGATGCGGAGCTAAAGTCGCGTAGCAACGGCGTTTGGTTCGTTAAGGTCGTCATCAAGCTATTCATCGTTCAAATCTAAGGGGCAAAGCCATGTCGATCGGCACTATTATTCTCATCATCCTGGTGATCATCCTGCTAGGCGGCTTTAGCGGCTTTGGCGGCGGTCCATTCTATGGCACCGGCTATTACGGCGGCGGTGGACTCGGCCTTATCATCGTCATCATTCTGATCCTGGTCTTGCTCGGCAGGATTTGACGAACGCCGGCGCCGGCGCAACCAGTGATCAAGCTGGAAGACCGGCAACGGATTCTGGCGCAGACCCGGAATCTCAAAATGGCGGACTCCGCGCACGCCTATGTGCGCGGCAGCACCGTCAAGTTCTACGAGTGGCTGGAGAACAGCCGCGGTAAATTGCCGGAAGGTCCTCCGGTATGGATTTGCGGCGATTGTCATGTCGGCAATCTCGGTCCGCTGGCCGATGCGAAGGGCCGCGTCCTGGTGCAGATCAGGGACCTCGATCAGACCGTCATCGGCAATCCGGCGCATGATTTGATCCGGCTCGGCCTGTCGCTGGCGTCGGCGGCACGCGGATCGGACCTGCCCGGCGTGACGACTGCGCGTATTCTCGAAGAGCTTATCGCCGGCTACCAGTCCGCCCTGGCCGGAAATTTCGACGCCGACAAGGACAGCTCGCATCGGCCCAAGGCCATTCAGCAGCTTCTGGCGCGATCCACGCGGCGGCGATGGCGGCATCTGGCGGAAGAACGCCTCGATACCGTTAAGCCCGAGATTCCGCTCGGTAAGCGGTTTTGGGCGCTGACGCCGCCGGAGCGCAAAGCCTTGAGCGAGATGTTCGCAGACGACTCCGTACGCTCCGTGCTGACCGCGCTTCGCGGCCACGCCGCAGACGATCCGCTCGAACTGCTCGATGCCGCTTATTGGCTGAAGGGATGCAGTTCGCTTGGGCGGCTGCGCTATGCGTGCTTGCTGCGGGTCGGCGGCGGCAAAGGCGCGAGCCTTTGTCTGGTCGACGTCAAAGAGGGCGTGGCGCCGGCAGCGCCCCGAGCTACCAAGACCCAGATGCCGCGCGACAACGCGGTGCGCGTGGTGACCGGCGCCAAGGCGCTTTCGCCCAATCTCGGACAGCGGATGATCGCGGCAAGACTGCTCGACAAAGCGGTCGTGGTGCGGGAGCTGATGCCGCAAGACCTGAAAATCGGAATCGATCGTTTGACGCGGCAGGAAGCGATGAGCTTGGCGCGCTATCTGGCGGGCGTCGTCGGCCGCGCGCATGGACGCCAAATGACATCGAGCGTGCGGCGCGCATGGCTGTCCGATCTGTCGAAAAATCACAAGGCTTCGCTGGACGCCCCGTCATGGCTGTGGTCGAGCGTCGTCGAGCTGATTGCCTTGCACGAAGCCGCCTATCTGGATCACTGCCGGCAATATGCCCTGGCGGAAGCCGCCTAAGCTTCGCCCCAAGTCGCCCGTAGCCGGTAGGCTACGAGCTGGCCGAGATCGTTGGCTCCGAATAGCATGGCGACGACGCGACCAACGAAGGGTTGAGTTTCCGTGGGGACATCGCTCGCAAAATTGCTTGTGTTGGAATTCCAAACGTCAAAGGCCTTTGAGGACTGGCTTGCGGTACAGCCGGCTTCGTCGCAGGGCGCTTGGCTGAAGTTCGCCAAAAAAACATCTGGCGTTCGCACTATCTCGAAGCAAGACGCGATTGATTGCGCGCTTTGCCATGGATGGATCGACGGACAACTCGGCAAGCTTGACGAGAAATACTGGCTGACTCGGTTCACGCCTCGCAAGGCGACCAGCAAGTGGTCGGAGAACAATCGCATTCGTGCAAACGAACTCATCGGTGATGGCCGAATGAAGCAATCCGGCCTCGAAGAAGTCGCCCGTGCAAAAGCCGATGGCCGTTGGGATGCGGCCTATGCCCCGCAGAGCCGAGCC
>JBAQHW010000033.1:0-6719 GCA_049288525.1 Xanthobacteraceae bacterium
GAGATTGCGCCCGGCGTGTTTTGGATCGGCGACTGCCTGGCGCAGCGCCACAAGGGCAAGGCCTACCACGGCTATAATGCCGCCTTCCTAATCGCGGGCAACGACGCCTCGATCCTGGTCGAGACCGGCCACCCGAAGGATTTTCCCGTCATCGAGCGGCATTTGAACGCGCTGTTCGCGCGCGGCGTGGCGCCGCTCAAATATCTGTTTGTGACCCACCAGGAAACGCCGCATTGCGGCGGGCTCGGCCGCATCCTTAAAGGCTTTCCCGACGCGCTCCTGGTCGGCGACGTGTCCGATTATCATCTCGCCTTTCCACAGTACGAACACCGCATGCGCGCCATGCAGGAGGGGGACGTGATCGATCTGGGCGGCCGCGGCTTCATGGCGGTCGAGCCGGTGATCCGCGATCTGCGCACTACCTGGTGGGGTTTTGACACCATAGAGCGCGTGCTGTTTCCCGGCGACGGCTTCGCCTACAGCCATTATCACGAGGACGGTCATTGCGGCCTCGTTGCCGAGGAAGCGGTGTCGCTCGATCTGCCGGACGTGTCGTCGACCTTCGCCGACCTCGCGCTGTTCTGGACTAAATTCGCCGACATGAACGTCTATTGCGACCGGCTCGACCATCTGATCGCGCGGCTTAACGTCAAGGTCATCGCGCCGACGCACGGCCTACCGATCACGGATGTGAAGGTGACGGTGCCGAAGGTGCAAGAAGGCCTGAAGGCCGCGGCGCTGATGCCGGAGACGGGAACCAATGAGAAGGTGGCGGCGATTCCGGCGGCCTGAGCCGTGGGACCATTGCCATTGCCGGCACAGTGTGTTCAGCTTTCGCGTCGTCAATCCTCCGGGAGAATAATCCATGCGCAAAGAACTTGCCTTGCTTGCTTCGATTGCCGCGCTATTCACCTTCATGGCGTTTAGCGCCCAGGCTATGCCGGCTGCCCCGCTCAAGGGCGTCTCGAATTCGAGCCAGGTGATTCATGTCGCCGGCGGCTGCGGCCGCGGCTGGCATCGCGGCCGGTACGGCCACTGCCGCCGCAACTGATTCGATCTTTATGCTAAGATTTGGCCCGGGCTTGCCCGGGCCAAGTTTTTTCTGCTGCGGGCAAAACACCGCCAAGGAAGCCGTGTGCATTTTCGCGCGCTACGCGGCAACGAATTGGGGAGGGGGGAAGCATGAAGCAGCTTGCGATCGGCGACGTCACCATCACCAGCATCATCGAACGCGATGGGCCGTGGCGAAAGCCGGAAGAAATGTTCCCGGCTTACGATGCGGAGACCGGCAAACGGCATTTGGCGGAACTTGACCGGGAAGTGTTCGACCCTGTCTCCGGCAAGATGGTCATCACGTATCAGACCTTCATTGTGCGCACGCCCAACCACACGGTCCTGATCGATACCTGCACCGGCGAGGACAAGGGCTATCCGCCGCCGATGGATTTTCCCAAACAGCCGTGGCTCGACGGCTTTCGCGCCGCGGGGCTGCGCTTCGACGACATCGATTACGTGTTCTGCACGCATCTACACATTGATCATACCGGCTGGAACACCATGCTGCGCGACGGCAAATGGGTGCCGACCTTCCCGAAGGCGAAATATATCTTCCACAAGCGCGAATACGCCGCCTGGGAAGAATCCAACAAGCGCGGCGAGAACCGGCCCGGCGGCGGCGGCAATGTCTGGGGCTTCAACTGCGAGCCGGTGGTGGCTGCGGGGCAGGCGCTCTTGGTCGACGAGAATTATCAGCTCGACGATACGTTCTCGCTCATTCTCACGCCCGGCCATTCGCCGTGCCACTGCTGCGTCAATATCCGCTCGCGCGGGCAACAGGCGGCCGTGGTCGGCGACCTGATGCATCACGCGCTGCAGGTGCGCGAGCCGTCATGGTCGACGATTTTCGACTGGGATGCCAACGAGGCGGCGCGCTCGCGCCGCAAGTTCCTACGCGAGACCGCCGACACCGGCAAATTCGTGCTGCCGGTGCATTTCCCGCATCCGACCGCCGGCCTCATCGAGGCCGACGGCGAACGCTTCCGCTACAAGTTCGTGCGGTGAAGACTGCTATTGCCCGGCGATGTGGTTGTCGCGGATCACTTGGCCCCACAGCGCGATTTCTTTCTTGAGCAGAGCGGCGGAGGCCTCGGGCGTTTCCTGGTCGGCCGGGTATTCGTAGATGCCGCCGTCGGCATAGGTCTTCTGCAGCTTGGGATCGGCCAACGCCGTGCGCAGCGCGGCGTTGAGCTTGTCGATGATCGGCTTTGGCGTCCCCGCCGGCGCCAGCAGCATATGCCAGAAATCGACATTGAGCTTGGTGTAGCCGAGTTCGCCGAACGTCGGCACGTCCGGCAACTGCGAGAACCGCTTCTTGCCGATGATGGCGTACACCTTGATCTTGCCGGACTTGGCCAATGGCCCGGCCACGACCGAGGCGATGATGCTCAGATCCGTTTGGTTGCCGAGGAGGTCGACGAGCGCCGGACCGGCGCCGCGATAGGGTACCTGCGTGACCTTGGCGCCGAGGCCTTGCATGATCAGCACGTCGGCTAGATGACCGAACGAGCCGACGCCGGGATGGCCGACTTTGATGTTGCCGTTGTGCTTTTTTATCCAGCCCAGCAACTCCTTGAAATTATTCGCCGGCAGCGTCGGACGCCCCGCCAGCGTATTCGAGGTGATGTTGACAAGGCCGATGGGGACGAAATCCTTCTCGGCGTCGAAGGTGCGATCCGGATAGAGCGTCATGCCAGCCGCCAGCGCCGGCTGGTGCAGCAGGATGGTGTAGCCATCGGGCTCGGCGCGGGCCGCCTTGGCGGCGGCGATCATGCCGCCGGCGCCGCCGATATTCTCGATCACGATCGGCTGGCCCAGCGCCTTCTGCAGCGGGTCCTGAAGGATGCGCGCGGTGGCGTCGTCGGCGCCGCCGGGCGGGAATGCCACGATCATGGTGACCGGACGAGTGGGATAGGGCTGCGCCGAGGCGGCGCCGGCAGTTAACAGGCATGCGGTCAACAGCACTGCGTAGGCACGCAAGACGTTCATCGTTCCCTCCCCAAGTGCCGCTTTGTTTTTTCTTTGCGGCCGCCGGCTTCCTTCGGCGAGCGCCGATCATCCCCGGTTCGCGAGCCCCCCGCAAGGCAATTAGGCGCTGTGCGTCAATTGGAACCTGTCAGCCGCGGCCCTAGGAAGAAGGGCCCGCCGGTGCCATAATCCGGTGGGGATAAGAAACGCAGCGGAGAGGACGTCATGACGCAAGCCCAGCTTCAATCGCAGGCGCAGGCGCGGGCGCGGGCGCGGCGCGAGTGGCCGTTCACGGTGACTCCGCTGCATCCCGTTCTCGGCTGTGAGATCACCGGCATCACGCTCGAACAGGCGGTGTCGCCGAAGTTGTTCGCCAAGGTCTACGAAGCGTTTCTCGACTATCAGCTCATTTTGTTTCGCGACGTCGATCTGCCGCCGGCCACCCAGGTCGCGTTCGCGCGTAATTTCGGCGAGGTGCAGATTCACGTGCTGAGCGGCCAATACGGCACCAGGGAATTCCCGGAAATCTACTTTCTCTCCAACCTCGACAAGGACGGCAATCCGAGCGGCAAGCATCCGGACAAGGGCACGCTGTATTGGCATACCGACGGCTCATGGCGCGAACGTACCGGGCAGGCGACGATGATGTATTCGGAAATCGTGCCGCCGGCCGGCGGAGAAACCGAATTTGCCGACATGTATTCGGCCTACGATTTTCTGCCGGCGGCGCTGAAGGCGCAAATCGAGGGCCGGCGCGCCGTTCACAATCTCGACTTTTCCCGCACCCGCCGCCATGGCGAGGATTTGCTGACGGCGCAGCAGAAATCCGAAGTGCCGCCGGTCGCGCACCCGATCGTGCGGACCCATCCCGAGACCGGACGCAAGGCAATTTTTCTGGGCGACCATGCCGAGCGGATCGAAGGCATGGATTACGAAACGGGCCGCGCGCTGATCGAGGACATCAATGCGATGATCACGCCACCGCCGCGGGTCTATTCACATCGCTGGAAGCCGCGCCAGTGCATCGTGTGGGATAACCGCTGCACGCTGCACCGCGCCACGCCGTTCGACGAAGCAAGCCTCAAACGCGTGATGCGCCGCTGCACCATCAATGGCGACCAACCATATTGAAGTTTTGACGGCGAAAACCGCGGGGCCGGCGCTGCCGACACCGCGCCGTGGCAGATCGCTCGAGGTCTCACCGAATCGCCGGCGCGCCGGCCTTGAATCGATTGCCGATTTCCCTATCTCGAAACCAGCAAATGCGACATCGATTACTGCGATATCGAGACTGGGGAACCGCCGATGACTGACGCCGAAGTGAAGCAAGCCGATCATACATCCGAGGGCGGTCCGTTCGAAGCCCACCCTTTCCAGGCCGACGTCGCCAAGCTCCTGCAACTGATGGTGCACTCGGTCTATTCCGACAAATCGGTGTTTTTGCGCGAACTGATCGCCAATGCCGCCGACGCCTGCGAGCGGCTGCGCTACGAGGCCATCGCCGAACCGGCGCTGCTCGGCGACGATCCGACGCCGCGTATCACGCTGGCGCTCGACGCCGGCGCCGGACAGCTTACCGTCGAAGATAACGGCATCGGCATGAGCCGCGACGACATGATCGAGGCGCTCGGCACCATCGCGCGCTCCGGCACCAAGGCGTTTCTCGATCGCATCGAGGCCGGTCAGAAGGAAGGCGACGGCGAGAACAATGCGCTGATCGGCCGTTTCGGGGTCGGCTTTTACTCCGCCTTCATGGTGGCCGAGCGGGTCGAGGTGATTTCACGCCGCGCCGGAACGGCCGCAGCCTGGCGCTGGTCGTCCGACGGCAAAGGCTCATTTGAGGTGTCGGCAGTTGAGGCGGCGGCGGACGGCAACGCCCAAGCACCCAAACGCGGCACCCGGGTCGTTCTGCATCTGCTGGCAGACGCCAGGCAATATGCCGAGCGGGCGACGGTCGAGCCGCTGATCAAATCGCAATCGGGCCACGTGCCGGTGCCGATCGCGATCGTCGACAAGCCCGGCGCTGAGCCGGCCGAAATCACCGACGGCGCGGCGCTGTGGACCAGGCCCAAGGCCGACATCGCCGCCGCCGACTATACCGATTTCTACCGCGGCATTGCGCTCGCCTTCGACGAGCCGGTGCATACCATTCATTTCCGCGCCGAAGGCCGGCAGGACTATACCGCGCTCGTGTTCATTCCAGGGACGCGGCCGTTCGACCTGTTCGATCCCGATCGCGCCGGCCGCATCAAGCTCTATGTCAAGCGCGTCTTCATCGCCGACGACGTCGAGATTTTGCCGCGCTATCTGCGCTTCGTGCGCGGCCTGGTCGACTCCGCCGATTTGCCGCTCAACGTGTCGCGGGAGAAGATTCAGGAGAGCCCGCTGCTCGCAGCGATCAAAAAGGGCGTCACCAGCCGCGTCTTGTCCGAGCTCGAAAGGCTTGCCGACAAGGAGCCGGCGACCTACGGCAAGATATGGGAGGCGTTCGGCGCCGTCCTCAAAGAAGGCATCTACGAGGATTTCGAGCGCCGCGACACGCTCCTCAAGCTCGCCCGTTTCAAGACCACGGCGTCGCCCGAGGGCTGGCGCAGCCTCAAGGATTACGTCGCTCAGTTCAAGCCCAACCAGACCTCGATCTATTATCTCGCCGGCGACGATATCGGCCGCCTGCAATCCTCGCCGCATCTCGAAGGCTTCCGCGCCCGCGGCATCGAGGTGCTGCTATTGCCGGATCCGGTCGACACGTTCTGGGTCATGCCGGGCATAGGCTTCGAGGGCAAACCGTTCAAGTCGGTGACCCAAGGCGCCCCCGACTTGGCGCTCATCCCGCGGCTGGATACCGCGCCGGAGCCGACGACCGACATCTCGGAATCGGTGAAACAGTTTCTGGTCTTCGTGCAGGGAACGCTGGGAGAGGCGGTGACGCAGGTCCGCGCCTCCGAACGCCTCACCGACAGTGCAGTTTGTCTGGTGGCGCCGGATTCCGGGCCTGACCGCGGCCTCGAACGCATCCTGGCCGGTGCCGGCCGGCTCGGCGCGGCGTCAAAGCCAATCCTCGAAGTCAATCCGCGGCACGAGCTTATCGTCGCGTTGGCGGCGCTCGGCGACGGCGATCGCGGCTTCAAGGAAGATGCGGCGCAACTCTTGTTCGACGAGGCACGGCTGCGCGACGGCGACCGGCCGGCCGACGCCAAGGCGTTCTCCGATCGACTTGAGCGCGTGCTTAACCGCGGCCTGCGCGGCGTACCGGCTTAGAGTGCGGCAGGTCCGCTATTCGGCGGGCGTGCGCATCTCGGCGGTGATCGGCGGCTGCTCCTCGTGCGGCTGCAGCGACGGCTCGATCGGCGGCTTCGATCCCTTCAGGCGGATATAGATCTGCGAGCCGATCAGGATCACGCACATTGCGATGAACACGGCGCTGATCGGCCGCTCGACGAACACGCCCAGGTTACCGCGGGAAATCAGCAGCGCCCGCCGGAAATTCTCCTCAAAGCGCGGTCCGAGCACGAAGCCGAGCAGGATCGGCGCCGGGTGGAAGCCGAGCCGCAGCAGGATGTAGCCGAACATGCCGATGACGACGACTTCGCCAACCTGGAAGAAGTCGTTGTTGGCGGCGTAGACGCCGATGCAAACGAAAAACATCGCGCTCGGGTAGAGGAAGCGATAGGGGATCGCCAGCATCTTCACCCAGA
>JBAQHW010000034.1:0-5780 GCA_049288525.1 Xanthobacteraceae bacterium
CACCGCGCAGAACAGTATCTGCTCCGCCGGCATGCCGACGAACGGCTTCACCACCGCATGCATGCGCGCCCAGGATTCCTGCGCGCAAGTGTCGAGCCCGTAGCCGCGGGCGAGAAACATCAGCGCGTGGATGTAACCGCCGAGATCGGTCCATTGGCCGGGGCCGAGCTTGCGCTCGATGCCGATGAACAAGGCGGTCGGCGCATTGAAGAACATGAGGTTGCGCTCGTATTGCACAAGCCGCGCCGCGGCGTCGCCGCGGTCGATATTCAGCGCGCCGTAAAGCTGCACGCCGTGATAGTCGCGGCGGCCCCTGTAAGGCTCCCACATTTCTTTCGGATAGATCGGATATTCGGCATCGACATGGCGCGCGTCGCGCCCGGCGATGAAAGCGGCGACCTTTTGTTTGAGCGCGGCAAGCGGCTCCCCGGTCAGCGCATAAACGTACCAGGGCTGCAAATTGCCGCCGGAGGCGGCGCGCGCCGCCCGGGCGATCAGATCGCGCACAATCGCCGGATCGACCGGCTTGTCGAGAAACCAGCGGCAGGACAGGCGGGAATCGACGGCTTCGAAAACATCCATGAGACACACTTCAAGCTAAAGAGCGGATCATTCTCTTCACCTTCTACGATATTTTCGACATCGACGTCGCGTTCATCCAGACCTGCACCGAGATTATCCCCGATTGCACGCCGCCCGAGGCGGCCCCTTACACCGGCTTGCCGGTTCTTTTCAATCGCGTCGGCTATGTCATCGGCACCTTGATCTCGAGCCCGCTGGCGGGCCGCGCCGGCCGGCACGATCTTCTGCCGGTGCCCACGGCCATCACCGGCGCCGCCTTGAGGTCATGCACGCGGCACGGCCGGATATGCTATCTAAGCCGATGACTTGAGACAGCGGCTGGCTAAGATCGCGGTATGCCGGCGAATGCGGCGCCGGCCATAAGGGGGGACGACATGGCGACAGATACGACTGTCACAGTGGCGGCACGGCTCGATCGGTTGCCGGCGTCGCGCCATACGCGCCGGCTGGTCACGCTCGTTTCGCTCGGCGGCTGGTTCGAGTTCTACGATCTGTTCTTCACCGCCTATGTGGCGATCGGCCTGTTCAAGGCCAGCCTGTTCAAGCCGACGACATCGGGCCTGTTCGATCTGCACGGCTTCGCCAGCTTCGTCGCCGCGCTGTTCCTCGGCCTCTTCGTCGGCACCATCGCCTTTTCCTGGCTGGCCGACCGCTTCGGCCGCCGCTCCATCTTCACTTTCGCGCTGTTATGGTACTCGATCGGCGCCTTCATCATGGCATTTCAGAATTCGCCGGAAAGTATCGATCTGTGGCGCTTCATCGCTTCGGTCGGGCTCGGCGTCGAATTGGTCAATGTCGACACCTACGTGTCCGAACTGGTGCCGAAGGATCAGCGCGGCCCGGCCTTCGCCTATAATCAGTTCGTCATGTTCACCGCCGTGCCGGTGGTGGCGTTCCTGGCCTGGCAACTGGTGCCGCAGACCATCCTCGGGCTCGACGGCTGGCGCTGGGTGGTGATCATCGGCTCGATCGGCGCCTTCGTCATCTGGTGGATTCGCCGAAGCTTGCCGGAATCGGCGCGCTGGCTGGAGCAGCACGGCCGTACCGCGGAGGCTGACGCCATCGTCGGCGAGTTGGAGCGAAAAATCCGCGCCGACGGCGTCGAGCTGCCGCCGCCGGAAATCCTCGCCGGCGAAGCCGAGCGCAAGCCCGGCGCCTGGATGGAGATGTGGAACCCCGAGTACCGCGGCCGCACCGTCATGCTGGTGATCTATAATTTATTTCAGACCGTCGGCTATTATGGCTTCTCCAGCTGGGTGCCGACGCTGTTGATCTCGCAAGGGGTCGGCGTGACCAAATCGCTGGTCTACACCTTCATCATCGCCATCGCAGCGCCGATCGGGCCTTTGGTTGGAATGTTTTTCGCCGATCAATTCGAGCGCAAGTGGCAGATCGCCTGGGCGGCGGTCGGCATTGCGGTGTTCGGCTTGTTGTTCGCCAAGGGGACCGGCGCGACCGAGGTCATCGGCTGCGGCGTCCTGATCACGCTGTGCAACAACTGGATGTCGTTCTCGTTCCACGCCTATCAGGCGGAACTGTATCCGACGCGCATCCGCGCCCAGGCCGTGGGTTTTGTCTATTCGTGGAGCCGGTTCTCGGCGATCTTTTCCGGCTTCATCATCGCCTTCCTGCTGGGCCATTACGGCACCACCGGCGTGTTCAGCTTCATTGCCGGCGCCATGGCCGTGGTCTTTATCGTCATCGGTGGCTTCGGCCCGAGGGTAACGCGGCTCCGGCTCGAAGCCATCGCCGCCTGACCCGGTTGCAACTGACATTGGTCACGGCTGACATGTCGTGGCTGATATGACTGTCGGCCGCGGTAGGTAGGATGAAGCATTTTGGCCATAACAATCAATATGGCACCTTATTGATTTCGCCGGAGCCGGTGACGTACCAGCGTTCGCTGATGAACGGCTTGCCGGCAAGCCGGTCGGCCAGCCAGTCGGCCAAGAGGATCGGCGGAAACGGGCCGAGATTGGCCGCGGGCACATTGCCTACCGAATGACGCGACTCCTGATAGACCACCATCTGCTTCGGGCCCGTCAGCGCCGCCATCAAACGGTCCGAATGAACGAGCGGGCTGAGTTCCTCCGCTTCACCGGCGACGCAGAGATACGGCACCTTGATCTTGTCCGCGTGGCCATCCCAGGTAATTTCCTTGCGGAACTGATCGAATTCGGCCTCGTCGGTCATGCCCGACATGTACATGAAGCGCTTCTTGAATGTCGGCGACGCCTCCTGAAAGATCGTGTGGCAGCCCGGCTCGTGGCACACCGACATGACCGCGCAGGCCTTGATACGCCGCTCGTTCGCGGTGAGTACCGTGCCGAATAGCGAACCAAAGCTCGTGCCGGCAACGCCGACGCGCGTCGCGTCGAGTTCTCGCCGTGTGGCGATCCAATCGACCAAAGCCGGTCCCGTCGCCACCCAATTTGCCATGCTGAAATACAGCCCGATCATCGGCGCCTCGTATTGGCCCGGTCCGTCGATCGCCAGAACCGCCATGCCGCGGTTGAGATACTTGTCGCCGTAAAGCGCGACTTGAATTTCCTTGTAGCTGTCCATGCCGGGAACCGCGATCACTACCGGCAGCCGGCCGCTGCTATAGCCGGGCGGCAGATGCAGCCACGCCGGGATCGCCTTGTCCTGAAACGGAACCCAAACCGCCTCGACTTGATGATCGGCAAGCGTTGCGTATTTGGCGTAGCATTCACGCTTCTTGTTGTTGTAGGCGATATTGGTCTCGTCGTTCTCGTCATAGGGCCATTGTGCCGCGCCCCAATGCACCGCGGCCATGAAAAAATTGTCCCGCGCGGTGACCTTGTGATCGGCCTGGGCGGCGGCATCAGCTTTTGCCTCGCGGCGGCGAGCAACGGCGGCGAAGGCCGGCCCGATATCGGCCATCTTCTTCACCCGCTCGCGAATCCCGGCAAAGTCCGCGTTGGCCTCGATGCCGCACGGCAAATGGATATAAAGCGAGCGTGGCTGATCCCAATCGATGCCGTTGGCGCGAATGATGTTGTCGATGAGCCAGCGCTGCTCATTGAAGCGGCGCACCTGGGGCGGGCCGCGATGATCGAGAATGGGGACAAATGCCTGCTGCGGCCGATTCATGGCGTGATCCTCCCTAACCTGAAAGGCGGGATGCACGCATACCCGCCTTGTGAGAGGGCATTATCGACAAAATAGAGTGCCGATTGTCAACGTGGGTTCGGCATCTCCGGAGCGCCGTCCTTGCCGTCCCCGCCGCGCTGCAAGTAACGGCCACCGCAAGCCAGAGTCGTAGGCTCTACCGGTCAGGTGTTCACATTCGCACTATAAGCAAGACCAATCGGCCAACCGCCGTTACTGCGGTGCCAACGGCGGCTTGCCAATCTTGCGCATTGCTTCATCGGCTACTTGCGTCGATAGTTCGGCCGCTCGCCGAACGCTTTGCAGCAGCGCCTCGAAATTGTCGCGCACAATCTCGGTCTGCAGCGCCAGACAATCGTGCATCGTCCGACAGCCCATTAGATCGTCGAAATGGTTCATATTGTTTTCAATGCGCGACTGCGTGAAGCGCATCCATTCGCCGGCGACGTTCTGCAATCCGCCGGCGGCAATCGTCGTGCTGTCCACCAAGGCCTGCAAATTGCCAGACGAGCGCTGCATGGCTTCGCGAGCCGCGTCGTCGCTGACGCCGAACATTTTTGAGAGTTGATCCATCGAGCGTCCTGCAAGGCGGTTAGCGGCTTCGCTGTTGGAGCGCCAGTGGTTGCTGACACTTTCGGCATTGCGTCTGATGGAGTCGACGCCGGCTTGCGCCGTCCGCTCCGTCGCATCCGCCATCGTCCGGGTCGCCTGCTCGGCGGTCCTGCGTGCTGCAGTCTGCACACCTTCCATTGATTCTCGCTCGGAATGTAACTCTCGCTCAGAATGTCGCGGGTTGTTTGCCATGGTTCCCTCCATTGCTACATGAGGGAAAACGAATCGAGGTGTCAGCCGTTCCGGCTTGCATCGGCTTTTTGAGCAAACCAAATACGGAACTTTGCCGATCTTTTTGTCGCACTGGGAAACAGAGTTTCGTCGGCTCAATACCTTTGCAGGCGACTCAATTCCTTTTGCAGGCCAGTTCCTTTTGCAGGCTAGGCCTTTGCATTATGAAGGAAACGACAGATCGAGAACGGCATTAGCAGCCGCGGGCGCCGGCTGCTTGCTGAGGGGAACCGCCATTGCCACGCCGGCGGAAAATCTCGCTATGCCGAACGCGGCACTGGTGCAGAAGACCGCTTGGGTTTGCGGGCCATAGTGCTGGTGGCGTCTAGGCCCACCCTGGGATTTGGCTCGCGCTGGTCCGGGGTTTTCGATGCCAGCGGGCCCTCAGCGGGCTCGCTTGCGCTGGCCGCCGGCTCCGGCCATCCTGCCTGCCGTCTGCGTGACGTTCGACGAGATTCCTGGCTGACGCCCCCTCCACCATGTTGCGCATGGTCCCCTCCCCTCTGCGCTTCGCTCCGGAACGGATGAAAGTATTCCCATGAAGCTCGCCGTACCGGATATGATCTCGAATTCCTATTTTCCGGCCGAGGCAGCGGTTGAGCTTGGCTTCTTCAAGGCCGAAGGGCTCGACGTCGAGCTCGAACTCATCTTCCCGGTGGACAAGGCCTACGCCGCGTTACGCGATGGCGCGGTGGATTTCGTCGGCGGCTCGGCCCATTCGGCATTTGCCGCGTTCGCGGATTTCCGCGGCGCGAAGCTGTTGTGCGCGCAGGCCCAGGGCATGTACTGGTTCCTGGTCATGCATGCGGATTTCCATGCGCAGCGCGGCGACATTTCCGCCGTCAAAGGCCGCAGCATCGGCGCCGCGCCGTGGGTGGACAAAGGTTTGCGCGGCTTGCTCGCCGAGGCCGGTATCGACCTCGAGCGCGACACGGTCAAAATCGCGCCAGTGCCCGGCTCGCTCGATGCCGGCGTCAATTTCGGCGTCACCGCCGCGAAAGCGCTGGAAGAGCGCAAGATCGACGGTTTCTGGGCGAACGGAATGGGCGCCGAAGTCGCGGTGCGCCGCGGCATCGGCAGCGTGGTTCTGGACGTGCGCCGCGGCGACGGGCCGAAAGCGTGCTTCAACTATACCGCCGCCACCATCGCCACGACCGACGCGCTGATTGCGCGCGCGCCGGAGCAGGCCGCCGCGGCGGTGCGCGCCATCGTCAAAACGCAAG
>JBAQHW010000035.1:0-3723 GCA_049288525.1 Xanthobacteraceae bacterium
GCGCCGATGCACCGGCTTGAGCCCATCGCGGGCGTCCGGCAACGCGCGGGCCACGATCACGCTCATGGCGTAATCGAGATAGCTCTTCTTCATCTCCTCGGTGATGGAAACCGGGCGAATATCGGAAGCCTCGCCGCCGCTGGGCGGCGTATCATCCTGGTCTGGCAAGCGTGAAATTCCTGACGAATCGAGTGCGATTTTTATAGCCGATCAGCCCCTGCAGGGCCACCCGTCATCGACGTCACTTACATGGGTTTTTCCATAAGAAATTCAATAGGCTAAGGGAGCGTCTCCGCCCCCCTTGTCCGCCTGCCCCACCGCTTGCCTGAGCGAGGGCGGAAGCGAGCCTCGCAGTGGCCGTCGCCGAGCCCGCCGCGGGCCCCGTTCAACGCCAGAGGTCGAGCCGGCCGTCACGGCAAAAGCGCGGTCGTTACTGACCGAGAAAAAGCGTGCTGGCGCAATCGGGCCGGGTGCTAAACCAAAGATCTTTTCGGAAAACCGGCATCCATCCCCGGATCAAATCCGGGGACAGGCTTTTTTCCGGATCATGCGCTAAAATGCGCAAAATCGGACAAGAGAGGTGCGCCATGGTTCAGCTCGTCGACAGCGACATCAAGACCCGGGAGGTGCTGGGCTGGAAGGGCGTCCATGTGCTGCACTTCGCCGGCTCGTCGTGCTCGCAGAAACTGCGCGTCTTTCTCAACCTCAAAGGCATTCCCTGGCAATCGCATCCGGTCGATCTGTCCAACAACGAGAACATGCAGCCGTGGTTTCTCGGCATCAATCCGCGCGGGCTGGTGCCGGTTCTGATTCACGACGGCGCCGTGCACATCGAGAGCAACGACATCATCCAGTATCTGGAACGGACGTTTCCCGAGCCGAAGCTCGTCCCCGCCGGCCACGAGACCGAGGTCGCGGCCCTGCTCAAGCACGAGGACGATCTGCATCTCGATTTGCGCACGCTGAGCTTCCGCTTCGTGTTCGCCCCGCCCGGACCGCCGAAGCCGGCGGCGGCGCTGGAAAGCTATCGCGCGAACGGCAGCGGCACGGTGGGCGGCCTCAACGATCATGAGAAACAGGTGCAGATCGCGTTTTGGCAGCGCGCCGCGACGGAAGGCTTTCCCGACCAACGGGCCCGCGTCTCGGCGCAGAAATTCCGGACCGAGTTCGACGCGCTCGACAAAACGCTCGCTCGACAGCCCTATCTGATGGGAAACGATCTCAGCGTGCTCGACATTGCCTGGTTCATTTACGCGCACCGGCTTTCGCTTGCCGATTATCCGTTCGAACGCCTGCACCCACACGTCCATGCCTGGGCGGAGAAACTGCGGGCGCGACCGGAATTCGCCAAGGAAATCGGCCAACTGCGCCATTCGCCGCAGCAACTCGAAGCGATCCGCCGCGCGCAAGCGGGCAAGACGCTGGAGGCCGTGGCCGGATTTTAGCAATCCTGCCATCTTGGGCAGCGGCGAGAAGTTTTAAGGGTCAGCTATTGCCGGAAGGACGCCGCAGGCTTTCGAGGCCATTGCATGTTGCTCGATTACGCCGTCTCGGCGCTCTTGACGCTGTTTGTCGTGGTCGATCCGATCGGCCTCGTGCCGACCTATTTGGCCGTGACCGAGGGGCTGCCGCGCGCGGCCCGCACCAGCGTGGCGATGCGCGCAAGCTTTATTGCCGGCGCGATCCTGATCGGCGCGGCGCTGATCGGCAATTGGCTGCTCGACACGCTGGAAATCTCGCTGGTGGCCTTCCGCATTGCCGGTGGCCTGTTGTTGTTCGCCACCGCTTCCGAAATGGTGTTCGGCGTGCGCATGCGGCGCGAAAGCCAAACCGCCGAGGAAGCGGTGGAGGAGCATGTCCGCAACGTTGCCGCCTTTCCTTTGGCCATCCCGCTGCTCGCCGGACCCGGCGCCATCACCGCCTGCCTCTTGCTCGCCGGCCGGGCTGAAGGCCGCGTCATCCTGCTCGGCGTTCTCGTTGCAGTGGTAATACTTATCGCCATTTTTTGCTTCATTAGTTTCATTTTCGCCGAACGCATCAGCCGGTTGCTTGGCCGCACCGGCAATATCGTGCTGTCCCGGCTGCTTGGCGTGCTCTTGGCGGCGCTGGCGGTGCAATATGTCGTCGACGGCATTCGCGCGATTTTCCCTTGAACATTCTGGAGCAAGTCCCGCAAGAGTGGAAACCGGTTTTTCGAAAAGGACACGCTCAAACAAACAGCTAGAGCGAATCCCGATTCTGTTAAATCGGGATTCGCTCTGGGAGAAGCGCCGCGGCGGTACCAGCGGAAACCCGGCGGCCGCGTAACGGCGAACTAACCGTTCGTTAACCATAGACGTTCACGATCGCTTAAGCCTTTCGCTCGGGAGACCCGTCATGCCGGTTCTGGGAATTGCAACGCCGCAGCCGCAGCTTCAACAAATCTCGCCAACGCCTAACCAGCACAAGCATAATGGCAATTCGGCACCCTCGATCAGCGACGTGGATGGGCTGCAGCAGAGCATAGGGCCTCCGGCCAATTCCACCGGAAGGATCGGCAGCATCCTCGACATCAGGGTATGAGCGGATATTGCGTCCGCGCCGCCGAGCCGCGCGATATTCCGGCATTGATGCGGCTCAAGCGCGCGCTGGCGAGCGCCGAGAACTCGCTGCACGCCGTGCGCGCCAGCGCGGCGGACTGGCTGCGCGACGGCTTCGGTCCGGACGCCGGCTTCACCGCCTTCGTCGCCGAATGTAACGGCGCCGGCGAAGTGATGGGGATGGCGACGTGCAGCCGGCGCAAGCTCACCGGCTGGAACGGCCCGGTGGTTTTTCTCCAGGACCTGTTTGTCGATCCCGCTCACCGCGCGCACGGCGTAGCCCGCGCCCTGGTGACCCGCGTCGCAGCCTTCGCGGCGGAGCTCGGCAGCCCGATCGTGGAGTTGACGGTGCGGGCCGACAATCCGGCGCGAAACTTCTACCAGCACACCGGTTTTCTGGCGTTGCCCGAATGCCTGACTTATGTGCTGGCGGGCCCAGCGCTGGCGGCGCTTGCTGAGCAAAGCAAGACTGTCGCGCCGATCAGCTAATTATCGAGCCGCGGCTGCCAGATCATCAGGGCAAAGACCGCGAACAAGTCGATCAGAAGCAGAAAGGCCAAGGCGCACCAAATCCGGAACAGCCGGCGATAGGCGGCCGACAGCGGCATACCGGCGAGCGCAGCATCGCGCGTCAAATCGCGGATACGCATTTCAGTGTAAAGCGCCGCCGCCCAGCAGGCCACAATAACCACGTAGAGCGCGCTCGAAAGGACGATCCAGAATTCGTTGAGCGGCGAAAGCCCGATGGCATAAGCGAGCGGAAAGCCGCTGAGTGGCTGCAGCACGACGGCGGCAGCCACCACCATCAGTTCGACCTTGACGACGAAGCGCGACGTCAAAGCAACAACCGAGGTGTTGCCCGAGCGGTGCGCCAGCACCATGAAGATGGCGAGGCTTATCCAGCCGCCGAACATCGCAGTGACCGCGAACACATGCACGAATTTAATGGTGAAGATCAGATCGAGCATCGTGTCATTCCGGGGCACGCGCGGCGCGAACCCGAAATCCATAATTACGATAGGCGAAAAGCAAGCGGTGGCGCCGCGGCACCATGACCCATGCCGGGTTTATGGATTCCGGCGCTCGCCCGCGACGCTCGCTCGGCCGGAACGACACTTTAGAACGGAATCTCGTCGTCCATGTC